>NZ_CALDGS010000166.1 GCF_937941905.1 uncultured Mycolicibacterium sp. | reverse complement strand
TCGGGGTCAGCGGCAGCGGCAGCGACGGCTGGGACAGCACCGGGGCCAGCACGCTGTCGTCGACGGCGGCGGCCAGCGCGAACCCGCCGGTGAAGCACTGCCCGATCACCCCCACCCCGCGGCCCGGGGTGCGGGCGTTGAGGTCCCGGGCCAGCGCCCGCAGCCAGTGCGCGACCGGCCGTTCGGCGTTGGTGGCGAAGGCGGCGAACTCGCGGGCCACGCAGCCGCGCAGCAGCACCGGCACCGCGCCCGGCCCCATCGCGGGCGCCCCGGGGGTGCCGAACAGCGACGGCGCGGCGACGGTGAACCCGTTGTCCACCAGGTGGTTTCCCAGGGCCAGCACGCCCGGGTGCAGGCCCGGCATCTCCGGGATGAGCACCACCCCCGGGCCGGAGCCCCTGCGGTAGACGTCGTAGGTCAGGCCGGCCGCGGTGAACGGTTCGGCGGTCCAGCCGATCGGATCTGCTTCCGGTGCCTTGGCTGTGCTCATCCGGGCCTGCCTCGCGTCGGGTCTCAGCGGCCGGCGGTGGTCAGCGGCGGCTGCCGCTGGGTGGCCGCGGCCAGCGTGCGGAACTCGTCGGTGTCGCCGGCCCCGGTGATCGCCAGCTGCGCGGTGCCGTCCGGGCCGGACAGCCGGGTGGTCCACACCGGTTCGGTGTCGCCGTCGCCCTGGTAGACCGTCCAGCGCACCCCGTCGACGTCCTCGCTGCCGGCGGGCACCATGTCGTCGTGGATCGCGCCGACGAGCTTCTCCTCGTCGGCGTCGCTCTGGTACAGCGCCAGGTACATCCCGCCCGGGCTGAGGTAGCCGACCCGGCTGACCACCGCGCGGGCCGGCCGGCCGTCGGCGCCGGTGCGGCCGCCCTCGATGCCCTGGCGCGCACCGGAGTTGGACCGCCAGCCGTCCGGCAGCGCCGGTACCCGGATCGGGATGTGCAGCGCCTCGGCGTCGGCCTTCAGCGCGGTCGGGGCGTCGAACATCGGCACCGGCCCCTGGCCCGGCCCGGTCGGGGCGAACGAGCACATCCCCAGCACCCCGGCCAGCAGGATGCAGCCCAGGACCAGCGGAAACATCGACCAGAACATGTCGCGGCCGTCCTGCAGCAGCCGCGGTTTGGCCGGCGGCGGGGCCGGCACGGCGACCTCGACGGGTTGCTGCGGGTCGCTGCGGCCGGCGTTGCTGGGGCCGGAACCCGGCGGGGTTGTCATGCCGACCAGTATCCCAGCTCCCGAACGCTGGACACGGAATGGGAGAATCACGCGCATGACAGGTCAGCCGCGTCACGAAGCCCCTGATCGCAACCTCGCCCTCGAGCTCGTCCGTGTGACCGAGGCCGGGGCCATGGCCGCCGCCCGCTGGGCCGGCCGCGGCGACAAGGAGGGCGGTGACGGCGCAGCGGTCGACGCGATGCGATCGCTGATCAACAGCGTCTCGATGCGCGGCGTGGTGGTCATCGGCGAGGGCGAGAAGGACAACGCCCCGATGCTCTACAACGGCGAGGAGGTCGGCAACGGCGACGGGCCGGAGTGCGACGTCGCGGTCGACCCGATCGACGGCACCACGCTGATGAGCAAGGGCATGCCCAACGCGATCTCGGTGCTCGCGGTGGCCGAGCGGCACGCCATGTTCGACCCGTCGGCGGTGTTCTACATGAACAAGATCGCCGTCGGCCCGGAGGCCGCCGACGTCGTCGACATCACCGCCCCGATCGGCGAGAACATCCGCCGGGTGGCCAAGGCCAAGGGGCTGGCCGTCTCCGACGTGACCGTGTGCATCCTGGACCGGCCGCGCCACCAGGAGCTCATCGCCGACGCCCGGGCCGCCGGCGCCCGTATCCGGTTGATCACCGACGGCGACGTCGCCGGCGCGATCTCGGCCTGCCGGCCCAACTCCGGCACCGACATCCTGGCCGGCATCGGCGGCACCCCGGAGGGCATCATCGCCGCGGCCGCCATCCGCTGCATGGGCGGCGAGATCCAGGCCGTGCTGGCGCCCAAGGACGACGAGGAGCGGCAGAAGGCGGTCGACCGCGGCTACGACGTGGACCGCGTGCTGACCACCACCGACCTGGTGTCCGGGGACAACGTGTTCTTCTGCGCCACCGGCGTGACCGACGGCGACCTGCTCAAGGGGGTGCGCTACACCCCGGGCGGGTGCACCACCCAGTCGATCGTCATGCGGTCCAAGTCGGGCACGGTCCGCATGATCGAGGCCTACCACCGGCTGTCGAAGATCGCCGAGTACTCCGCGATCGACTTCACCGGTGACCAGAACGCGATCCGGCCGCTCCCGTGACGCAGACCCCCAGCCGTTGACCGATTCGCAGAGAAGGGCATATATGAGCGCCGACAGTGCCGTCGAGACCGACTACCGCATCGAACACGACACCATGGGCGAGGTCCGGGTGCCGATCAACGCGCTGTGGCGCGCCCAGACCCAGCGTGCGGTCGAGAACTTCCCGATCTCGGGCCGTGGCCTGGAACGCAACCAGATCCGCGCCCTGGGCCTGCTGAAGGGCGCCTGCGCGCAGGTCAACAAGGACCTCGGGTTGCTGGCCCCCGAGAAGGCGGACGCGATCATCGCCGCGGCCGCCGAGATCGCCGACGGCAAGCACGACGACCAGTTCCCGATCGACGTGTTCCAGACCGGTTCGGGCACCAGCTCGAACATGAACGCCAACGAGGTGATCGCCTCGATCTGCGCCCGCAACGGCGTGACGGTGCACCCGAACGACGACGTGAACATGTCGCAGTCGTCGAACGACACCTTCCCCACCGCCACCCATCTGGCGGCCACCGAAGCCGCGGTGCGCCAGCTGATCCCGGCGCTGGAGGTGCTGCACGCCTCGCTGGACGCCAAGGCCCGGCAGTGGCGCAACGTGGTCAAGTCCGGCCGCACCCACCTGATGGACGCGGTGCCGGTGACCCTGGGCCAGGAGTTCTCCGGCTACGCCCGCCAGATCGAGGCCGGCATCGAGCGGGTCAAGGCCGCGCTGCCGCGGCTGGCCGAGCTGCCCATCGGCGGCACCGCCGTCGGCACCGGCCTGAACGCCCCGGAGGGCTTCGGCCCAAAGGTGGTCGCGGTGCTCAAGGAGCAGACCGGCCTCGATGAGCTGCGCCCGGCGGTGAACTCGTTCGAGGCGCAGGCCGCCCGCGACGGGCTGGTCGAGGCCTCCGGCGCGCTGCGCACCATCGCGGTGTCGCTGACCAAGATCGCCAACGACATCCGCTGGATGGGCTCGGGCCCGCTGACCGGCCTGGCCGAGATCCAGCTGCCGGACCTGCAGCCGGGCAGCTCGATCATGCCGGGCAAGGTCAACCCGGTGATCCCGGAGGCGGTGACCCAGGTCGCCGCGCAGGTCGTCGGCAACGACGCGGCGATCGCCTGGGGCGGCGCCAACGGCGCGTTCGAGCTGAACGTGTACATCCCGATGATGGCGCGCAACCTGCTCGAGTCGTTCACGCTGCTGGCCAACGTCTCGAAGCTGTTCGCGGCCAAGTGCATCGACGGCCTGGTGGCCAACGAGGAGCGGCTGCGCCGGCTGGCCGAGTCGTCGCCGTCGATCGTCACCCCGCTGAACTCGGCGATCGGCTACGAGGAGGCCGCCCGGGTGGCCAAGGAGGCCCTCAAGGAGGGCAAGACCATCCGCCAGACCGTCATCGACCGCGGCCTGATCGGCGAGAAGCTCTCCCTGGAGGAGCTCGACCGCCGGCTCGACGTGTTGAAGATGGCGCGCGTCGAGGACTGACGCCTTCCGCTTCGAGGGCTCACGTGTTGACGGCCGGACCCGGCATTCTCGTCAACACGTGGGCCCTCGTTGCATGTACCGGCAAAGAAAGGCCGATTGGCCCTAACCGAACCGGCGCGTCGGCGGCCAATGTGGATGGTGTTCAGTACACCCCTCCGACAGAACGGGCAGCGGTCGCCATGAGCACTCAGTTCCCCGACAGCGGCACCCTGTGGGCCGCGCTGTCGCTGGCCGTGCGCGCCCCCTCGGTGCACAACTCGCAGCCGTGGCAGTGGCGGGTGGGGCCGGACTCGCTGCACCTGTGGGCGGTGCCCGACCGGCACCTGCCCAACACCGACCCGGACCGGCGCGACCTCATGCTGTCCTGCGGCGCCGCACTCAACCACGCCGTGGTGGCGCTGGCCGCACTGGGCTGGCACGCCCGGGTGCACCGCTTCCCCGATCCTGCCGAGCCGAACCATCTCGCCGCACTGGAGCTCTCGCACCGTCCCCCGGCGGAGATGGACGTGGCCCTGGCCGCGGCGATCCCGCGGCGGCGCACCGACCGGCGCACCTACAGCCACTGGCCGGTGCCGATCGGCGACATCGCGCTGATGGGCGCCCGGGCCGCCCGGGCCGGGGTGAAGCTGCTGCGGGTCGACGACACCTCCGGCCTGCGCGAGGCGCTGTGGCGGGCGATGCGCTCGCACGCCGAGAGCGACGCCTACCTGCACGAGCTGACCACCTGGAGCGGCCGGCACGCGGCGATGGCCGGGGTGCCGGCCAGCAACACCCCCGAACCCGACCCGGGCGCACCGCTGCCGTCGCGCTGGTTCGCCGGCACCGCGCTGGCCCAGCCGCCGGACGCCGACCCGGCCGAGGACAACGGGGTGACGCTGGCGCTGGGCACCCGCGACGACGACGACCTGGCCCGGCTGCGCGCCGGCGAGGCCACCAGCCTGGTGTTGCTGACCGCCACCGCGCTGGGCCTGTCGAGCTGCCCGATCACCGAGCCGCTGGAGATCGCCGAGACCCGGGCGTCGGTGCGCAGCGACATCTTCGAGGACCAGGAGTATCCGCAGATGCTGCTGCGGGTGGGCTGGGCGCCGGTCAACGCCGACCCGCTGCCCGCCACCCCGCGCTGGCCGCTGACGGCGGTGGTGGCCGACCTCGAGGGCGGTCCGCTCGCTCTGCCCGATCGGCAGGGCGCCGGGCACTAGGGTTGGATTCGTCGGAATGTCCCGGACGCGTGGGGGAGATCGCATGAGCCTGAGTAGCCCGTCCGGCGGGATCGCCGTCGGCGTCGACGGATCGCCGGCCTGCCGGGTCGCGGTGGACTTCGCCGCCCGCGAGGCCGCGATGCGCAACGTGCCGCTGCTGCTGTGCCGGGTGGTGCCGCCGGCGGGTTCGCGGATGTGGCCGGCGGTGCCGGCGCCGGAGCGGCTGGTGGCCTGGAACGAGGAGCAGGCCCACGAGCAGCTCGCCGACGCCGAGAAGTTGGCCCTGGTCTCCGCGCCGGGCATCCGGGTGGAGCGCCGGCTGCTGTCCGGGGTGACGGTGCCGACGCTGGTCGAGTTGTCCAAGGACGTGCAGCTGTTCGTCGTCGGGGCGCGCGGGGTGGGTGCGATCCGCGCCGCCGTGCTCGGCTCGGTCAGCCTGGGCCTGGTGCAGCACGCCCGCTGCCCGGTGGCGGTGGTGCACGACGAGGACCCGCTGATGGAGCACCCGGCCCAGGCGCCGGTGCTGGTCGGTATCGACGGCTCGCGCGCCTCGGAGCTGGCCACCGCCATCGCCTTCGACGAGGCGTCGCGGCGCGGGGTGGGGCTGGTGGCGCTGCACGCCTGGCGGGACTGGGGCGTCGGGCAGTGGCCGGACCTGGACTGGGACGAGATGCGCACCCAGGGCGAGGAGACACTGTCGGAGCGGCTGGCCGGCTGGCAGGATCGCTACCCCGACGTCGCGGTGGAGCGCGTGGTGGTGTGCGACAACCCGGCCGAGCATCTGCTGGAGCGCTCGGACTCCTGCCAGCTGGTGGTGGTCGGCAGCCACGGCCGCGGCGGGTTCCCCGGCATGCTGCTCGGCTCGGTGGCGATGAAGGTGGTGCAGTCGGCCCGGATGCCGGTGATCGTCGCCCGCCAGTCCTAGCGGCTCCTTCCCCTTGCCTGGGCCGCGGGGGTTGGGACCCTTGCTTGGGGTTCCCCTTCTCGGCGAGTGACCGTGTCTGCACGCCGCCCCGTGCAGACACGGTCGCTCACGCCGGCGTGTCGGCGTGCAGACACGGTCGCTCGCGGGGTTGGGGGCTGGGGAGTTGGGCTAGGGCAGCGGCACCGACCAGCGCAGCAGCGCCCCTCCCCCGGGCCGGTCCGCGAGCTGCAGGGTGCCGGCGCACTCGCGGGCGCGGTGGCGCAGGTTGGCCAGCCCGCTGTCGGTGCGCTGTTCGGGCGGCGGCAGGCCGCAGCCGTTGTCGGCCACCTCGATGGTCAGGTTGTCGTCGAGGGTGACGTCGATGCTCAGCTCGGTGGCACCGCCGTGGCGCACCGCGTTGCTGACCGCCTCCCGCACCACCGCCTCGGCGTGGTCGGCGAGCTGCGCGTCGACCACCGACAACGGCCCGGAGTACTGCACCCGGGTGCGCACGTCGGGCCCGGCGAACTGGCTGATCGCCTCGTCGATGCGCTGCCGCAGCCGGGTGTGCCCGCCGCCGCTGTGCAGGTCGAAGATCGTGGTGCGGATCTCCTGGATCACCTGCTGCAGGTCGTCCACCGCGTCGGAGAGCCGGCGCTGCACCTCGGCGTCGCGGGCGCGCGGGATGGTGCCCTGCAGCGCCAGCCCGACCGCGAACAGCCGCTGGATGACGTGGTCGTGCAGGTCACGGGCGATGCGGTCGCGGTCGGCGAGCACGTCGAGCTCGCGCATCCGGCGCTGGGTGCCGGCCAGCTGCCAGGCCAGTGCGGACTGGTCGGCGAACGCCGCCAGCATGGCCAGCTGCTCGTCGGTGAACGCCACCGCCTCCTCGGGCTGCAGCACCACCAGCACCCCGCCCACCGAGTCGGTGCCGCGCAGCGGCAGCGCCATCGCCGGCCCGCTCAGGGTGCGCCCGGCGACGGTGAGGTCGGCCTTCTCGAAGCGTTGCGGCGTGGCGTCGACGAACACCCGGCCGATCGGGCTCTCCACCGGGATGGCGGCCACCGCGTCGTCGGGCAGGGTGGTCCCGGAGATCTCCACCACGAGCAGTTCGGTGACGTCCTCGGGCGCGGCGTCGGCGTCGCCGGGGACGGCGACCACGGTGGCCTCGGCCCGCGACAGGATGCGGGCCTGCTCGGCGATGAGCCGCAGCGCGGTGGTCGGGTCGGCGCCCGAGAGCATCTCGGTGGCGATGTCGCGGGTGGCCTCGATCCAGGCCTGCCGGGCGCGGGACTGCGCGTAGAGCCGGGCGTTGTCGATGGCGATGCCGGCCGCGGCGGCCAGCGCCTCGACGAGCACCTCGTCGTCCTCGCTGAACAGCTGCCCGTCGGTCTTCTCGGTGAGGTAGAGGTTGCCGAACACCTCGTCGCGGATGCGCACCGGGACGCCGAGGAAGGTGCGCATCGGCGGGTGCCCGGGCGGGAAGCCCACCGAGGCGGGGTGTTCGAGGATGTTGGCCAGCCGGATCGGCTTGGGGTCGTCGATGAGCAGGCCGAGCACGCCGCGGCCCTCGGGCAGATGCCCGATCTCGCGGCGCACCTCGTCGCCGATGCCCTCGTAGACGAACTGCACCAGGTCGTGGCCCTGCCCGCGCACGCCGAGCGCGGCGTAGCGGGCCTGCACCAGCTCGGCGGCGGTGTGCACGATGGTGCGCAGCGTGACGTCGAGGTCCAGCCCGGAGGTGACCACCAGCATCGCCTCGACGAGCCCGTTGAGGCGGTCGCCGCCCTTGATGATCTCCTCGACGCGCTCCTGGACCTCGCCGAGCAGTTCGCGCAGCCGCAGCTGCGACAGGGTGTCACGCAGGGTCGGCGTCTTCGGCAGGTACGGCGGGCTTCCCCGCGACGCTGAATCCGCGGTCACCCGGTCATCGTGACATATCGCCGCCGCCGACGAGGTTGTCGCGCTGCAGCTTGGTGGCGAACACCGCGGCCTGGGTGCGCCGTTCCATGCCGAGTTTTGCCAGCAGCCGGGAGACGTAGTTCTTGACCGTCTTCTCGGCCAGGAACATCCGGGCGGCGATCTGCTTGTTGGTCAGCCCCTCCCCGAGCAGGCTGAGCAGCACCCGTTCCTGGTCGGACAGCCCGGCCAGCGGGTCGGAGCGCTCGGCCGCGCCGCGCAGCTTGGCCATCAGCGCGGCGGCGGCCCGGTTGTCCAGCAGCGACCGGCCGGCGCCGACGTCCTTGATCGCCTTGGCCAACTCCATGCCCTTGATGTCCTTGATGACGAATCCGCTCGCGCCGGCCAGGATCGCGTCGAGCATCGCCTCGTCGGAGGTGAACGAGGTCAGCATCAGGCAGCGCAGGTCGGGCAGCTGCGACAGCAGGTCGCGGCACAGTTCGATGCCGTTGCCGTCCGGCAGCCGCACGTCGATGACGGCGACGTCGGGGCGCAGCGCGGGAATGCGCGCCATCGCCTGCGCGACCGTGCCGGCCTCCCCGACCACCTCCAGTTCGGGGTCGGAGCTGAGCAGGTCGATCAGCCCGCGGCGGACGACCTCGTGGTCGTCGACCAGGAACACCTTCACCATGGGTACATTCAACAGCTCTCGCCTCACCAGTGTTCACCGGACGGCCGGGCCACTCCGGTCGGTTCCGGATCGATGTCGAGCACGTCGTCGAGCGGACGGCGCGGGGTGGGCGCCGGGGCGCCCTCCAGCGCCGGGGCCCGCCCGATGCGCACCAGCACCTGCGGCCGGCTGTCGCCGCCGATGAGATCGGCCACCTCGGCGCGGCTCTCCGGCACCTCGGTGAGGTGGCTCAGGGTGCAGGTGGACAGCCCCGCCGCGGTGGCCTCGAGCAGCACCGCCGACAGCGCCTCGCCGCAGTGCAGGGCCGCGGCTGGGCCGTCGTCGGCGGTGGATAGCACGGTGATCACCGCCCGGTCGTCGGGCAGTTCGCCGCGCCGCTCCCGCCCGGCGGCGGCCGGGAAGGTGCGCCCCACCGCGACCCGGCGCCCCTCGGCGGCGGTCACCAGCGCACTGCGCGGGATGCCCTCCGTGAAGACGAAATCCGTTGTCCACCAGTGTAGTTCGAGTTGATACCGGGTGTCGTCGAGCCGGGACGCGTCGGCCAGTGCGGCGGCAGCGACCAGCCGCGGGTGGTCGGCCTCGGCGATCACGTCGAGGTGCACCCCGGGCAACCCGAGCGCGTCGAGCAGCCCGAGCAGCCGGGCGTGCACGGTGTCCCAGTCGGGAGGCGCGGCGAACGGCAGCCGGTCGGTGCGGCGGACCAGGATGGCGTCGGCCAACCGGCGCCGGCACGGCTCGACGACGTCGGTGGGCCGGAACCGGACGGCGGCCAGGTGATCGGCGTGCTCACCGTCCGGGAACCGGGTGACCACGCCGTCCCAGCCGGCGGCCGCCACCGCCACCCGCAGGTGGTGCAGCACCGCGCCGCAGCTGATCAGCGCCTCCCGGCCGGCGGCGTCGGTGGCGCCCATCACCCGGGTGCGGTCCAGGTACAGGTGCAGCCCGTCGCGGCGGGCCACCCACCGCCAGGGCTGGGTGTTGTGCAGCGACGGCGCCCGGCAGGCGAGCCGCACCGCGTGCTTGACCACCGAAAGTTGGATCATCCTGCACCGCCGCGGGGCCGCCGGGTCATGGCCCGATGGTCACCCGCCGGCCGCGGCCGCACTAGGGCCGGTGGTCGGCGCGGCCAGGGACCAAAGTCCCTGGCCGCCGGCGCCGGGTCAGGGCAGCGCGCCGGGGCTGATCTCCTCGAGCATCTCGGTGACCAGCGCCGCGATCGGCGACCGCTCGCTGCGCACCAGGGTGATGTGCGCGAACAGGGGGTGGCCCTTGAGTTTCTCGATCACCGCGGCCACCCCGTCGTGGCGGCCGACCCGCAGGTTGTCGCGCTGGGCCACGTCGTGGGTGAGCACCACCCGCGAACCCGCCCCCAGCCGCGACAGCACGGTCAGCAGCACGTTGCGCTCCAGCGACTGGGCCTCGTCGACGATGACGAACGAGTCGTGCAGCGACCGGCCCCGGATGTGGGTCAGCGGCAGCACCTCGAGCATGCCGCGGGCGAGCACCTCGTCGAGCACGGCCGGGCTGGCCAGCCCCTCGAGGGTGTCGAACACCGCCTGCGCCCAGGGGCCCATCTTGTCGGCCTCGCTGCCCGGCAGGTAGCCGAGGTCCTGGCCGCCGACGGCGTACAGCGGCCGGAACACCACCACCTTGCGCTGGGTGCCGCGCTCCAGCACCGCCTCCAGGCCGGCGCACAGCGCCAGTGCGGACTTGCCGGTCCCGGCCTTGCCGCCGAGCGAGACGATGCCGACCGACTCGTCGAGCAGCAGATCCAGCGCGACCCGCTGCTCGGCCGAGCGGCCGCGCAGCCCGAACGCCTCACGATCGCCGCGCACCAGCCGCACCCGCTTCTCCGGGCTGACCCGGCCCAGCGCGTGCGACCCCCCGCCGATCAAGCGAATCCCGGTGTGGCACGGCAGGTCCCGCGCCGCATCCAGGTCGATCTCGCCGTCGGCGAAGAGCTGGTCGATGTCGGTGGAGGCGACCTCCAGCTCGGTCATCCCGGTCCAGCCGGAGACCACCACGTCCTGGGCGCGGTACTCGTCGGCGCGCAGCCCCACCGCGCCGGCCTTGACGCGCAGCGGGATGTCCTTGCTGACCAGGGTGACGTCCTTGCCCTCGGCGGCGAGGTTGGCCGCGACGGTGAGGATCCGGGCGTCGTTGCTGTCGGTGCGGAACCCGGCCGGCAGCACGGTCGGGTCGCTGTGGTTGAGCTCGACGTGCAGCGTCCCGCCCTGGTCACCGACCGGGATGGGCTGGTCCAGCCGCCCGTGCACCGTCCGCAGGTCGTCGAACAGGCGCAGCGCCTGTCGGGCGAACCAGCCCAGTTCGTGGTGGTGGCGTTTGGCCTCCAGCTCGCTGATGACCACCAATGGGACCACGACCTCGTGTTCGGCGAACCGGGTGCAGGCCCACGGGTCGGACAGCAGCACCGAGGTGTCGAGCACATAGGTCCGGCGGCGTGAATCGGTCACGAATCGCTCCTCGAGCAGGCGGCCGACGCCGCAGCGGTCGACGCTGCCCGCGGTGGTGCCGGCCGGAACTGGCGGACGACACGGTGCCAGGACCGGGGCCGGCCCTTTCGTTCGAAGCGATCGGCACCGCCCGGATAGCAGAGCTTGACGCTAGCCATCGACTCCCGACGCTACTCCCGTCGGGTGTCGCACGCCGGGCAGGCGCGCCGCCGCGGACGTTACCGATTCGTGACGAATTCGCGGAGCTTCGGCTCGTCGGCCAGCCCCCAGGCGACGATGCGGTCGGAGATCACCCGCCGCTTGTCGTCCTCGGTGAAGATCCCGGCCTGCGCGACGTTGGCCACCTTGTCCTGGTAGGCGTCGATGTCGCCGCCGATGACGCCGAGCTCGGCGGCGCGGCGGGCGATCGCGTCGACGGTCTCGTCGCGGTGGGTCTGCAGGCAGTGCGCGATGAGGTTGCCGAAGAACTCCTCGTGCCGCTCCTCGTCGAGGGCGACCTTGCCGATCAGCCGCTTGAGCACCGGCTCCTCGATCTGCGCCTCGAGGTTGCGGCAGTAGACCGCGTGCGCCCGCTCGAACAGCGCCATGAAGACCAGGGTCTCGATCTGGGTGTAGTGGTCGGCGCGGTAGCCCTTCATCACGTGCTGGACGCGCACGTCCTCGTTGGCGGCCGGATCCACCTCGCGGGTGACCACCAGGTAGTTGCGGATCGCGATGGCGTGCAGGTTCTCCTCGGCGGTCCAGCGGCCGATCCAGCGCCCCCACTTGTCCTCGAGGATGAACTTGAACACCAGCTCCCGGTGGTAGCCGGCCAGGTTGTCCTTGGTGATCAGCAGGATCTCAAGCGCATCGGTGATGTGCTTGGGCAGCGTCACCTGCGCGGGGTCCCAGTCGCGCCCGCCCAGGAAGGCGAAGTTCTCCCCCTGGTCGTACGGCACGTAGTCGTGCGCGTACCACATCACCTCGGTGTCGAGGTGGCGACGCAGCTCACGATCGACCACCGGCTCGAGCTCGAGGGTCAGCGCGTTCGGGACGGGTTTCTTGGCCATGGAAGTAACTGTAACCCGAGTTCACAGGTTCTTCCAAAAGGAGGGCCCGGATTAGGGCCCTTTGTCACAACGTCGGGGTCACAACGTCAGGCCGGGGTACAGCGGGTTGGCGGCCAGCAGTTCGTCGGCGGCGGCCTGCACCCGCTCGGCCACCCCGTCGGCCAGCGTGTACTTGGCCTTGGAGGTGCCCTGCGGAGTGGTGTTGGACAGCGTCTCGACGATCAGTTCGGCGACCCGGTCGAGGTCGTCGGCGCCGAAACCGCGGCTGGTCAGCGCCGGGGTGCCCAGCCGGATGCCGCTGGTGTACCAGGCGCCGTTGGGGTCGGCCGGGATCGCGTTGCGGTTGGTGACGATGCCGGCGTCCAGCAGCGCGGACTCGGCCTGCCGGCCGGTCAGCCCGAACGAGGTGACGTCGAGCAGCACCAGGTGGTTGTCGGTGCCGCCGGTGACCAGCCGGGCACCGCGCTTGAGCAGCCCCTCGGCCAGCGCCTTGGCGTTGTCGGCGACCCGCTGGGCGTAGCTGCGGAACTCCGGCCGGCGGGCCTCGGCCAGCGCCACGGCCTTGGCGGCCATGACGTGCGCGAGCGGCCCGCCGAGCACCATCGGGCAGCCCTTGTCCACCGCCGGCGCGTACTCCTCGGTGGCCAGCACCATGCCGCCGCGCGGGCCGCGCAGCGACTTGTGGGTGGTCGTGGTGGTGACGTGGGCGTGCGGCACCGGGT
>NZ_CALDGS010000165.1 GCF_937941905.1 uncultured Mycolicibacterium sp. | reverse complement strand
ACTGGTTCAATCCCAGTATCGCGCACCACTGTCTTTTCCCGTTTCCGGCGTGATCTGATCGCCCCGCGTGCTGATCATTCAGGCGCCCCACTCCCGATTTCGACCCGCCCCGTTGGCATAGCATCACTGCAGTCCGACGAAAGGAAGCGGGGATCTTGTCCGCAGCAGTTGCGGTGATCAACAGCGGCGAGGGCCGGACCGCCGTCTGGCATGTCTATGTCGGCCCGCCGATGCAGCAGATGAGCCGGCTGTGCGGGTCGTGGGTGACCGCCGACGACGCCGTCGTGCCGGACGTGCTGGCCGGCCGGCCGGTGTTCCCGGTCCGCGACCGCTTCCCCGGCCACGCCGAGGCGCTGCGGCCCGCCACCGCCGGGCTGATCGACCTCGCCGGCACCTACGCCAACATCGAGGCCTGGATCGCCGAGCAGAACCGCCTGCACGCCGAGTCGCGCACCGACAAGGGCAACAAGCGCGCCCCGATCAGCTGGCCGGCGCTGCCCGCACCGCTGGACTGGGACGCGCTCCCGCCGCCGTTGCCCGGGGTGGTCGACGACCCGCTCATCGCCGACACCATCGTCGCCGCCAACTGGCTGGCCGGGCTGGCCGAGGCGTGGGCCGCCATCGAGACCACGCGGCTGTCCCGTGAGCACCTGCGCACCGCCGGCGACCGCAACCCGCGCCCGCTCCCCCTCGCGCTGCGCAACTGATCCGAACCGACGGCCCGGCGCGGGCGAACCGCCGCCGGGTCCATACAATCCTCGCCGCCGATTCGACGTGGGAGTGGTAGGTGCCTGACGAAGACCTCGATGCCATCCGGGCGGTCCTGACGCCCCCGGCCCGCCGCGCGGTCAACGAGCTCAAGCTGCAAATCAGCGAGCTGGCCGTCGGGATGCAGGTCGGGGCCACCTTCCGCAGCCCGGTGTTCGGGGTCTACCAGATCTGGGGCGAGATCATGCGGGCCAGCAGCGGCGACCTGTCGATCAGCGTCGCCTCCGTCGAGTCCAAGGGCCGCCCGGTCGACGGGTTGCTGCGGCTGGCGGTCGCCGGCCACGGGGTCGCGGCGACCGGCCCGGCCGACGCCGCACCGGCGCTGGCGCACGGCACCACCGTGCGGGCGACCTTCACCAACGGCGCCTCGTCGGTGCACATCCTCGGGCCCGCGGTGGTCGCCACCCACTCCCCGATGATCGGCGTGGGCGGCTGGGTGCTCGCCTACCGCGGTACGCCGGGCGTGCACCTGCGGGCGCTCGACGTGCTGGCCGGCCCGGGCGAGCTCGGCCTGGCCTGCCCGGCGCCCACCGCCTCCTGGGACGACGCGGCCGAACCCGCCAGATAGGTCCGCCGGTGGACTTCATCGCGGTCGACTTCGAGACCGCCAACCCGCGACGGGCCAGTGTGTGCGCCGTCGGATGGGCCACCGTCCGCGGCGGTCGAATCGTGGAGACCGGCTCCTGGCTGTGCCGGCCGCCGGCCGGCTACGACGAGTTCCACGTCTGGAACGTCCGGGTGCACCGGATCACCCCGGAGCGGGTGGCCGGCCGGCCGGGCTTCGCCGAGCTCGCCCCGGATTTGTTGCGCCGCATCGCATCCGGGATGCCGCTGGTCGCCCACAACGCGGCGTTCGACCGCAGCGTGCTGGCCGCGGCGCTGCGGGCGTGCGGACACCCGCTGCCGCCGCTGGACTTCCACTGCACCGCGCGGTTGGCCCGACGCCTGCTGCAGCTGCCCGACTACAGACTGCCCACGGTCTGCGGCCACCTGGGCATCCCGCTGGACAACCACCACGACGCCGAATGCGACGCCGTGGCCGCCGCCCGGGTGGCACTGCGGCTGGCCGAACGCACCGGGGCCCGCTCGATCGCCGAACTCGGCGAGTCCCCCTCGGCCCCGGTGGGATCGCAGTAGGGTGCTGCTGATGGGCGGGAAGCTGTTGGCCAACGGCCGGGGCCGCTTGCTTGCGCTGGTGATGTCGATCTCGCTCGCCGGCGCCATGATCTACGCCCAGTCCGCCCAGCAGCCCACCGCGCCGGTGCCGGAGGCGGCCCGACCCGCCGAACCGGCCCCCGTCCCGCCCCCGGACGACGCGGACATCCCGGCGGCCGCCGAACTCATCGCCGCCAGCGCCCCGATCGGCCAGGGCCAGAACTACGAGTTCCCGCTGCCCAAGGGGGTGGCCCACGAGGGCGGCCTGCAGATCCGCTCCATCCAGGTGGCGCGCGCCATGAGCGTGCTGTTCCCGGAGATCAAGACCATCGGCGGCTACCGCCAGGACCCGCTCAAGTGGCATCCCAACGGGCTGGCCATCGACGTGATGATCCCCAACCACAACACCGAGGAGGGCATCCGACTCGGCAACGCGGTGGCCGGGTTCGCGCTGGCCAACGCCGAACGCTGGGGCGTCATCCACGTCATCTGGCGGCGCGGCCTCTACCCCGGCATCGGCGCCCCGTACTGGACCGCCGACTACGGCTCGGAGACCGCCAACCACTACGACCATGTGCACATCGCCACCGAGGGCGGCGGCTACCCGACCGGCTCGGAGGTCTACTACCTCGACCGTGTCGAACGCGCTGGCAGCGACTGACCCGCGGCGTTCAGGCCAGGTAACTGCAGTAGGAGGCGATCGCGCCCTGCACGAAGATCTCGCTCTGCTGCTCGGTGAAGCCCTCGGCGGCGGCGATGGCGGCCACCGCCTCGGCCGCGGAGTGCCCGTCGGCGACGTACTGGCACACCGACTCGCCGACATCGGTGATCTGGTCCGCGTCGGCGTACGGGATGCCGTGCGTGTCCAGGATGCGCAGGAACTCGGCGTCGCCGGGAACGGCGGCGGCGGGCGCCGCAACGGCCAGGCCGAGGGCGGCCAGCGTCGCCGAGGCGAGGACGATGCTGCGCATCACGGGCTCCTGTCGGTCGGTCTGGTGACGGACGCTGACAGTAAATCACCCGCGGCGGCGCGAACCCGGGTTGCGACGCAGGGTATGGCTCGGAGGGTTACCGAACCGTTGCCGGTAGAGGATGCTGAACCGGCCGGGGTGGCCGAACCCCCACCGCCCGGCGATGTGGTGCACGGTCTCCACCGCCGGATCGGCGTGCACCAGTTCGTGGTGGGCCCGCTCGAGCCGGATCTGGCGCAGGTAGGCCGTCGGGGTGGTGCCCAGGTGGCGGCGGAACAGGTACTGCACCGCGCGCGGGGTGACGCCCAGCACGCCGGCCAGCTCGTGCAGCGTGACGTTGCGTCCGGCGTGCTCGCGCAGGTAGGCGGTGGCCTGTTCGAGCGAGACGCGGCTGTGCCAGCGCGGGACGTGCACGGTTCGCCTCCTGGATCGGGGTTCGGATGTCGCCCGGGTACCCGGTGGCGCCGCGAACAATCCCGCCGGTGTGCCATCATGCGAGGCAGTTCGTCGAACCGAATGGAGTGCGGATGCGTCGGTTGCTGGTGAGGATGTGGGCGGTGCTCGGCGCGGCGCTGCTGTGCGCGGCGCTGCCGGTGACCCCCGCGGCGCCGGCCGGCGCCGCGGACAGCCCCATCGGCCGGCTCGGCGACACCCTGCGGGTGTCCTACATGAACTTCGTCGCCGACGTCACCGTCCACGACATCGCCCCGGCCCCGATCCCGCCCGGGTTCGGCTACCCGCCCCGCCCGCCGCGTGAGCAGGTGTGGCGCGCGACGGTCACCGTGCACCCGGTCCGGGTGCCCAACCCGTACCTGCTGTCCACGGTGTTCGTGTTCCGGGGCAACACCCCCACCGGCGACTCCTACGAGCCGCGCAACACCGACGCCCCCGACGACCTGCGCGTCCTGCTGCTCAACGCACCCGCCGGCAGCACCGTCACCGGCGGGGTGTGGTGGGACTGCTACCGAGACCTGGTGTCCAACGTCGTGCTCATCGATCGATTGACCGGTACCCATCTCGCGCAATGGAACGTCTGAACTACCTGCCCATCGAACTCGCCACCGACGCCGACGTCGCCGAACTCGCCGACGTCGCCGCCCGCACCTTCCCGCTGGCCTGCCCGCCGTCGGTGAAACCGGACGCGGTGGCGGCCTTCATCGCCGAGAACCTCACCGCCGATCGGTTCCGCGAGTACCTGGCCGACCCGTCCCGCACGGTGCTGCTGGCCCGGGTCGACGACCGCATCGCCGGCTACGCCCTGCTCGTCGACGGAACGCCCGCCGACGACCCCGACGTGCAGCGTGTGGTGACCGAACGGCCCACGGTGGAGCTGTCCAAGCTGTACGTGCTGCCCGAGCAGCACGGCAGCGAGGTGTCCGCCCAGCTCGTCGCGGCGGCGGTGGAGTTCGCCATCGCCCGCGGCGCGGTGTCGATGTGGCTGGGCGTCAACCAGCGCAACGAACGCGCCCAGCGCTTCTACGCCAAGCACGGGTTCACCCGGGTCGGCACCCGACGGTTCCGGCTCGGCGACCACTGGGAGGACGACTACGTGCTGGTGCGCCCGGTCTGACCGGCGTGCGCGGCCGCGGTCAGCGCCAGCAGCCGTGACATCGCCCGCAGGTACTTCTTGCGGAACCCACCGGCGAGCATCTCGGCGCTGAAGATGGTGTCGAGCTTGGCGCCCGAGGCCATCACCGGGATGCCGGCGTCGTAGAGCCGGTCGGTCAGCGACACCAGCCGCAGCGCGACGTTCTGGTCGTCGATCGGGTGCACCCCGGTGATGAACACCGCCTGCACGTCCTCGATCAGGGTCAGATACCGCGACGGGTGCATGGTGGCCAGGTGGTCGCACAACTCGTCGAAGTCGTCGAGCGTGGCACCCGGCACCGCCGCGGCCCGCTCGGCCACCTCGGCGTCGCTCGGCGGCGCCGGCGCCGGCGGCAGGTCGCGATGCCGGTAGTCCGGGCCGTCGATCCGCACCGTGGTGAAGATGCTTGCCAGCGTGTTGATCTCGCGCAGGAAGTCCTGCGCGGCGAAGCGGCCCTCACCGAGCTGCTCGGGCAGCGTGTTGGAGGTCGCCGCGATCGACACACCGCGCTCGACGAGCGCCGAGAGCAGCCGCGAGATCAGCGTGGTGTTGCCCGGGTCGTCGAGCTCGAACTCGTCGATGCACACCAGCACGTAGTCGCCGAGCAGGTCGATGCACTCGGTGAAGCCGAACACCCCGGCCAGCTGGGTCAGCTCGCCGAACGAGGCGAACGCCTTGGGCGCGGGCACCGTGTAGTACATCGACGCCAGCAGGTGGGTCTTGCCGACGCCGAACCCGCCGTCGAGGTAGATGCCCGCCCCGGGCAGCACCGTGCGCTTACCGAACAGCCGCTTCTTGCCGGCCCGCCGCGTCACGGCCTCCGCGCAGAACTCCCGGCACCGCTGCAGCGCGGCGGCCTGGGTCGGCTGGGCGGGATCCGGCCGGTAGGTCTCGAAGCTCACATCGGCGAACGTCGGCGGCGGAACGAGCTGGGCGATCAACCGCTCCGGGGTGACCGCCGGGTGTCGGTCGACCAGGCGCGCCACCGGTTTGGACCCGTCGTGCATGGCAGGCAGCGTATCGACGTGCTCAAATCGAACCCATGTCCGGTACCGCCGCTGGGACGCAGCTCACACTGCTCGACGCCGCCGGCCCGCTCGACGAGCAGGCCCTGCTGCGGCGGTACGCCTACCCCGACGGCACGCGAACCTGGGTGCGCGCCAACATGATCGCCAGCCTCGACGGTGCGGCCACCAGCGCCGGGCGCAGCGGCGCGCTGGGCGGTCCGGGCGACCGGCTGGTGTTCGCCACCCTGCGCCACCTCGCCGACGTGGTGCTCGTCGGCGCGGCCACCGTGCGCGCCGAGGACTACGGCGGCGCCCGGCAGGACCGCGCCGGGCGGCGGGCCCGGCTGGCCCGCGGGCAGGCCGAGGTCCCGCCCATCGCCGTCGTCACCCGAACCGCCGCGCTCGACCCGGACGCCAGGCTGTTCGGCGACACCGCGGTGGCGCCGCTGATCCTGACCTGCCGGGCCGCGGCCGGGTCGGCCCGCAGCCGGTTCGCCGGGCTGGCCGAGGTGCTCGACGCCTCCGGCGCCGACCCGGAGCATGTCGACTGCGCGGTGGCGCTGCGGCTGCTCGCCGAGCGCGGGCTGCGCCGGGTGCTCACCGAGGGCGGGCCCACCCTGCTCGGCCAGCTCGCCGCGGCCGGGCTGCTCGACGAGCTGTGCCTGACCGTGGCCCCGGTGCTGGCCGGCGGCGACGGGCCGCGGATCCTGGCCGGCTCCCTCCCGCCGGCCCGGCTGCGGCTGCGGCACACCCTCACCGACACCGAGGGCTACCTGTACCTGCGTTACGCCGCCGGGCGCGACTGAGCCAGTCGCTACTGTGGTGATCATGCGTCGGCACCTCATCGTCTACGCCGCCGCGCTGTCGACCGTGCTGGCCGGCTGCGCGCCGGGGATCGCGGCCAATCCGCGCTTCGCCACCGACGCCGGCGCCCGCCCGCAGGGCCAACCCGAGACCACCCAGGCGCAGGCCGGGCCACCGCCGCTGGAGGCCCCGAAGAACGAGCTCGCCTGGCGGGACTGCACCGCGCGGGTGTTCCGCGACGCCGCGGTCGACCCGATCCCGGGCGTGCAGCTGGACTGCGCCAGCTACGACGCCGAACTGGACCCGATCGCCGGGGCGCACGGCTCGGTGGGCATCGGGGTGGTGCGCGCCCGCTCGGTACAGACCCCGCGCGACGCCGGGCCGCTGGTGCTCACCACCGGCAGCGACCTGCCGTCGTCGACCCAGCTGCCGGTGTGGCTGTCCCGCGCCGGCGCCGACGTGCTCAAGACCAACCCGATCGTGTCGGTGGACCGCCGCGGCATGGGGCTGTCCAGCGCGATCGACTGCCGCGACCCGTTCGACCGGCAGGAGATGGCCGAGCAGGCCCAGTTCGGGGCCGGCGACGATCAGGTGGCCAACCTGGCCGCCATCGTGCAGGCCGCCACCACCGCCTGCACCGACGCCATCGCCCCCGGCGACTCGGCCTACGACAACGCCCGCGCGGCGGCCGATCTCGAACGGCTGCGCACCGTCTGGGACGTGCCCGCGCTGGCGCTGCTGGGCATCGGCAACGGCGCCCAGGTCGCGCTGGCCTACGCCGGCGCCCATCCGGACCGGGTGGCCCGGCTGGTGCTGGATTCCCCGCTGCCGCTGGGCATCGGCGCCGAGACCGCCGCCGAGCAGCGGCTGCGCGGCGAGCAGGCCGCGCTGGACGCGTTCGCCGCCCAGTGCGTGGCGATCAACTGCCCGATCGCGCCCGACCCGAAGGCCGCGGTGGACCGGCTGCTCACCGCGGCCCGCGAGGGCCGCGGCCCGGGCGGGGCGTCGGTGGCGCAGGTGGCCAACGCGATCACCACCGCGCTCGGCTATCCGCGCGGGGACCGCACCACCGTCACCAACACCGTGGGCGGCGCCGTCGCCGCGGCCGAGGCCGGCGACAACAACCCGATCATCAACCTGATCAACCAGGCCGAGACGCTGCGCGACACCGACGGGCAGTTCGTCAACGGCTGCAGCGACGCGCTGGACCGGCCCACCCCGGACCGGGTCCGCGAGCTCGTCGTCGCCTGGGGCAAGGAGCACCCCCAGTTCGGCTCGGTCACCGCGCTCGACCTGGTCAAGTGCCTGCACTGGCCCAGCGGGCAGGCCCCGGCCGCGCCGAAGGACCTCGACGCCCCGGTGCTGCTGCTCGGCGTGCAGAACGACCCGATCGCCGGCAACGAGGGCGTGTCGGGGGTGACCGCCACCATCCTCAACGCCGGCACCAACAGCCGCCGGGTGATGTGGCAGGGCATCGGGCACGGCGCGGTGATCTACTCGGCCTGCGCGCTGACCCCGGTCATCGAGTACCTCACCACCGGGCGACTGCCGGACACCGACACCTTCTGCCCGGCCTGACACGGTCCGGCGACCCCGGCGGTGTACGGTGCCGTTCGTGACGGTGACAGCCTCTCTCCGTTCCGCTGTGCTCAACGCGTTCCGACCGCGCACCAGCCCGCCGGGCCCGGCGACCGTCCTGCGGTCGGCCCTGTGGCCCATCGCGATCCTCGCGGTCATCCACCGCAGCTACATCCTGGCCACCAACGGATACATCACCGACGACTTCGGGCCGGTGTACCGGGCGGTGATCAACTTCAAGCTCGGCCTGCCGGTCTACGACGAGAACTTCAACCACGTCGACCCGCACTACCTCTACCCGCCCGGCGGCACCCTGCTGATGGCGCCGTTCGGCTATCTGCCGGTGGACGCCTCGCGGTACTGGTTCATCTTCTTCAACACCCTGGCCATCGTGCTGGCCGGCTACTTCCTGCTGCGGCTGTTCAACTTCACGCTGGCCTCGGTGGCCGCGCCGGCGCTGCTGCTGGCCATGTTCTGCACCGAGAGCGTGACCAACACGCTGGTGTTCACCAACGTCAACGGCTGCCTGCTGCTGTGCGAGGTGCTGTTCTTCCGCTGGCTGCTCGACGCCGACCGCACCGGCCGGCGCGGCTTCGAGTGGCTGGCCGGTGTGGCGATCGGGCTGACGCTGGTGGTCAAACCGCTGCTCGGGCCGCTGCTGCTGCTGCCGCTGCTGAACCGGCAGTGGCGCGCGGTGGTGGCCGCGTTCGCGGTGCCGGCGGTGTTCAACATCGTGGCCTGGCCGCTGGTGGTCGACCCGATGAACTTCGTCAACCGCACGCTGCCCTACATCTTCAGCACCCGTGACTACTTCAACAGCTCGATCCTGGGCAACGGCGTCTACTACGGCCTGCCGATGTGGCTGATCACCGCGCTGCGGCTGCTGTTCCTGGCGCTGGCGGTGGCCGCGCTGTGGCTGCTGTACCGCTACTACCGCACCCGCGACGTGAAGTTCTGGATGCTCACCTCGTCGGGGGTGGTGCTCATCGCGAGCTGGCTGGTGCTGTCGCTGGGCCAGGGCTACTACTCGATGATGCTGTTCCCGTTCCTGATGACGGTGGTGCTGCCGAACTCGGTGATCCGCAACTGGGTGGCCTGGCTGGCGGTGTACGGCTTCCTGACCATGGACCGCTGGCTGCTCGGGCACTGGCCGACCACCGGGCGGTTCTTCGAGTACATGAAGATCACCTACGGCTGGTCGCTGATGCTGGTGGTGGTGTTCGCGGTGCTGCTGTTCCGCTACCTCGACGCCAGGCAGGAGGGCCGGCTGGCCGACGGCATCGACCCGCCGTGGATGCGGCAGGTCGGTAGCGTGAAGGCATGACGCTTCCGCCTCCGAAACTGCAGCTGTCCGACGACGAGTGGCGCAGGCGGCTCTCCCCCGCCGAGTACCACGTGTTGCGTCAGGCCGGCACCGAACGGCCGTTCACCGGCGAGTACACCGACACCAGGACCGAGGGCGTGTACCTGTGCCGGGCCTGCGGGGCCGAATTGTTCCGCAGCAGCGAGAAGTTCGAGTCGCACTGCGGCTGGCCGTCGTTCTACGACCCGGCCGGCTCGGACGCGGTGATCCTGCGGCCGGACCACTCGCACGGCATGATCCGCACCGAGGTGCTGTGCGCCAACTGCCACAGCCACCTCGGGCACGTGTTCGAGGGCGAGGGCTACCCGACCCCGACCGACAAGCGGTACTGCATCAACTCCATCGCGCTGAAGCTGGTGCCGAAACCGGACTAGTCCGGCCCCACCCCGGGGCGGCCGGGCTCAGGGCAGCCGCGCGACGAGCTGCTCGGGGCTGACCCGGGGCCCGGTGAAGAACGGGGTCTCCTCCCGCACGTGTCGGCGGGCGTCGGTGGCGCGCAGGTCGCGCAGCAGGTCGACGATGCGGTGCAGTTCCGGCGCCTCGAAGGCCAGCAGCCACTCGTAGTCGCCGAGCGCGAAGGCGGCGACGGTGTTGGCCCGCACGTCCTTGTAGCCGCGGGCGGCCATGCCGTGCTCGGCCAGCATCCGGCGGCGCTCCTCCTCGGGCAGCAGGTACCAGTCCAGCGACCGCACGAACGGGTACACGCACAGGTAGGCGCCGGGCTCCTCGCCGGCCAGGTAGGCCGGGATGTGGCTCTTGTTGAACTCGGCCGGCCGGTGCAGGCCCACCGCGCTCCACACCGGGTCGCAGGCCCGCCCCACGGTGGTGGTGCGGCGGAAGTCCTCGTAGGTGGCCTGCAACGCCTCGACCGTCTCGGCGTGGGTCCAGATCATGAAGTCGGCGTCGGCGCGGAACCCGGCCACGTCGTAGAGGCCGCGAACCACGACGCCCTTGTCCTCCTGCTGCTTGAGGAAGGTCACCGTCTCCTCGACGACCGCGTCCCGGTCCTCGCCGAGCACACCGGGCTCCACGGCGAACACCGAGAACATCAGGTAACGGATCGTCGAGTTGAGGGCGTCGTAATCGAGCTTGGCCATACGCCTATCGTGCCACGCCGCCATCGAGCAGCGACGCCACCGCCCGGGTGGCCGAGCCCACGCAGGCCGGCACCCCGATCCCGTCGAGGTAGGCGCCGGCCACCGCCAGCCCGGCCGGCAGCCCCGCGCGCAGCTCGGCGACCAGGGCGGCGTGCCCGGGGGCGTACTGCGGCATGGCGTCCAGCCAGCGCTGCACCCGCCAGTCGACCGGCTCGGCGGTCACGCCGAGCACGGTCCGCAGGTCGTGCAGCGACCAGTCCAGCAGCTGCTCGTCGGTGACGGTGCGGGCCAGGTCGTCGCCGAACCGGCCGAACGACAGCCGCACCAGCTCGACGCCGCCGCGCGCCCCCCACTTGCGGGTCGACAGCGTCATGGCCTTGCTGTGCGGACGCCCGGCCGGCTCGCCGGTGGCGACCAGGATGCCGGAGTTGGGCGGCAGCGCCACCCCCTCGGGCAGCGCCAGTGCCACCACCGCCACCGAGGCGACCGCGATGCGGCGCGCGGCCGCCGCGGTGGCCGGGGCGACCTCGGCGACCAGCTCGGCCAGCCGCGGCGCCGGCAGCGCCAGCACCACCCCGTCGGCGGGCCGGACCCCGCCCTCGGCGTCGACGACCTCCCAGCACCGCTCGCCGCGGCGGACCTGGCGGGCGGCGGTGCGCACCCAGTGCAGTCCGGAGCGGGCCACCAGCTCGTCGAGCAGCACCTGGTAGCCGCCGGCCACCGCGCCGAACGGCGAGCCGGGCCGCGGCGGCGGCAGCGCGGCGCGCACCGCGGCGGTGAGGCCGGCCGCCCCGGCGTCCAGGGCGGCGGCCAGGGTGGGCACCGCCGAGCGCAGCCCGATCCCGGTCGACGCGCCCGCGTACACGCCGACCAGCAGTGGGTCCACCGAGCGGTGCACCACCTGCGCGCCGAACCGGTCGGCGACCAGCGCTCCGACGCTCGGGTCGTCGCCGGGCCGCCAGTCCAGCGGCCGGTCCGGCTCGTCGGCGATGCGGGCCAGGGTGGCCTCGTCGACCAGCCCGGCCAGGGCGGCGGCCGAGGCCGGGATGCCCTGCAGGGTGCCCGCCGGCAGCGGGTGCAGCCGGCCGTCGGCCAGGATCAGCGGGCGCACCCCGGTGGTGGACAGTTGCCGGTCGGTCATGCCGAGCTCGGCCAGCAGCGCCGGCATCTCCGGGCGGCGGGTGATGAAGGCCTCCGCGCCGACGTCGAAGGGCTGGCCGGCGATGCGCTCGGTGCGCAGGATGCCGCCCAGCCGGTCGGCCGGATCCAGCAGGGTGATGGTGGCGTCGGGGCCGGTCGCGACGCGCAGCCGGTAGGCGGCGACCAGGCCGGAGATCCCGCCACCGACAACGCAGTACGACCGGTTCACAACGAGTGCACCAACTCCACGACGTCGGTGAGCAGCCCGGGGTCGGTGGCCGGCAGCACCCCGTGGCCGAGGTTGAAGATGTGCCCGGCGGCGCCGGCCGCCACCGCGCGGCGGCCGTCGTCGACCACCGCGCGCACCGCCCGCTCGACCACCGGCCAGCCGGCCAGCAGCACCACCGGGTCGAGGTTGCCCTGCAGCGCCACCCCGGGGCCGACCCGGCCCGCGGCGTCGGTGAGCGAGGTGCGCCAGTCCACGCCGACCACCCGGGCCGCACCCGGCTGGTCGACGGCCTGGGCCATGGCGCCGAGCAGCTCCCCGGTGCCGACGCCGAAGTGCGTCATCGGCACCCCGGCCGCGGCCACCGCGGCGAACAGCTGGGCGCTGTGCGGCAGCACGTAACTACGGTAGTCCGCCAGCGACAGCGCCCCGATCCAGGAGTCGAACACCTGCACCGCGTCCACCCCGGCGTCGAGCTGCACCTGCAGGAACGCGATGGTGATGTCGGTGAGCGCGGTCATCAGCGCATGCCAGGTGGCGGGGTCGCCGAGCATCATCGCCTTGGTGCGCTCGTGGTGTTTGCTCGGGCCGCCCTCGATCAGGTAGGAGGCCAGCGTGAACGGGGCGCCGGCGAACCCGATCAGCGGCACGTCGCCGAGCTCGCGGGTCAGCATCCGCACCGCCTCGGCCACCGGCGCCACCGTCTCGCGGTCCAGCGGGCGGATGGCCTCCACGTCGGCGGCGGTGCGCACCGGGTGAGCGATCACCGGCCCGACGTCGGGCACGATGTCCAGGTCGATGCCGGCGGCGCGCAGCGGCACCACGATGTCGGAGAACAGGATGGCCGCGTCGACCCGGTGCCGGCGGATCGGCTGCAGCGTGATCTCGGTGATCAGCTCGGCGTCGAAGCAGGCCTGCATCATGGTGTTCTGCGCCCGCAGCGCGCGGTACTCCGGCAGCGAGCGGCCGGCCTGCCGCATGAACCACACCGGGATGCGGTTCGGGCGGCGACCGCGGGCCGCCGCCAGGTACGGCGAGTCGGGCAGGTCACGGCGCGTACTCATCGGCACCCATGCTGCCAGACCGGCCCGGACGCGCCACGCCGCACGGTGTGGTTGCCGGACAGCCCGGCCGGAATCGGCTAGCGTCGACGGTTGTGACGTCTGCCGAACCGGAGCAGTTCCGGGCTGCGGTGGCGGCGATGAATGCGACCACCGTTCGGCCCGAGATCGAACTCGGCCCGATTCGCCCGCCGCAGCGGCTGGCGCCCTACAGCTATGCCCTCGGTGCCGAGGTTCGTCGCCCCGAGACCGGGGACATCCCCGAACACGCCGAGGGCGGCGACGCCTTCGGCCGGCTGATCCTGCTGCACGACCCGGACGGGTCGGAGGCCTGGGACGGCACCATGCGCCTGGTCGCCTACATCCAGGCCGACCTGGACTCCGCCGAGGCCGACGACCCGCTGCTGCCCGAGGTGGCGTGGAGCTGGCTGGTCGAGGCGCTGGAGTCGCGTTCGGATCAGGTGACGGCGCTGGGCGGCACCGTCACCGCCACCACGTCGGTGCGCTACGGTGACATCTCGGGCCCGCCGCGCGCCCACCAACTGGAGCTGCGCGCGTCGTGGACCGCCACGAGCACCGAACTCGGGCCGCACGTCGAGGCGTTCTGCGAGGTGCTCGAGCACGCCGCCGGGCTGCCCCCGGTCGGTGTGACCAGCCTGACCTCACGCACCCGCAACCGCGCCTGACACCATGACCGACACCCAGACCGACGGATCCGGCTCCGTCGGCGACGAGCACGACGCCGTCCCGCTGCTCGCCCCGGCCGAGGGGGTGCCGCCGCTGTCGGTGACCCCGGCCGAGATCGCCCGTGCCGCCGAACAGCTCGACCGCGGCCACGGGGCGTTCGCGGTGGACGCCGAGCGGGCGTCCGGCTTCCGCTACTCCAACCGCGCCTACCTGGTGCAGATCCGGCGGGCCGGCGCCGGCACGGTGCTGCTCGACCCGGTCAGCCACGGCGGTGACCCGGTGCGGGTGCTGGGCCCGGTCGCCGAGGTGCTGGCCACCGACGAGTGGGTGCTGCATGCCGCCGACCAGGATCTGCCCTGCCTGGCCGAGCTGGGCATGCGCCCGCCCCGGCTGTACGACACCGAACTGGCCGGCCGACTGGCCGGGTTCGAGAAGGTGAACCTCGCCGCGATGGTGCAGCGGCTGCTCGGCCTGCAACTGATGAAGGGGCACGGTGCGGCGGACTGGTCGCGCCGGCCGCTGCCGCCGGAATGGCTCAACTACGCCGCGCTGGACGTCGAGGTGCTGCTGCAGCTGCGCGACGCGGTCGCCGCGGTGCTCGAGCAGCAGGGCAAAAGTGATTGGGCGGCAGAGGAATTCGAACAGCTTCGGACGTTCGAGGGCACCCCGACCCGGCGCGACCGGTGGCGGCGCACCTCCGGCATCCACAAGGTGCGCACCGCACGCGGGCTGGCCGCGGTGCGCGAGCTGTGGCTGGCCCGCGACGCCATCGCGCGCCGCCGCGACATCGCCCCGGGCCGGATCCTGCCCGACTCGGCGATCATCGAGGCCGCCCGCGCCGACCCGAAGACGCTGTCGGAGCTGACCGCGCTGCCGATCTTCGGCGGGGCCAAACAGCGCCGCAGCGCCCACATCTGGCTGGCCGCACTGGACCGGGCCCGCACCACCGCCGACCTGCCCGACCCCGCCGAACCGGGCTCCGGGCCGCCGCCGGCGTCGCGCTGGGCCCGGCGCAACCCGGAGGCCGCCGAACGGCTCGAGGCGGCCCGGGCCGGGCTGGCCGAGCTGTCGGAGCGGGTGTCGGTGCCCGCCGAGAACCTGCTCACCCCGGACACCCTGCGCCGGTTGTGCTGGGACTGGCAGCCGCCGGCCGACCCGGCGGCCACCGCCGAGGTGATCGAGGCGTTCCTGCGCGGGGCCGGGGCGCGGTCCTGGCAGCGCCGGCTGGTGGTGCCGGTGCTCGCCGCCGCCCTGGCCCCCGATCGGGATCCGCCCGGTCAGGATTCGTAGGTCACGTTCCCGTTCATCATCGTCAGATCGACGGGGGTGGACGCGATCTCGGCCGGGTCGAGGTCGAACAGGTTCTCCCGCAGCACCACCAGGTCGGCCAGCATGCCGGGGGCGATCATCCCGGCGTCGTCGAGCCGCAACTGGTAGGCGGCACCGGCGGTGGCCGCGTACAGCGCCTGCGACAGGTACAGCCGCTCGTCGGCCGGCTCGAGCACCGGCCCCTCCGGCTCCCCGATGAGCTGACGGGTCACCGCCACCTGCACCGCGTCCAGCGGCTTGTAGGTCGAGTAGTAGCCGGCCGCGGGCCAGTCCGTGCCGAACGCGATGGTCGCACCCCAGTCCAGCAGCGTGCGGGTGCGGAAGAACTGCGCCGCCCGCCGTTGCCCGTAGCGCTGCACGGCGATCTGCACGGTGGACGGATCGGCCGACATCCAGTTGCCGGAGCACTGGGCGATCACGCCGAGCGGGCCGAACCGGCACAGGTCGGCCTCGTCGACGTAGACCAGGTGGGCGATGGCGTGCCGGCGGTCGCGGGCCGGGTTCACCGCGATCGCGGACTCCAGCGCGTCCAGCGCGACCCGCACGGTGCGGTCGCCGATGGCGTGGATGTGCAGGTCCAGCCCGGCGGCGTCGGCCTCCCGGACCAACCGGTACCACTCCACCTCGGTGAACGGCGAGGACCCGACCGAATCCGGTTTGTCGGCATAGGGTTCCAGCAGGTGCGCGGTGTAGCCCTCGGCGGTGCCGTCGCCGAGCACCTTCAGCACCCCGCCGCGCACCAGCTCGGTGCGGTAGCGCCGGGCCAGTTCCTGCGCGGCGGCCACCGCCCCGTCGACCGGGCCGGACTTCAGCACGTGCGAGAGCACCACCCGCATGGGCAGCCGGCCCTGCGCCTCCAGACCGGTGTAGACCGCGCCGAGTGCGCCCTCGTCCCCGGCGACCCCGGGCATGGCGGCGTCGAACATCGCGGTGAGGCCGGCGGCCGCGGCGCGCGGCGCCCACTCGGCGAACAGCCGGGCCACCGCCTCCTGGGTGAACGGCTCGACCGCCTCGATGACCTTGAGCACCGCGGGCAGCTCCAGCACGTAGCCGGTCGGCTCCCCCGCCGAATCACGCTGGAAGAAGCTGAATCCCGGCACCGGGTCCGGGGTTTCGCGGGTGATGCCGGCCTGCCGCAGCGCGGCCGAGGACACCCAGGCGCTGTGGCAGTCGATGGCGGTCAGCACCGCCGGGCGGTCGCCGACGATGCGGTCCAGTTCCGCGCGGTGCGGCCCGTCCGGGCCGAACATGTCCACCCGCCAGCCGAATCCGCGCACCGGGCCGTCGGGGTGGGCGCGCACCCAGTCGGCCAGGGCGGCCAGCATGCCCTCCCGGGTGGGGTGCTGCAGGTCCGCGCCGGCGGTGAAGAACGCACCCAGCAACGGATGGATGTGGGCGTCGACGAAGCCGGGCAGCAGCATCCGGCCGTCCAGGTCGACCACCCGGGTGCCGGCCCCCACGGTGGCCGACACCTCGTCGTCGCTGCCGACCGCGACGATGCGCCGACCGCGCACCGCGACCGCCTGCGCCCAGGGCCGGCGCGGGTCCATCGTGTAGACCGCCCCGCGCCGGAACACCACCTCGGCCGGCCCCTCGCCCGGGTCCTCCGGGCGCTGCCACACCGGCTCCAGAACCGTCGTGCCCGCCGGCGTCACATGCAGTGCATCGAGCTCACCGCAAACCCCGCACATATCTTCCCCTCGCTCGCCTCGCGGGCTCATTCTGAAGGCAAAGACCGCTTACGCGCGCGGCATTTCGCTGAAATTGATCAAACAGCCGTTGTCAGTCCAGGTGTTCGCGGATCTCGTCCCGCTCAGCGGAACCCGAGCCGAGCGCCGCCACCCACCCGGTGACCTGCCGCGCGACGTCCTGTTCGGTCAGCCCGACCTCGGCGAGCACCTCGGAACGGGAGGCGTGTGCGAAGAACCGCTGCGGCAGTCCGACCTCCCGGCACGGCACGTCGACCTCCGCGCCGCGCAGCGCGGCCGACACCGCCGAACCGACCCCGCCGTGGACGCCGTTGTCCTCCAGCGTCACCACGAGTTTGTGGTCGCGCGCCAGCGCGGTGAGCACCGCCGGCACCGGCAGCACCCAGCGCGGGTCCACCACGGTCACGCCGATGCCCTGGTTGCGCAGCCGCTCGGCCACCGCCAGCGCCATCGACGCGAACGGCCCGACCGCCACCAGCAGCACGTCCGAACCGAGCTCCTCGCCCGGCACGGCGAGCACGTCCACCCCGTCGCGCCGGTACAGCGCCGGGATGTCCGGGCCCACCTCCCCCTTGGGGAACCGGATCGCCGTGGGGCCGTCGCCGACCTCGATCGCCTCGTCGAACTCCTCGCGCAACCGGGCGCCGTCGCGCGGCGCGGCCACCCGCATCCCGGGCACGATGCCCAGGATCGACAGGTCCCACATGCCGTTGTGACTGGCGCCGTCCGGGCCGGTGATGCCGGAGCGGTCCAGCACGATGGTCACCGGCAGCCGGTGCAGCGCCACGTCCATCAACAGCTGGTCGAAGGCGCGGTTGAGGAAGGTGGAGTACACCGCGACCACCGGGTGCATGCCGCCCATGGCCAGACCGGCCGCCGAGGTCATCGCGTGCTGCTCGGCGATCCCGACGTCGAAGAACCGGTCCGGGAAGCGCTCCCGGAACGGGACCAGCCCGGTCGGGCCGGGCATCGCGGCGGTGATCGCCACGAGGTCGCGGCGCCGTTCCCCGGCGGCGACGACGGCCTCGGCGAACACCGAGGTCCAGCCGGGCGCGGACTGCTTGACCGCCTTGCCGGTCCGCACGTCGATCACGCCGCAGGCGTGCATCTGCTCGGCCTCGTCGTTCTCGGCCGGCGCGTAGCCCATGCCCTTGCGGGTGACCACGTGCACGATCACCGGGGCGTTGAAGTTGCGGGCCTGCCGCAGCGCGGTCTCCACCGCGTGCTCGTCGTGGCCGTCGATCGGGCCGACGTACTTGATACCGAGGTCGGTGAACATCACCTGCGGCGACAGCGCGTCCTTGAGCCCGGCCTTGACGCTGTGCATGCACTGGTAGCACAGCTCGCCGATGACCGGCACGCCGCGCACCGCGGCCCGGCCCTTCTCCAGCAACTTCTCGTAGCCGGGCTGCAGCCGCAGCGCGGCGAGGTGCTCGGCGAACCCGCCGATGGTGGGCGCGTAGCTGCGGCCGTTGTCGTTGACCACGATCACCACCGGCCGGCGCGAGGCGGCGATGTTGTTCAGCGCCTCCCAGCACATGCCGCCGGTGAGCGCGCCGTCGCCGACCACCGCCACCACGTGCCGGTTGCGGTGCCCGCTCAGCTCGAAGGCCTTCGCCAGCCCGTCGGCGTAGGACAGGGCCGCGCTGGCGTGGCTGGACTCCACCCAGTCGTGTTCGCTCTCCTCGCGCGACGGGTAGCCCGACAGCCCGTCCTTCTGCCGCAGCGTGTCGAACCGGTCGGCCCGACCGGTGAGCATCTTGTGCACGTAGGCCTGGTGGCCGGTGTCGAAGATGATCGGGTCGTGCGGTGAGTCGAACACCCGGTGCAGCGCGAGCGTGAGTTCGACCACACCGAGGTTCGGGCCCAGATGTCCACCGGTTGCAGCGACCTTGTGAATGAGGAACTGCCGGATCTCGTCGGCGAGATCGCGCAGCTGGGACTGCGAAAGGTGCTGCAGATCAGCGGGACCGCGGATCTGTTCGAGCATTCCGCCAGTGTACGCAGCGGTACCGGGGTCAGTCCTGTCGAGACTCGTAGACGTCGGGCACCCCGTCGCGGTCGAGGTCCTCGGCCTCCTGCTGCGCCACGATCCGGTAGTACCGGTTGCGCCACCGCAGCACCACCGCCGCCAGCGCGGCGGCCAGCACCGACCCGCACAGCACCCCGACCTTCACATGGTCGTCGTGCACGCTGCCCGCCCCATAGGCCAGGTCGCCGATGAGCAGCGAGACGGTGAACCCGATGCCGCCGAGCATCGCCATCCCCCACACGTCGATCCAGCGCAGGGTGGCGTCCAGCCGGGCCCGGGTGACCCCGGCCAGCACCCGGGTGGTCACCCAGATCCCGACGGGTTTGCCGACCACCAGCCCGGCGACGATGCCCAGCGTCACCGGGTCGGCCAGCGCCGCGGCCAGGCCGCGCACCCCGCCGACGGCCACCCCGGCGGCGAAGAACGCGAACACCGGCACCGCCACCCCGGCCGACAGCGGACGCAACCGGTGCTCGAACCGCTCGGCCAGCCCGCCGCCGTTGCGGCCGTCGAGCACCGGCACGGCGAAGCCGAGCAACACCCCGGCCACGGTGGCGTGCACCCCGGAGGCGTGCATGAGCACCCAGGTGGCCGCCGCCAGGGGCAGCAGCAGCCACGGACTGCTGATCCGCCGCTGCACGCTCACCGCGAACAGCACCAGCGGCACCAGCATCCCGGCCAGCGCGGCCGCGTCGATCCGTTCGGTGTAGAACACCGCGATCACCAGCACCCCGAGCAGGTCGTCGACGACGGCCAGGGTGAGCAGGAACAGCCGCAACGCCGAGGGCAGGTGGGTGGAGATGACGGCCAGCACCGCCACCGCGAAGGCGATGTCGGTGGCGCTCGGAATCGCCCAGCCGCGCAACGCGTCCCCCTCACCCCGGGCGGCGATCGCGACGAACACCAGCGCGGGCACCACCATGCCGCCCACCGCCGCGGCGATCGGCAGGGCGGCGCGCGCCGGGTCGCGCAGATCGCCGGCGACGAACTCGCGCTTGAGCTCCAGCCCGACGATGAAGAAGAACAGCGCCAGCAGCCCGTCGGCGGCCCACTCGCCGACGGTGAGGTTCAGGTGCAGCCCGAGCGGCTCACCGCCGAGGTGGGTGTCGCGCAGCGCGAAGTAGGACGCCGACCACGGCGAGTTCGCCCACACCAGCGCCGCCGTCGCGGCGACGAGCAGGATCGCGCCGCCGACCGTCTCCTTGCGCAGGATCTCGGTGATGCGGCGGGTCTCCGCCCACGTCCCGCGGGTGAGCAGGCGGCGGCGTGCGGGGGTGCTCATCGGACTCCTTCTCGGTCGGACAACAAATCGGTAACGAACCGATCACGCCGACCAGACTTCCCGGCACACCTGGGACAAAAGCCTAGGTCACCGCGTCCGGTCCCGCACCGCGGGCCGACCCGGACCGGCTATGGTCTGGCCGGGATGTGCCGGCGCGCCGGCCGACGACACACGGGCCCCGACCACGGAGGGACCCCGACGCGACGAGAAAGGACGGCCGGCCGATGTCCGAGACGATCTATCTGATCGCGCCGTCCGGGCACCCCAACTACGGCGACGAGCTGATCCTGCTGGCCTGGTTGCGGCACCTGGCGCGGGTGCGCCCGGACGCCGCGGTGGTGGTCGACTGCCACACTCCCGGGCAGGCGTCGGTGCTGGTGGCCGGGGCACACCCGAACGTCACCTTCGTCGACACGGTGTGGCGGATCTGCTTCGCGACCGCCGACCTGCCCGCCGCCGAGGCGGTGGCGGCCGCGGCGGCGGCCGTGCACGAGCCGGGCCGGCTGCCCAACCTGGTGTCCGGCATCGAGCTGCTGGCCCGCGCGCACGTCGTGCACCTCATCGGGGGCGGCTACCTGAACACGGTGTGGCCGCACCACCTGGCGCTGCCGGCCGCCGCCGCGGCCGGCGCCGAACGGGCCGGGGCGCGGCTGTTCGCCACCGGGCAGGGTCTGGCCCCGGCCGGCGACGAGGAACGGCGCCGACTGCTGGCCGACTGCGCGGCCCGGTTCGACCGGTTCGACGTCCGCGACGCCCCGTCGCGGGCGCTGCTGGCCGACCTGCCCGGCTGCTCGCACACCGGCGACGACGCCTGGCTGGTGGCCGGCACCGGCGCCGTCTACGACACCGAGTCCGAGGCGAGCCGGCGGGACTGGATCTTCGGGCTGCAGACCGACCTGATGGACGACTTCGACGACGGCCGCGGCGCCGACGGGCTGGCCGATGCGGCCGCCGACCTGATCACCCGGTGGGGGCTGCGCGGCGCGGACATCGCCTTCGTCGAGGGCATCCCGGGCACGGACCGGCGGGTCTACGACCGCATCGCCCACCTGGTGCCGGACGCGCTGTTCGTGCCGTTCGTCGACATCTGGAACCGCGGGTTGCCGGTGCGGCCCGGCCAGTTCTGGGTGACCACCCGGTTCCACCTGCACCTGCTGGCCGCCGCCCGGGGCGCCTCGGGGCTGGCGCTGACCGGCCGCCGCGACTACTACCCGGTCAAGCACGAGTCGCTGGTGCAGGCCGGGTCGCACTGGGCGCTGGCCGACTCGTGCGCGCTGCCCGACCGCCCGGTGCGGGCCGGCGGTTTCCCCTCCGACACCGTCCTGGAGTTGCGCCGCCGCAAGCGGGCCCTGGACGACGAGCTCTACCCGCCCCCGGCCCCGCGCCCGGTCGCCCGGCTGCGGGGCTGGCGCGAGCGGCTGTTCGGGTAGCGCTCAGCCGCGGGTGAGCACCGCCACGCACTCGACGTGGTGGGTCAGCGGGAAGGCGTCGAACACCCGCAGCCCCTCCACCCGGTAGCCGTGGCCCAGGTACAGGCCCACATCGCGGGCGAACGACGCCGCCTCGCAACCGATGTGGATCACCCGCGGCACCCCGGCCGCGGCCAGCAGGTCGATCACCTCGCGGCCGGCGCCGGTGCGGGGCGGATCCAGCACCGCCAGGTCGGCGGCGCGGTCGGTGGCCCGCAGCGCGCGGCGCACCGAGTCGGTGACCACCTGCACCCAGGGCAGATCGGCCAGCGCGGCGCGGGCCGCCCGGGTGGAGCCGCGCGAGGTGTCCACGGTGAGCACCCGGCCGGTCTCCCCCACCTGTTCGGCCAGCACCGCGGCGAACAGCCCGGCCCCGCCGTAGAGGTCCCATGCGGTCATCCCGGGCTCGAGCCGCGCCCACTCGGCCACCAGCGCGCTGTAGCCGGCCGGGGCGGCGCGGTGGGCCTGCCAGAACGCGGTGACCGGCACCCGCCAGCTACGCGCCCCGATGCGCTGCACCGCGGTGTAGTCGCCCGCCACCACCTCGGTGTGGCTGCGCCCGCCCCGCTGCACCGACTGCACCACGTGGCGCGCTCCGTCGTCGTCGACCGCGACGTGCAGCTGTGCACCCGCCGGCCAGGTGCGCTCGGCCAGCCCGTCGACCATGCCGTCGACCAGCTGGGCGCAGCGCAGGTCGGTGACCAGTTCGTGGCTGTGGTAGCGGCGGAACCCGGCCCGGCCGTCGGTACCGGTGGCCAGCCGCACCCGGGTGCGCCAGCCGGTTGCCGCGCCGTCGCCGAGCGGCTCGGCCGCGGCCTGCGCCTCGTCGCACCAGGAGTACCCGCCGAGCCGGGCCAGCTGGTTGGCCACCACCGCGCCCTTGAGCCGGCGGGCGGTCGCCGGCTCGGCGAACGCCAGGTCGCAGCAGCCCGAGCCGTCCACCCCGGCGATCGGGCACAGCGACGGGATCCGGCCCGGGGCCGGCTCGAGCACCTCGACCGCCTCGGCCCGCAGGAAGGCGCGCCGGTCTTCGACCACCCGCACCCGCAGCGTCTCGCCCGGCAGCGCGTAGCGGACGAACACCACCCGGCCGTCGTCGTGGCGGGCCACGCAGCTGCCGCCGTTGGCCGGTGCGGTGGTGGTGACGGTGAGTTCCGCCCCGATCACTCGAACCCCCGCCGCGCATCGCCGGGGGCGGGGTGCTGCTGCAGCGTCTTGAGCCGCTCCGAGGAGCTCAGCTGCCACGGCACGGAGGTCACCATCACGTTGGGCATGAACAACAGTCTCCCCTTCAACCGCAGCGCGCTCTGGTTGTGCAGCAGTTGCTCCCACCAGTGGCCGACCACGTACTCGGGGATGAACACCGTCACCACGGTGCGCGGCGACTCCTTGGTGACGCGTTTGACGTACTCCAGCACCGGCCGGGTGACCTCGCGGTAGGGCGAGGCGATCACCTTCAGCGGCACGCTGACGTCGCTGTGCTGCCAGCGGTGCACCAGCTCGCGGGTCTCGGCGTCGTCGACGCTGACGGTGATGGCCTCCAGGGTGTCCGGGCGGGTCGCGCGGGCGTAGGCCAGCGCCCGCAGCGTGGGCAGGTGCAGGTTGCTGACCAGCACGATGGCGTGGTTGCGGCTGGGCAGCACGATGTCCTCGCCGTCATCGAGGATGGCCAGCTCGGCGGCGACGGTGTCGTAGTGCCGGTGGATCAGCCGCATCAGCGCGAACACCGCGGCCATCGCCAGGATGGCGATCCAGGCGCCGGCGGCGAACTTCGTCACCACCACCACGCACAGCACCGCCCCGGTGGCCACGCAGCCCACCGCGTTGATCGCCCGCGAGCGCATCATCTGGCGGCGCACCGAGCGGTCGTCCTCGCCGGCCAGCATCCGGGTCCAGTGCCGCACCATGCCGGCCTGGCTGAGGGTGAACGAGACGAACACCCCGACGATGTAGAGCTGGATGAGCGTGGTGACCTCGGCGCTGAACGCCACCACGAACCCGATCGCGGTGATCGCCAGGAACAGGATGCCGTTGGAGAAGGCCAGCCGGTCGCCCCGGGTGCGCAGCTGGCGCGGCAGGTAGCGGTCCTGGGCCAGGATCGAGCCGAGCACCGGGAAGCCGTTGAAGGCGGTGTTGGCGGCGACCATCAGGATCAGTGCGGTGACGATCGCGATGAGCAGCACCCAGGCGCCGTTGTTGCCGAACACCGCGTCGGCCAGCTGCACGATCAGGGTCTTCTGCCGGTAGTCGGCCGGCGCCCCGAGCAGCTGTTCGTGCGGGCGCTCGGCGATCTGCACCCCGGTGGCCCGGCCCAGCGCCACGGTGCCGACGAACAGCACCACCGAGATCAGCCCGACCAGCAGCAGGGTGGTCGCGGCGTTGCGGGACTTGGGTTTCCGGAACGCCGGCACCCCGTTGCTGATGGCCTCCACCCCGGTCAGCGCGGCCGACCCGGAGGAGAACGCCCGGGCCACCAGGAACACCAGCGCGAACCCGACGATCTCGCCGTGCTCGGCGATCATCTCGAACCCGGCGGACTCGGCGCGCAGCGGCCGGTCCAACAGCTCGATCTGGATGAGGCCCCAGCCCAGCAGCACCGCCATGCCGAGCAGGAACGCGTAGGTCGGGATCGCGAACGCGGTGCCCGACTCCCGGGTGCCGCGCAGGTTCAGCGCGGCCAGCACCACGATCGCCGCCACGGCGAAGACCACCTTGTGCTCACCGACGAACGGCACCGCCGAGCCGATGTTGGCCATCGCCGCCGACATCGACACCGCCACGGTCAGCGTGTAGTCCACCAGCAGCGCACCGGCCACCACCAGCCCGGCGGTCGGGCCGAGGTTGGTGCCGACCACCTCGTAGTCGCCGCCGCCGGACGGGTAGGCCGCCACGATGTGGCGGTAGCTGGCGATCACGAGGAGCAGCACCGCCGCCACCGCCAACGCGATCCACGGCGCCAGCGCGTAGGCGGCCAGTCCGGCGATCGAGAGCACCAGGAAGATCTCCTCCGGTGCGTAGGCCACCGACGACAGCGCGTCGGAGGCGAACACCGGCAGTGCGATCCGTTTCGGCAGCAGCGTGTGGGCGAGCCGGTCGCTGCGAAACGGCCGGCCGAGCAGCAGACGCCGCACGGCCGTCGAAAGCTTGGACACGAGTGCCAAGGGTAAGCCCGAACCACCACGGCGGGCGCGAAGCTGTAGCGTTCCGGGTGCGCAGCTTGTGCGGAGAGGACGACTCAGTGCGAGTAGTGGTGATGGGATGCGGCCGCGTCGGTGCCGCCCTGGCCGACGGCCTGGCCCGGATCGGTCACGAGGTGGCCATCATCGACCGCGACGCCCGGGCGTTCCACCGGCTGAGCCCGGACTTCCCCGGCGAGCGGGTGGTCGGCATGGGGTTCGACCGCGATGTGCTGCTGCGGGCCGGGATCCAGCGGGCCGGCGCGTTCGCTGCGGTGTCGAGCGGGGACAACTCCAACATCATCTCTGCCCGGGTGGCGCGCGAGACGTTCGGCGTGGAGCGGGTGGTGGCGCGCATCTACGACGCCAAGCGGGCCGCGGTCTACGAACGGCTCGGCATCCCGACGGTGGCCACCGTGCCGTGGACCACCGACCGGCTGCTGCACGTGCTCACCCGCGAGACCGAGACGACCAAGTGGCGCGACCCCACCGGCAACGTCGGGGTGATGGAACTGAACCTGCACGAGGGCTGGGTGGGCCGCCCGGTCGCCGAACTCGAGGCCGCCACCGGGGGCCGGGTGGCGTTCCTGATCCGGTTCGGCGCGGGGCTGCTGCCGGACGCCCGGACCGTCATCCAGGCCAGCGATCAGGTGTATCTGGCGGCGGTGAGCGGGCGGATCGCCGAGGCACTGGCGATCGCCGCGCGGCCGCCGGCCGAGGATCCGGAGGCACAGTGAAGGTCGCGATCGCCGGGGCCGGCGCGGTGGGCCGCTCCATCGCCCGGGAGCTCGTCGCCAAGCACGAGGTGACGCTGCTGGAGCGCAACCCCGACCACATCGACCCGGCCACCATCCCGGAGGCGCAGTGGCGGCTGGGCGACGCCTGCGAGCTGTCGGTGCTGGAGGCCGCGCACCTCGAGGACTTCGACGTGGTGGTGGCGGCCACCGGCGACGACAAGGTCAACGTGGTGGTCAGCCTGCTGGCCAAGACCGAGTTCGCGGTGCCGCGGGTGGTGGCCCGGGTCAACGATCCGCGCAACGAGTGGCTGTTCGACGAGAACTGGGGGGTGGACGTGGCGGTGTCCACCCCGCGCATCCTGGCCTCCCTGGTCGAGGAGGCGGTCGCGGTCGGGGATCTGGTGCGGCTCATGGAGTTCCGCAAGGGCCAGGCCAACCTGGTGGAGATCACCCTGCCGCCCGACACCCCGTGGGGCGGCAAGCCGGTCAAGCGGCTGGAGCTGCCCCGCGACGCCGCGCTGGTGGCGATCCTGCGCGGGCCGCGGGTGATCGTGCCGGAGCGCGACGAGCCGCTCGAGGGCGGCGACGAGTTGCTGTTCGTGGCCACCACCGAGGTGGAGGCCGAACTGCAGGAGCTGCTGCTGCGGCCCCGGCCGCGTTAGGGGGTCTCGTCGGCGCGCGCCGCGCGGACCGCCTGCTGGGCGGCGCGGACGGCCAGGTAGGTGGCCAGCGCGGCGAGCGCGGTCAGCGGCCAGCCCATCGCGATCCGGGCCACCCCGAGCCAGCCGGTGCGGTCGGCGTCGTAGAGGTGGTGCTGCACCACGAACCGGGCCGCGAACACCGCCGCCCAGGTCAGCGTGGCGACGTCGTAGCACCGCACCGCGCGGCGCACCCGCCGCCAGCTCCGGTCGTGCCCGTTGAACCAGGCCCACAGGTAGCCGACCAGCGGGCGGCGCAGCAGCACCGAGCCGCCGAACACCACCGCCCACAGCAGCGAGGTCCAGATGCCCAGCAGGAAGTAGCCCTTGGACTCGCCCATCAGGTAGGCGATGAGCACGCACACGCCCACCCCGAAGAACCCGGACACCGCCGGCTGCACCGACTCCCGCCGCAGCAGCCGCACCAGCAGCACCAGCCCGGCCGCACCCAGCGCGGCGGCGATGGCGGGCGTCAGCCCGAACAGGCTGGAGACCGGGACGAACACCACCACCGGCAGCGAGGAGTAGATCAGCCCGCTGACGCCGCCGAGCTGGGTCAGCAGCGCCCCGGCACGGGCGGCGGGCGCCGCCTGGGGCTCGGCCGGGGCGGTCTCGTCGGTCTCGCTCACTGCTGGATCTCGTAGTGCGGGTTGTAGATCGCCTTGACGCCGTTGTCGAGTTGGCCGACCCGGCCCTGCACCCGCAGCGTGCGGCCGGTCTCGATGCCCGGGATGCGGCGCTGGCCGAGCCACACCAGCATCACCGAGTCGGTGCCGTCGAACAGTTCGGCCCGCACCCCGGCGCCACCCCGGGGGGTGGTCTCGACGCTGCGCAGGGTGCCGACCATCGTCACCTCCTGGCCGCGGCGGCAGTCGATCGCGCGCTGCGCCCCGCAGTTGGCGGCCTGATCGCTGAGTTCTGCGACGTCGAGTTGTTCGGGATCTTCCGTCAGGCGTCGGGCGAGCCGACGCAGATAGCCACCGGCCGTGGACATGGCCTCTCCTGAACCTCCTGGGCGATCTCCTCTGGTGAACCCGCCCGACCATCGCCACGGTAGTCCTCCCGGGGTGCGGATGCCATGCCGGGTCCACGGCGTGGCGCGGGACCGCGCGGGACACGACCGGGTGGTACCGGGCACGATCTGAGGGGTGAGCGTGAATCTGCGCGGTGCGACCGCGGTGCTGCTGGCGGGTACCGGATCCGACGACGACTACGTGTACCGGGCGTTCGCCGGCCCCCTGCACGACGCCGGGGCGCGGGTGGTGGCGCCCGCCCCGCAGCCGCGGCGGCTGATCGAGGGCTACCGGGAGGCGCTCGACGAGGCGGCGCGGTCCGGGCCGCTGGTGGTGGGCGGGATCTCGATCGGGGCGGTGGTGTCGGTGCAGTGGGCGCTGGACCGGCCGGACCGGGCCGTCGCGGTGCTGGCCGGGCTGCCGCCGTGGACCGGCACCCCCGACGACGCCCCGGCGGCGCTGGCGGCCCGGCACACCGCGGCGCTGCTGCGCCGCGACGGACTGGCCGCCGCCACCGCGCAGATGCGCGCCGGGAGCCCGGAGTGGCTGGCCGTCGAACTCACCCGGTCGTGGGCCGAGCAGTGGCCGGATCTGCCCGAGGCGATGGAACGGGCGGCCGGCCACCGCGCCCCCGACGCGGCGGAGCTGGCCGGGGTGGCCGCGCCGCTGGCGGTGGCCGCCGCGACCGACGACCCGGTGCACCCGGTGGAGGTGGCGCTGGAGTGGGTGGCGGCCGCGCCACGGGCGGCGCTGCGCACCTTCACCCTGGCCGAGCTCGGCGCGGACCCGGCGGTGATCGGCCAGGCCTGCCTGGCGGCGCTCGCGGAGCTGTAGGCCGCCCCGGCGGCTCAGCCGCCGGGGCCCGATCTGGCGGCTCAGCCGCCGGTGCCCGATCTGGCGGCTCAGCCGCCGGTG
>NZ_CALDGS010000164.1 GCF_937941905.1 uncultured Mycolicibacterium sp. | reverse complement strand
CGGTCGGTCGCGAAAAGCGGAACACATGTTTCGGCGACGTTGAAGTCCGAGCAGAACCGGTCCCAGATGACGTGCGACACGCATGCATGTTCGCACGGGGGTCCGACGAATCTGCGGGCTGCCGCGCGACCGTGCCGACCGGGCCGCGCCCCGTCAACCCCGGACCGGGACGGCGACCTCGTTGCGCCGGCGGCACGGCAGCGTCCACGGCGGATCGTAGAACCACGCCTGTGGCTCGCCAACCACTTCGATGTCGTTGGCGTACAACGCCTCCAGCAGCTCGGTGGTGTGCGTGGCGACGGCGCGCGGGCTGCGGTCGCCGCTGAACCGCAGCACGGCGACCGTCTCAGCGGGCACCGGCACCAACCGCACCCGCTCGTCGTCCGGGGTGGGCAGGGTGTCGAGCGTCCACTTCGCGGGCAGGTAGAACCGGATCGTCGAACGGCGCTGCGCGACGGGCGCGGTCATCGCGATCGTCTCGCCCTGGGTGACCGGGGTGGTCATCGCGATGGACTCGGTGCGGTGATTGCCGCCGAAGATGTAGCCGGCCAGCCGCCGGAACCCGATGTTGCGGGCCCGCTCCACGTCGGCGTCGACCGTCGTCTCGGCGGCGATCCGCGGCCCGTACCGGCGCAACTCCACGTTCGCGGTCAGCGGCGTCGACAGATGGTGCGGTTCCTCGGTGCCGGCCCGGATGCCGACGGTCGCCAGCAGGCCCTCGGCGGTCCGGCGGGACAGTTCGACGAGGTTCATCGCCGGTTGAGCAACCAGATGTGCGACGACAGCACGGTCGCGAACGTGCACCACAGCGGGTATGCCGCCAGCGGTGCCGCCGCCTTCCCGCGGGCCGCGACCGAGCGGCGGGTCAGGTCGGCGCTGCTGGCGGCCAGCACACCGGCCGCCACGGCCGCGGTGCCGAGCCGGCGCCGGTTGAAGAACAGCCAGGACCAGCCGGCGTTGAGCACCAGGTTCGCGCCGAGGGCGCCGATGTAGCGGCGCTTCTCCGCGGTGCGGCCCTGCCGGTCGAACTCGTCGATCGTCGAGGCCGACACCGTCGCGATGGTGCTGTAGAGCGCGTTCCAGGCGATCGGGAACACCTGGGGTGGCGGCTGGTACGGCGGTTTGCGCAGCCGCTTGAACCACGCGGTCCTGGCCGGCCGGCTCGCCAGCCCGCCGATGACACCCGTGGCGGTGACGGCCGCCGCCGTGGGGATGAGGGTCTTCGATGGCACGAAGCACTCCTTCGTCTCGAAACTTAAGTTTCTGAAGGATGCCCCGGATCCGGCCGTCCCAAACCCGCCCCGGCAGGATGGTTTCCATGCCGGATCTGGACGAGCTCGTGGACCGCCTGCACGTCGTGGCGCTGCCGATGCGGGTCCGGTTCCGCGGCATCACCGTCCGCGAGGTCGCGTTGATCGACGGCCCGGAGGGCTGGGGCGAGTTCGGCGCGTTCCCCGAGTACGAACCGCCCGAGGCCGCGCACTGGCTGGCGTCCGCGCTGGAGGCCGCCTACCGGCCGGCGCCCGTCGCGCACCGCGACCGCGTCCCGATCAACGCCACCGTGCCCGCCGTCACCCCGGCCGAGGTGCCCGCGGTGCTCGCCCGCTTCCCGGGGGCGCGCACCGCCAAGGTCAAGGTCGCCGAGCCCGGTCAGACCCTGGCCGACGACGTGGCCCGGGTCAACGCCGTCCGCGCACTGGTGCCCACCGTGCGGGTGGACGCCAACGGCGGCTGGACCGTCGAGCAGGCCGCCGCGGCCGCCGCCGCGCTCACCGCCGACGGCCCGATCGAGTACCTCGAGCAGCCCTGCCGCACCGTGGCGGAGCTCGCCGAGCTGCGCCGCCGCACCGACGTCCCGGTCGCCGCCGACGAGAGCATCCGCAAGGCCGACGACCCACTGCGGGTGGTGCGCGCCCGCGCGGCCGACGTCGCGGTGCTCAAGGTCGCCCCGCTCGGCGGGGTGCGGCGGTTGCTGGACATCGCCGCGCAGGTCGACGTCCCGGTCGTCGTCTCGAGTGCCCTGGACTCGGCGGTCGGCATCGGCCGCGGTCTGCTCGCCGCCGCGGCACTGCCGCAGCTGCGGCACGCCTGCGGGCTGGGCACCGGCGGGCTGTTCGTCGAGGACGTCGCCGAAACCCCGCAGCCCGTCGACGGCACCCTGCCGGTCGGTCCGGTCCGCCCCGACCCGGCCCGGCTGGCGGCGTTGGCGGTGCCGGCCGAGCGGCGGCAGTGGTGGATCGACCGGATCGCCGCCTGCCTGCCGCTGGTGGCCTGACGCACTGAGCACTCGCCCGGTGCCGCCCCACCCGGGACATGCGGCGACAGGCGAGCTGTCGAGGGGCCGCCGCGGCGAGGCGGTACCGTCGTCGGCGTGAATCTGGCTTACGACGACCGTGGCCGCGGCGAACCCGTGCTGTTCATCGCGGGTCGCGGCGGCGCCGGCCGCACCTGGCACCTCTATCAGGTGCCGGAGTTCCTGCGGGCCGGGTACCGCTGCATCACGTTCGACAACCGCGGGGTGGGGGCGACCGAGAACGCCGGCGACTTCACCACCGAGACCCTGGTCAACGACACCGCCGCGCTGATCGAGAAGGTCGGCGCCGGCCCGGTGCACATCGTGTCGGTGTCGATGGGGTCGTTCATCGCCCAGGAGCTCATGCTGGCCCGGCCCGAGCTGGTGCGCTCCGCGGTGCTGATGGCCACCCGCGGCCGCCACGACCGCACCCGCGAGTTCTTCCGCCGGGCCGAGATCGCGCTCATCGAATCCGGCGTCGAGCTGCCGCCGGAGATGGACGCCAAGATCCGGCTGCTGGAGAACTTCTCGCCGGCCACGCTCAACGACGACACCAAGGTCCGCGACTGGATCGAGATGTTCACCATGTGGCCCACCAAGCAGACCCCGGGCCTGCGTCGCCAGCTCGAGTGCGGGCCGGTGGGCAACCGGCTGCCCGCCTACCGCGCCATCACCCACCCGGCGCTGGTGATCGGGTTCGCCGACGACGTGCTGCTGCCGGCCTACCTGGGCCGCGAGGTCGCCGAGGCCCTGCCCAACGGGCGCTACCTGGAGATTCCGGACACCGGCCACCTGGGCTTCATCGAGCGACCCGAGGTCGTCAACGCCGCGGCACTGGAATTCATCCGCAGCGTGGGAGCCGCATAGGCTGTACGGGTGAACCCTTCGACGGCGCAGGCCCGCGTGGTCGTCGACGAACTCGTTCGCGGCGGCGTCCGCGATGTCGTGCTGTGCCCGGGTTCGCGCAACGCCCCGCTGGCGTTCGCCCTGCACGACGCCGACCGCGCCGGCCGGCTGCGGCTGCACGTGCGCATCGACGAGCGCACCGCCGGGTTCCTGGCGGTGGGGCTGGCCGTCGGCAGCGGCGCCCCGGTGTGTGTGGCGATGACGTCCGGCACCGCGGTGGCGAACCTGGGTCCGGCCGTGGTGGAGGCCAACTACGCGCGGGTGCCGCTGATCGTGCTGTCGGCCAACCGGCCCTACGAACTGCTCGGCACCGGCGCCAACCAGACCTTCGAGCAGCTCGGCTACTTCGGTACCCAGGTGCGCGCCACGATCAGCCTCGGCCTGGCCCCGGACATCACCCGTGCCGCGCCGGGCGAGCTGGACAAGCTCAACGCGCAGTGGCGCTCGGCGGTGTGCCGGGTGCTCGTCGCCGCGACCGGGGCGCGTACCGCCAACGCCGGCCCGGTGCAGTTCGACATCCCGCTGCGCGAACCGCTGGTGCCCGACCCGCACGACGACCCGGCCGAGACCCCGCCGGGCCGCCCGGACGGCCGGCCCTGGACCTACACCCCGCCGGTCAGCTTCGACCAGCCGCTGGAGATCGACCTCACCCCGGACACCGTGGTGATCGCCGGGCACGGCGCCGGGGTGCACCCGAACCTGGCCGGGCTGCCCACGGTGGCCGAGCCCACCGCGCCGCCGGCCGACAACCCGCTGCACCCGCTGGCGCTGCCGTTGCTGCGGCCGCAGCAGGTGATCATGCTGGGCCGCCCGACGCTGCACCGCCCGGTCTCGGCGCTGCTGGCCGACCCGTCGGTGCCGGTCTACGCGCTGACCACCGGCCCGCGCTGGCCGGACGTGTCGGGCAACTCGCAGGCCACCGGCACCCGGGCGGTCACCCGCGGCGAGCCCAACCCGGCCTGGCTGCGCCGCTGCGCGGAGGCCAACCGGCACGCGATGGACGCGGTGCGCAGCCAGCTCGCGGCCCATCCGCTGACCACCGGCCTGCACGTGGCGGCCGCGGTGGCCGACGCGCTGCGTCCGGGGGACCAGCTGGTGCTGGGGGCGTCCAACCCGGTGCGCGACGCCGCGCTGGTCGGCCTGGACACCCACGGGATCGCGGTGCGCTCCAACCGCGGGGTGGCCGGGATCGACGGGACGGTGTCGACGGCGATCGGCGCCGCGCTGGCGCACGAGCGGGCCGGCGACGGCCGCACCGTCGCCCTGATCGGTGACCTGACGTTCGTGCACGACGCGTCCGGGTTGCTCATCGGGCCGACCGAACCGTGCCCGCGCCGGCTGACCATCGTGGTGAGCAACGACAACGGCGGCGGCATCTTCGAGCTGCTCGAGCAGGGCGATCCGCGGTTCTCCGACGTGTCGTCGCGGGTGTTCGGCACGCCGCACGACGTCGACGTGGGCGCGCTGTGCCGGGCCTACCACGTGGAGAGCCGCCAGATCGAGGTCGGCGAGCTCGCCGACGCGCTCGACGAGCCGCAGGACGGGTTGCGGGTGCTGGAGGTGAAAGCCGACCGGTCGTCGCTGCGGGCGCTGCACGCCGCGATCAAGGCGGCCCTGTGAGCGCAGCGAACGA
>NZ_CALDGS010000163.1 GCF_937941905.1 uncultured Mycolicibacterium sp. | reverse complement strand
CCGCCCGCCGCCCGTGACCTGCTCGAGGTGGCGCCGGTGCGCAGCGCGAGCCCGGCCGAATCGCTGGCGGTCGCGCGCGGCGCCACCCCGGTCGCCGACCCGCCGCCCTGCTTCGGTGCCATCGACCCGGCGCGGCTGCTCGCCACCGCCGCGCGGGACCGCTCCGAGGCCGCCGCCCGGCACGCTCCGCGCCGGGCCGCGCCGGGCCGGCTCGAACGCATTCCCGAGCCCGACGCCGCCCCGGACGCCGACGACATCGCCGACCCGTTCACCAGCCCGGTCGGCGGTGGCGGTGCGCTCGGAAAACTGTTCCGGCGCATGATGACCCAGGTCCGCCGGCTCGACGGCGGCGGGCCGCCGGGCGCCGACGCGCCCACCCACCGCACCGCCGACGGGGTGCGCGGGGCGCATGCGGTGCTGTCCACCGCGGCCGTCCCCGCCGACGGCGACCCGCTCGCCGGGCCGGGGAGCGGGCGGCGGTACCCGGAGTGGGACCACCGGCAGCGTCGCTACCTGCCGGACTGGTGCACGGTGTACGAGGCCGACGCACCGGACGGTGACGGTGCGGGGCTGCCCTGGCCCGACGTGCACCCGCTGCGCCGGCCGCTCACCCGGCTCGGCACCGGGCTGCAGCGCCGCCGGCGGCAGGTCCAGGGTGACGATATCGACCTCGACGCCGCCGTGGCGGCCCGTGTGGAGCTGCTCGCCGGATCCGCCCCGGACGAGGCCGTCTACACCGACAGCCTGCGCCGGCGCCGCGACCTGGCGGTGCTGGTGCTGTTGGACGTCTCCGGATCGTCGGCCGAGGCCGGCACCGCCGGCGCCACGGTGCACGACCAGCAGCGGGCCGCGGCCGCCGCGCTCACCGTCGCGCTGAACGAACTCGGCGACCGGGTGGCGTTGTACGCCTTCCACTCCCAGGGCCGCGGCGCGGTGCACCTGCTGGCCGTCAAACGGTTCGACGAACGGCTCGGGGTGACCACCATGCGGCGGCTGGCGGCCCTGCGGCCCGGTGGTTACTCCCGGCTGGGCGCGGCGATCCGGCACGGCACCGCGCTGATCGGCGCGCAGGCCGGCACCGGCCGGCGGCTGTTGGTCGTGTGCTCCGACGGGCTGGCCTACGACCACGGTTACGAACGCACCCACGGTGCGGCCGACGTCCGCCGCGCGCTGCTCGAGGCCCGCCGGGCCGGCATCGGCTGTCTGTGTCTGACCGTCGGGGCGGCCACCGACAGCGGTGCGCTGCGGGCGGTGTTCGGCAGTGCCGCACATGCCACCATCCCGCTCCCGACCCGGCTCGGCGAGCACGTCGGGGTGCTGTTCCGGTCGGCGCTGCACACCGCGGACCTGCGCCGGCGGGTGGCGTGAGCGGGGAGGGACCGGAACGGAGAGGTAGGCGATGACACTCACCGAGAGCCAGACCGGAACCCGGCCGCCGCGGCCGTACTACGTTCCGGTCGGGGACGAGGAGGCGGTGTTCAAGGCCGCGCACCGGCAGGGGCTGGCGGTGGTGCTCAAGGGGCCCACCGGCTGCGGCAAGACGCGGTTCGTCGAGGCCATGGCCCACGATCTGGGGCGGCCGCTGATCACGGTGTCCTGTCACGACGACCTGACCGCCGCCGACCTGGTCGGCCGGTTCCTGTTGCGCGGCGGGGAGACCGAGTGGGTGGACGGCCCGCTCACCCGGGCGGTGCGGCAGGGCGCGATCTGCTACCTCGACGAGGTGGTCGAGGCGCGCCAGGACACCACCGTGGTCCTGCACCCGCTGGCCGACCACCGTCGGCAGCTGCCGATCGAACGGCTCGGCGTCACCCTGGACGCCGCCCCGGGGTTCGGTCTGGTGCTGTCCTACAACCCCGGCTACCAGAGCGTGCTCAAGGATCTCAAGGACTCCACCCGGCAGCGCCTGGTCGCCATCGAGTTCGGTTTCCCGCCAATGGAGGTCGAGGAACAGATCGTGGCCGCGGAGGCCGGCCTCGACCGCGGCCGGGCCGCCGAGCTGGTGCGGCTCGGCGCGGCCGTCCGGCGGCTGGAGACACCCGGCCTGCGCGAGGTGGCCTCCACCCGGGTGCTGATCGCCGCCGGGCGGCTGATCGCCGAGGGCCTGCCGCCGCGGACGGCGGCCCGTGCCGCGGTGGCGGGACCGCTCTCCGACGACGCCGCGGTCGGCCGTGGCCTGGCCGAGCTCATCGACGCCTATCTGCCCGGATGACCGCCGCGACGGCGCTTCGCGCCGGTACCGAACCACTTCCCGAAAGGCATGCGGGAACGTTGACTGCACCTGGCCGCCCCGATAGGGTCTGAACAAATATTAGGTTCCACCGCCTGCCGAGGCCGGAGGCCGCATGTCCTACGAGAGCACCGCCGAACCGATCAGGCTCGGCTATCTGATGGATCTCCGGCTGCCGGAGTTCTATCCGCAGGAGATGAAGGACGACTTCGCCAGACCGTTCGAGCTGGTCTTCGGCGAGGCGCACGCGGCCGGGCTGATCGACCGGCCCATCGAGATCGTCTACCGCGAGGTCGAGGGGTTGCCGAAGGGGTCGGTGAAGGCCGTCATCGACGCCTTCGGCGAACTCGTCGACGAGGGGTGCCTCGCGGTGTTCGGGCCCAACATCACCGACAACGCGGTCCCCACCAAAGAGGCGATCGAGCAACGCTTCCGGGTACCGGCGCTGAGCGTCACCGGCAGCGAGGAGTGGTTGGGGGAGTGGACCTTCTCCTTCCCGCAGGGCTCGCTCACCGACGAGCCGATCTTCTGGGCGGACCTGCTCGCCAAGGGCGGACACACCGAGGTCGGGGTGCTCGTCGAACAATCGCTGATCGGCGACACCTACCTGCGCAACCTGCGGAACGCGGCCAAACGCAAGGACATCCGCATCGTCGGCGAGGAGTACATCGCCCAGACCGCCCAGGACGTCACCGCGGCGGTCAAGCGCCTGCACGACGCCGAGCCGAGTGCGCTGGTGCACTGCGGGTTCGGCTTCGGCATCGTCTTCGTCAACCCGGTGCTGGCCGAACTGGGCTGGGATCCACCGCGATTCACCAGCACGGCGTTCCAGAACGCCTGGATCAACCCGGTGCTGTGGAACGCGTTCCTGGGCTGGGTCGGGGTGGACCAGTACGACGAGCACAACCCGGTCGGGCAGCGGTTCCTGGACCGCTACCAGGCGGCCTACGGCCGACGCCCGCAGTACTGCGTGCCGGTGGTCAACCACGACATCGCCAACACGCTGCTGCACGCGGTGATCGACGCCCGGCCGCTCAGCCCGCGCGGACTGCGCGATGCGCTGGAGCGGGTCAAGATGCTGCCCGCCGCCGCCGGCGCACCGGGCACCCGGGTGTCGCTGGGCAACTGGTGCCACCGCGCCTGGATGGGTGCGGGCTACCTGGTGGCCCGCCGGCTGGACCCGGACGGGACGAACTCGCATCTGGTGGACCGCTTCGGACAGGAGTGAGCCATGACCACCGAGCAGACACGCATCGACGTCCCGGCGGCCCGGCCGGGCCCGTCTGGTCGCGGCCGGTTCGGCCCGGCCGCGGCCGTCGCCGCGATCCTGGCGGTCGGGGTGTTCTTCGGCGTCAACGCGCGCAAGGGCGTGGGCTCGCCCCGGGTGGCCGATCCGCAGGTGCAGGGCGCCCCGCGGCCGGTGGAACCGCTGTTCGGGTTCGAGCACTGGCTGGTCGTGCTGGAGGTGTTCACCGTCGTCACCATGGCGGTGGTCGTCACGCTGTGGGTGATCCACTGGCGGCGCAATCCGCACAACCCGACGCTGCTCATGGCGGTGGTCACCACGCTGATCGTCTGGCAGGACCCGATCATGAACTGGTCGCCGTTCGCGGTCTACAACCCGCAGCTGTGGCACCTGCCGGAGGACTGGCCGCTGGTGTCGCTGTCACCAACGGTGGAGCCGTTCGTGGTGCTCGGCTACGTGATGTTCTACCTCGGTCCGTACTTTCCGGCGCGCTGGATCCTGCGAAAACTGCAGGCCCGCAAGGGCGTCGACGCGTTCGTGTGGCGCCACCCGCTGATCAGCCTGGCCGCCCTCATCTTCCCGATCGGGGTGGTGCTCGACGCCGCCCTGGAGATGACCCTGGTACGCACCGGCATGTACATCTACTCGCAGGTGCCCCCGTGGGGCTCGGTGTTCGCCGGGCAGCCGCACCAGTTCCCGCTGATCTGGGAGGTGGTCGCGGTGACGTTCGTGATGATCCCGGCCGGGGTGCTGCTCTATCGCGACGACACCGGCCGCTCGGTGGCCGAGAAACTCGCCCAGCGGGCCCGCATCCTGCCGGGCCGGCCCCGGTTGGCCACCTTCGTGGTGATGCTGGTGATCCTCAACGTCGCATACCTGTGCTACGGCGGCCTGTTCGCGGTCGTGAAGGCCACCAGGCTGGCGAGCACGGTGGCCTGCCCGTGGCCGTACCCGGAGGCCAAGGTCTACGACCCGCAGGGCTTCTACGAGCAGAACGGCGAGCCCGGCCCGTACTCGGTCGGCATCTGGTCGACCTGGATGAGCGGCCAGCCCGACGGCCGGCCGGCGGTGACCCTCGGCGAGCTCGGCGACCGGTGCGGGACCGACCGGTGACCGCGCCGCGCAGCGTCGTCATCACCGGCGCCGCCCGGGGGCTCGGGCTGGCCTCGGCGGCCGAACTGTACCGGCGGGGCTGGCAGGTGGTGGCCGCCATGCGGTCGGTGGATGCCGGGCTGGCCCGGTTGCGTGCGCACACCGGCGCCGGCACCGACGACCCCCGGCTCCTCGGGGTGTCGCTGGACCTGACCGACCCGGCCTCGATCGAACGCTGCGCCAAGGACATCGAGGCCGCCGTCGGGGCTCCGTTCGCACTCGTGCACAACGCCGGCATCTCCGCGGCCGGAATGGTGGAGGAAACACCGGTCTCGTTGTGGGAGACCATGTTCGCCACGACCGTGTTCGGCCCGGTGGCGCTCACCAAGGCCCTGCTGCCCGGCATGCGGGAGGCCGGGCGCGGGCGGATCGTGCTGGTGTCCAGCCAGGGCGGGGTGCGCGGTATGCCGGCCACCGCCCCGTACTCGGCGGCCAAGGGGGCGCTGGAACGCTGGGGCGAGTCGCTGGCCGGGGAGGTCGCCCCGTTCGGCATCGGGGTGACCGTGCTGGTGACCGGCACCTACGACACCGACATCATCACCGACGCCGGCACCACCGACTGCCGGGACCTGCACGGCGCCTACGCCCGCCACCACGCCACCATGGACCGCCGTGGCCGCGCCGCGATGCGCCGGGCGGCGCGCTCCCCGCAGCGGTTCGCCGCCGGGCTCGCCGCCGCGCTGGAGAGCCGAAAACCGTTCGTCCGTAAACCGGTCGGGCCGGATGCGCGAATGCTGCTGCTGGCCAACCGGATGCTGCCCGGCGCCGGGATGCACCAGTTGACCCGGCTGATGCTGGGCATCCCCGGGTTCGGGGCGCTGCGAGAGAGTACACGATGACCGACCGGCCGACGTTCGAATCCCGGATGCTCATCGACGGCAAGCTCGTCGAGGGCGGGGCCGGGACGTTCACGAACATCAACCCCGCCACCGAGGAGGTGCTCGGCGAGGTCACCAACGCGTCGAAAGCCGACATGCACCGCGCCATCGACGCCGCCCGCCGCGCCTTCGACGAGACCTCCTGGGCCACCGACCATGCCTTCCGGAAACGCTGCCTGCTGCAACTGCAGGACGCCCTGGAGGCCGAGCGCGAACAGCTGCGCGAGGAACTCATCCTCGAGGTGGGCTGCCCCCGGGCCATCACCCACGGCCCGCAGCTCGATGCCCCGTTGGCCGACGCACTGCGGTACCCGGCCGAACTCATCGACCGCTACCCGTGGCAGACCTCGCTGGGCGACGCCATGGTGTCGGTCACCGGGATGAACACCACCCGGCTGGTGTGGCGGGAACCGGTCGGCGTGGTCGGCGCCATCGTGCCGTGGAACTTCCCGTTCGAGGTGACCATCCAGAAGCTGGCCCAGGCGCTGGCCACCGGCAACACCGTGGTGCTCAAACCCGCCCCGGACACCCCGTTCAACGCCACCCGGCTGGGCCGGCTGATCGCCGAGCACACCGACATCCCGCCCGGGGTGGTCAACATCGTCACCGGCGCGGACCACCTGCTCGGCGAGGAGCTCACCTGCTCACCGAAGGTCGACCTGATCTCGTTCACCGGATCCACCGCGGTGGGCAGGCGGATCATGGCGAAGGGCGCGGCCACGATGAAGCGGCTCTTCCTGGAACTCGGCGGCAAGTCCGCCACGATCGTGTTGGAGGACGCCGACTTTGAGCTCGGCTGCATGATGGGCATCGCCCCCTGCATGCACGCCGGGCAGGGCTGCGCCAACCCCACCCGGCTGCTGCTGCCCCGCTCCCGCTACGAGGAGGGCATCGAGATCCTGCGCGGGATCTACGAGGGGGTGACGCCGGGCGACCCGCAGGACCCGGCGACCCTGTGCGGGCCGGTCATCAACGACAGACAGCGCACCCGTATCCGCGGCTACATCGAGCAGGGCATCGCCGAGGGCGCCCGGTTGGTGGTCGGCGGTCCCGAGCCCCCGGCCGGGCTGGACCGCGGATTCTTCGTCAAACCGACGCTGTTCGCCGACGTGGACGGTGACATGACGATCGCGCAGGAGGAGATCTTCGGCCCGGTGCTGGCGGTCATCCCGTACACCGACGAGGACGACGCGGTGCGCATCGCCAACGACACCGCCTACGGACTGGCCGGCAACGTGATGTCCGGATCGCTCGACCACGCGCTGGCGGTCGCCCGCCGGCTGCGGGCCGGCTTCATCGGCATCAACGGCGCGGCCGGCTACGGCGCCGACACCCCGTTCGGCGGCTACAAGGCCAGCGGCATCGGCCGGCAGAACGGCGTGGCCGGTTTCGACCAGTACACCGAGATCAAGTCCGTGGCGTACCCGGCCTGAGGAGGCGCGCGTGCAACTGCTGTTCGAGGATCTCGCGGACTTCGGCGAATTCGAGGACTTCGCCGCCGGCGACGTCCGTGACCCGCACACCGAGCTGGCCCGGTTGCGGCGGGAGGAGCCCGTCCAGCGCCTCGAGATCCCCCGGCATCCCGGGCGAGGAGGGCAAGCCGATCTTCATGGTCTACCGCTACGCGGAGGCCCAGCAGGTGCTGCGGGACAACGAGACGTTCTCCTCGGCGATCGTCACCCAGGCCTTCGGCGACGTGTTCGGCGAGCACGTCATGCTCGGCATGGACGAGCCCGAGCACGGCCGGCACCGCGAGTTGGTGGCCAAGGCGTTCACCCAGAAGTCGCTGGCCCGCTGGGAGGACACCCTGGTCCGGCCGGTCGGCGAGGCGTTGATCGACCGGTTCGCCGACCGCGGCGGCGCCGAACTGACCCGCGAGTTCACCTTCCCGTTCCCGACGCTGATCATCGCCGCGCTGCTGGGCCTGCCGCAGCAGGACTACGCCCGGTTCCAGCGCTGGTCGATCTCGCTGCTGTCGTTCACCGTCAACCCGGAACGCGGCCGGGCGGCCTCCGCCGCGCTGGCCGACTACTTCCGGCCCATCCTGGCCGCCCGCCGCGCCGAGCCGCGCGACGATCTGATCAGCGCGCTGGCCGCCGCCGAACTCGACGGCGAGCGCCTGTCGGACGAGGAGATCTTCTCCTTCCTGCGGCTGTTGCTGCCGGCCGGCGTGGAGACCACCTACCGGGCCCTGGGCAACCTGCTCTACGGGTTGCTCACCGATCCGGACCAGCTGCAGGCGGTGTGCGCCGACCGCGCACTCGTCCCGCAGGCCATCGAGGAGGCGGTGCGCTGGGAACCGCCGCTGCTCATGATCACCCGGGTGGCCACCCGGGACACCGAACTCGGCGGGGTGCCCGTCCCGGCCGGCTGCTCGGTGCTGCCGGTGCTCGGGGCGGCGAACCGGCAGGAGACCCGTTACCCCGACCCGGACCGGTTCGACATCTTCCGCCCGGCCCGCGCGCACCTCGGCTTCGGCTCCGGCGGGCACGTCTGCCTGGGCATGCACCTGGCCCGGATGGAGATGCGGGTGGGACTGAATCTGTTGCTGGACCGGCTGCCCGGCCTGCGCCTGGACCCCGACGGCGGGGACGTCTACATCCGCGGGCAGGTGTTCCGGTCGCCGACCGCGCTGCCGGTGCGGTTCGATGCGCCGGCGCAGGGCACCGAACCGACCCGGAGCATGCCGTGACCGAGCACGACACCGTGGACTTCTTCACCGACGAATCGCTGGTCGCCGACCCCTACCCGTACTTCGACCGGTTGCGGGGCAGGGGTCCGGTGGTGGCGGCCACCCCGCATCGGGTGCTGGCCGTCACCGGCTACGCCGAGGCGCTGGAGGTCTACCGCAATCCGGCGTTCTCCTCGGTGGTCTCGGTGGCCGGCCCGTTCTCCGGCATGCCGTTCGGCCCGCAGGAGGGTCGTGACGACGTGTCCGACCTGATCGAGCAGCACCGGCACGTGGTGCCGATGGCCGGGCACATCACTTCGCAGGACCCGCCGTTGCACACCCGCACCCGCGGGCTGTTGAACAGACTCATCACGCCCAAGCGGCTCAAGGAGAACGAGGCGTTCATGTGGCGGCTGGCCGACACCCAGCTCGACACCTTCCTCGACCGCGGCCGCTCGGAGTTCCTCGAGGACTACGCCAAACCGTTCGCGCTGCTGGTGATCGCCGACCTGCTCGGGGTGCCGGCGGCCGACCACGAGCGGTTCAAGGCGGCCTTCGCGCTGGAGTCGGTGGGGGAGTTGGGCAAGGACGCGCCCACCACCCACAACCCGCTGGAGTTCCTCAACGACGCGTTCACCGCCTACATCGAGGACCGGCGCCGCAGTCCGCGGCAGGACGTGCTGACCGAACTCGCCCACGCCCGCTACGAGGACGGCTCGATCCCGGCGGTCGCCGATGTGGTGACGCTGTCGACGTTCTTGTTCGCCGCCGGCACCGAGACCACGACCAAGCTGGTGAGTTTCGCGGTGCGCCACATCGCCGAGGACCGGCTGCTGCAGGACCGGTTGCGCGCCGACCGCGGTCTGATCCCGGCGTTCCTGGAGGAGACGCTTCGGATGGACAGCCCGGTCAAGGCGCACTTCCGGATGGCCCGGACCACCACCACCATCGGAGGGGTGCAGGTCCCGGCCGGCACCACGGTGATGCTGCTGCCCGGCGCCTGCAACCGGGATCCGCGAAAGTTCGACGACCCCAACACGTTCCGCCCGGAGCGGCCCAACGTGCGGGAGCAGATCGCGTTCATCCGCGGTCCGCACTCCTGCCCGGGCGCCCCGCTGGCCCGCGCCGAGGGCCGGATCTCGTTGAACCGGATCCTGGACCGGATGCGCGACATCCGCATCGACGAGCTGCGGCACGGGCCGGCGGGGGCGCGCCGGTACCGCTACGAGCCGACGTTCATCATGCGCGGCCTGGCCGACCTGCACATCGAGTTCACCCCGGCCTAGGGCAGCAGCACGATCGAGCCGACCGTGCGGCGGCCCTGCAGGTCGGTGTGCGCCCGCTGCGCCTCGGCCAGCGGGTAGCGCTCGCCGACGGTGATCGTCAGCGTGCCGTCGGTCACCGCGGCCAGGAACTCGCCGGCCCGCCAGGCGAACTCGTCCGGGGTGCGGGTGTAGTGGGCCAGGTTCGGCCGGGTCAGGTACACCGACCCGGCGGCGTTGAGCCGCTGCGGGTCCACCGGCGGCACCGGGCCGCTGGCCTGGCCGAACAGCGCCAGCGTGCCGCGCACCGCGAGGCTGGCCAGGCTGGCGTCGAAGGTGCTCTGCCCGACCCCGTCGTAGACCGCGGCCACGCCCCGGCCGTCGGTGAGCTCGCGGATCCGCGCGCCGAAGGCCTGCGGGTCGGTGGGGTAGTCGAGCACCTCGACCGCACCGGCCCGGCGGGCCAGCTCGGCCTTGGCCGGGGTGGAGGCGGTGCCGATTACCTTGGCGCCGAGCCTGGTGGCCCACTGGGTCAGGATCAGCCCGACCCCGCCGGCGGCGGCGTGCACCAGCACGGTGTCGCCGGCCTGGACCGGGTAGGTGGACTTGATCAGGTAGTGCACGGTCATGCCCTTCAGCAGTGCGGAGGCGACCTGGTCGGCGGCCAGGCCGTCGGGCACCGGGGCGACGAAATCGGCCGGGGCGACGGTGTAGTCGGCGTAGGCGCCGAGCGCCTTGTCGGTGACCACCCGGCGGCCCAGCAGGTCGGCCGGGGCGCCCGCGCCGACGGCGGTGACGGTTCCGCACACCTCGGTGCCGACGACGAACGGCAGCTCCCGCGGGTACAGGCCGGACCGGAAGTAGGTGTCGATGTAGTTGACGCCGATGGCCTCGGCGCGGATCTGCACCTGACCCGGTCCCGGCTGCGGCTCGGGACGCTCGACGAGGGTGAGGACCTCGGGGCCCCCGGTCCGGCTGACTTCGATGGCTTTCATGGTGCCCATCTTCCAACTCCTAGAATTCGAACAATGAAGCTGGCCCGGCCGGACGTGTTCCATCCCCGCATCGTGTTCGCCGGATGTCCGGCCCTGCCGGCCGGGGACGGCGACGACGACGGCCTGGTGGACGCACTGCGCGGGCGCGGCCTGCACGCCCGCTGGCTGTCCTGGGACAACCCCGACATCCTGCAGGCCGATCTGGTCATTCTGCGCGCCACCTGGGACTACATCGACCGGCGCGAGGAGTTCCTGGCCTGGACCCGCACCGTGCGGCATCTGCTCAACCCGCCGGCGGTGGTGGCCTGGAACACCGACAAGCGCTACCTGGCGGACCTGGCCGCCCGCGGGGTGCCGGTGATTCCGAGCCGGTTCTTCGCCCCCGGCGAACCGGTGCGGCTGTTCGACGGCGAGGTGGTGGTCAAACCCGCGGTCGGTGCGGGATCGGTTGGGGCGCAGCGTTTCACCGACCCGGATGCGGCGCGGGCGCACGCCGCCGAACTGCAGTCCGGCGGGCGCACCGTGCTGGTGCAGCCCTACGACGCCCGGGTCGCCGCCGGCGAGACCGCGCTGGTGTTCATCGGCGGTGAGCCGTCGCACGCGTTCACCAAGGGCCCGATCCTGCCGCCGTCCGGGCCGCCGGTCTGGCACCCGTCGGGCACCCACGCCGAGGAGACCCTGGCACCGGCCGACCCCGACCCGCAGTTGTGGGACACCGGCCGGCGCGCCCTCGAGGCGGCCGCCGCGCACGTCGGTATCGGGGTGGAGGAGTTGCTCTACGCTCGGGTCGATCTCATCGGCGACCGGGACGATCCGCGGCTGCTCGAGCTGGAACTGGTCGAGCCGTCGCTGGGCTGGCGCCAGCTCGACGCCGGCACCCGCGCCCAGCGGCAGCGCCGGTTCGCCGTCGCGGTGGAGTCAGCCCTGGACCGGCTCGGCCTGGGACCGCTGTCGCATCGACGCCCATAGCGCGGCGGTGGCCGCCGTGCAGGCGGCGGCCCCGGCGACGTGGATGGCCACCAGCACGGCCGGCACCCCGGTCGCGGTCTGGGTGATGCCGACCAGGGCCTGGGCCACGATGAGCGCCAGCAGCACCGCGAGCCGCTTCATGATCGGCCGGGCCGCGCCCACCGCGGCCAGCCCGAACGCCAGCCCGATCACCAGCGACAGGTAGCCGACCAGCAGCGAGGCGTGCGCGTGCACCAGCTTGGTGATCTCGACGGCCAGTCGCGGCACCGGGCGGTCGATGCTCTTGTCGCCGGCGTGCGGCCCGGCCCCGGTCACGAGGGTGCCGGTGACCAGCACCGCCGCCAGCGCCAGCCCGGACAGCGCGGTGAGCCCGCGCAGCGGGCGGGGCACCAGGGCGGTGGTGACCCCGTCGTCGGGCTGGCCGATCTTGACGTAGAGCAGCACCGCCAGCCATACCATGGCCATCGAGGCCAGCAGGTGGATCGCCACCGTCCACCACAGCAGCCCGGTGAGCACCGTGATGCCGCCGATGACGGCCTGCACCACGGTGGAGGCGGGCATCAGCCAGGCGTAGACGAGCACCTCACGGCGGCGCCGGGCGCGGGTCACGGCGAGCACCGCGGCGATGGCGGTGGCCACCACGAGGAAGGTGATCAGCCGGTTGCCGAACTCGACGGCCTGGTGGATGCCGGCGATCTCCGGGTGCGGCACCGGGGTGAAGCTGCCCGGGAAGCACTGGGGCCAGGTGGGGCAGCCCAGCCCGGAGGCGGTGACCCGGACGATCGCCCCGGTGACCGAGATGCCGCCCTGGGTCAGCACGACCAGCAGGGCGATCAGGCGCTGCGTCCTCAGACTCGGCAGCGGAAGCAGGTCGACGAGCCGCAGAAACAGGCGGGCGGGCACGGCCACGATGGTAGAGCACTCCTCACTACAGCCCGTAGTAGGGCATCAGGTGAACCGGAACCAGCGCAGCGCGGCCAGTGCCGACACCGCGCCCCACACCGCGAGCACCGCGAGACCGAACCAGTCCACCGACAGCGTCATCGCCCGGGTCAGCGCCTCGGTCAGCGCCCCGGACGGGGTGAGCCGGGCCAGCCAGGCCACCGCGGCGGGCACCCCGGGTTGCTCGACGGTCAGCGCGCCCAGCCCGGCGAAGACGAACCACAGCAGGTTGGCCAGCGCCAGCACGATCTCGGCCCGCAGCGTGCCGCCGAGCAGCAGGCCCATCGCGGCGAACACCGCGGTGCCCACCGCGATCACCACCGCGCCGAGCAGCAGCCCGGCCGGCGACGGTCGCCAGCCCAGGGCGACGCCGATCCCGCCGAGCAGGACCGACTGCAGGAACACCACGGTCACCACGGCCAGCGACTTGCCGGCGATGATGCCCCACACCGGCAGCGCGGTGGCGCCGAGGCGTTTGAGCGCGCCGTAGCGGCGGTCGAACGCCACCGCGATGGCCTGGCCGGTGAACGCGGTGGAGATCACCGCCAGCGCCATGATGGCCGGCACGAACACCGCCGGCCGGTCCGGGCCGAAGTCGCCGAACGGCAGCAGCACCAGGCCGATCAGCAGGGTGATCGGGATGAACATGGTCAGCAGCAGCTGCTCGCCGTTGCGCAGCAGCAGCTTGAGCTCCAGCCCGTACTGGGCGCCCAGCATCCGCGGCACCGGCGCCGGCCGCGGGTCGGGCGTGAAGGTGCCGGGTGCGAAACGGTTCTCCAGGGTTCGGCCCTCCCGTGCGCTCACGGCCGCAGCTCCCGGCCGGTCAGGTCCAGGAACACGTCCTGCAGGCTGCGCTGCTCCACCCGCAGGTCGGTGGCCAGCACGTCCATCCGGGCGCACCAGGCGGTGACGGTGGCCAGCACCTGCGGGTCGATGTGCCCCTCGACGAGGTACTCGCCGGGGGCGGTCTCGGTGGCGCGGTAGCCCTCCGGCAGCGCGGTGACCAGCAGGGACAGGTCCAGTCGCGGCGGGGCGGAGAACCGCAGCTGATTCTCCGATCGGGTCAGCTCGGCCGGGGTGCCGGTGGCCACCACGTGGCCGTGGTCGATGATCGCCAGCCGGTCGGCGAGCTGTTCGGCCTCGTCGAGGTGGTGGGTGGTGAGCACCACGGTCACCCCGTCGCGGCGCAGCGCGTCGATGAGCTCCCACACCACCAGCCGGGCGTGGGCGTCCATGCCGGCGGTCGGCTCGTCGAGGAACACCAGCTCGGGCCGGCCGACGATGGCGCAGGCCAGCGCGAGCCGCTGCTGCTGGCCGCCGGACAGCCGCCGGTAGGTGGTGCGGG
>NZ_CALDGS010000162.1 GCF_937941905.1 uncultured Mycolicibacterium sp. | reverse complement strand
GCCGACGTCGACCGCCTGCTCGACGCCCTGCTCCCCGCGAGCGCACGCGCACACCCCTGAAAACGTGCGGGCGTCTGCTCGGGTGGCGAACGCGGGGCGTCAGGCGGCGAGGGCCAGTGCGGCCGCCACCGCGACCGCCCACACCAGCATGGTCAGCCCGGTGTCGCGCAGCACCGGGATCAGCGCGGGGCCGCCGGCACCGGTGCGCACCGGGCGGGCCGCCCGCGCCGCCGGTACCAGCGCCACCAGCCCGACCAGCGCCCACGGCGTGGCCAGGGCCAGCAGCACCGGCGCGGCCAGCGCCACCGCCACCAGCACCTGGTACAGCACCCGGGTGCGGGCGTCACCGAGGCGCACCGCCAGCGTGATCTTGCCGGACTCCCGGTCGGTGGGTATGTCGCGCAGGTTGTTGGCCACCAACACCGCCGACGACAGGCAGCCCATCGCCACCGCACACAGCAACCCGACCCAGTCGACGCGCAGGGCCTGGGTGAACTGGGTGCCCAGCACCGCCACCAGGCCGAAGAACACGAACACCGCCACCTCGCCCAGGCCGCGGTAGCCGTACGGCCGCGACCCGCCGGTGTAGAGCCACGCCCCGCCGATGCACACCGCGCCCACCGCGATCAGCCACGGCGCGCTGAACCAGGACAGCACCAGCCCGGCCACCGCCCCGATCGCCAGGCTCACCACCGCGGCGGTGCGCACCGCACGCGGTGAGGCCAGCTTCGACCCGACCAGGCGCAGTGGGCCGACGCGCACGTCGTCGGTACCGCGGATGCCGTCGGAGTAGTCGTTGGCGTAGTTCACCCCGACGATGAACGCCACCGCGACCAGCAGCGCCAGCAGCGCCTTCCACCACACCGCCGCCCCGAGCCAGGCCGCCGCGCCGGTGCCGGCGATGACCGGTGCCACGGCGTTGGGCAGGGTACGCGGCCGTGCCCCTTCGATCCACTGCGCCAAGGTCGCCATGGCGGTCATCGTCGCATGCCCGCCGAGGTGGCTGGGCGGACCCGGGTGTTCCCAGTTGACACCCGTCAAGTCATACTGGCTGCTATGACGCGACTCACCGAACAGTTCGGCATCGACTTCCCGCTCTTTGCGTTCAGCCACTGCCGCGACGTGGTCGCCGCGGTCACCAACGCCGGCGGGTTCGGGGTGCTCGGCGGCACCGCCTACACCCCCGAACAGCTCGACCGCGAGCTCACCTGGATCGACGAGCAGGTCAACGGCAAGCCCTACGGCCTGGACATCATCGTCCCGGCCACCTTCGAGGGCAAGGGGGAGGCGCTGTCGAAGTCGCAGCTCGCCGACCGCATCCCGGCCGAGTACCGGGAGTACGTCAATGAGCTGCTCGCCGCGCACGGCATCGAGCCGGACCCGACGCCGAAGGTCGGCGCGCCGATGCTGTCCGGCAACACCGGCAAGGAGCTGCTCGAGGTCGCGATGAGCCACCCGATCAAGCTCATCGCCAACGCGCTCGGCGTGCCGCCGGACTACATGATCGAGGCCGGCCGCGAGCACGGCGTGCCGGTGGCCGCCCTGGTCGGCGCCCGCGAGCACGCGATCAAGCAGGTCGAGGCCGGCGTGGACATCATCGTCGCGCAGGGCACCGAGGCCGGCGGGCACTGCGGTGAGGTCTCCACCCTGGTGGTGGTCCCGGAGGTCATCGAGGCGATCGAGGGCAAGGTGCCGGTGCTGGCCGCCGGCGGCATCGTGACCGGCCGGCAGATGGCCGCCGCGGTCGCGCTCGGCGCCGACGGCGCGTGGACCGGTTCGGTGTGGCTGACCACCGAGGAGGCCGAGACCGCCCCGGCGACGGTGCAGAAGATGCTCAAGGCCACCTCGCGGGACACCGTGCGCTCGGCCGGCCGCACCGGCAAGCCGGCCCGGCAACTGGTGTCGGACTGGACCAAGGCCTGGGCCCCGTTCCCGGACGGGCGCAAGCCGCTGCCGCTGCCGCTGCAGAACATGCTCAGCGAGCCGGTGATGCGCCGCATCGACGCGCTCGCCGCGCAGGGGCACGAGGGTGCCCAGGCGCTGGCCACCTACTTCGTCGGCCAGGGCGTCGGCCTGATGAACAAGGTCAAGCCGGCCCGCGAGGTGGTGCGCGAGTTCATCGAGGACTACCTGGCCGCCACCGAACGGCTGAGCACCTCGCTGCCCCAGTAGTCCAGGGCGACGTTTCCCTCGCGCGAGTGACCGTGTCTGCACGCCGACCGTGTGCAGACACGGTCGCTCGCGTCGGCGTGTCGGCGTGCAGACACGGTCACTCGCGGGGAGTGAGGACAGGCGGGGTTACGGGGCGGTGAAGCGGGCCACCAGGGCCCGGCGGTCGATCTTGCCGATCCCGCGCCGCGGCAGTTCGTCGACGAGTTCGAGCTGCCGCGGCGCGGCGGTGGGGTCCAGCACCGCCGCGACGTGCTCGCGCAGCTCGGCCAGGCTCGGTGCCGAGCACCCGGCCGCCGGCACCACCGCGGCCGCCACCCGCTGGCCCAGCCGGGCGTCGGGCAGCCCGAACACCGCGCACTCGGCCACCGCCGGGTGGGTGGCCAGCACGTTCTCCACCAGCTGTGGCAGCACCGTCAGCCCGCCGGTGCTGATCGCGTCGTCGATGCGGCCCAGCACCCGCAACGTGCCCGCCTCGTCGAGCACGCCGATGTCGTCGGTGGCGTACCAGCCCGGCTCGGCGAACGGATCCGGGCTGACCGGGTTGCGGTAGCCGCGCGCCACCACCGGCCCGCCCAGCACGATCCGGCCGCTGTCGGCGATGCGCACCCGCACCCCGTCGAGCGGTCGGCCGTCGTAGACGCACCCGCCCGCGGTCTCGCTCATCCCGTACGTGCGCACCACCGGAATCCCGGCCGCCGCAGCGCGTTCGGCGACCGGCACCGGCAGCGGCCCGCCACCGATCAGCACCGCGTCCAGTGACGCCAGGGCCGCGGCGGCCTCCGTGTCGGCCAGCGCCTTGTCCAGCTGCGCGGCCACCAGCGAGGCGTAGCGGCGGCCCGAACCCATCGCGCCGATCGCCGAAACAAGTTCTGCCGGGCGGAAACTCGCGGGCACGGCCACCGGTTCGGTGCCGGCCAGCACGCTGCGCACCAGCACCTGCAGCCCGGCGATGTGGTAGGCCGGCAGCGCCAGCAGCCACCGGCCGGGCCCGCCCAGCCGGGCGTGGGTGGCCTCGCCGCCGGCCCGCAGTGCGGCGGCGGGCAGCATCGCCCCCTTGGGGGTGCCGGTGGTGCCGGACGTCGACACCACCACCGCGATGTCGTCGTCGATCGTTTCACCGGCGCGCAATGCCGTTGTCAGCAGCGCGGTTCGGCGTTCGTCGTCGAGCGGGACCGGCAGCGCCGGCGCGGCCCGCCCGGCCAGCAGCGCGGCGATCGTGGGCAGCAGCGCGCAGGCCGCCGCACCGGACGGCACCGCGACGGGGGTCAGGACGGCTATGCCGACTCCTCGGGCTCACGCGGGTCGTCCAGCGGCCAGCCCTTGGCGGCCAACCGGACGCGCACCCGCTCGATGTCGGTGACGCTGGGCAGGTCGTCGGTGATCTGGGTGATCAGCACCCCGATGTCGATGTGGTCGAACTGCCCACGGTTGATGAGTTCGCGCGCAACGGCTTTCACCTCGTCATCGGTCAGCCGGCGGCGCAGCAGCGCCAGCAGCGGCACCCGGTCCGGCCCCGGCACCCCCTCGGGGTACCCGGCCGACAGCCAGGTCACGATCCGGGTGAGAAATCCGTTCATGGTGTATGCGTTCCCCCGCGCGCCATGCTACTTCGGCACGGCGCCGAGGATGTACCAGCCGGTCTGGTGCCCGATGAAGTCCCGCGCGATGAACGCCACCCCGACCAGCGCGGCCAGCACCACCAGGCCGAACACCACCCGGCCGGCCAGCACCCGGCCCCGCCGCCGGGGCGTGGCGTCGGCGCCGCGCAGGTACAGCCGCAGGGCGACCGCGAACAGCGCCGGCAGCCCGGCGCCGACCAGGATCCCGAAGATCAGGATCTTGGCCGCGGCCAGATGGTTGAACCAGTCGTTCACCGGAGTCGTCTCACAGGGGTTGCTTCGCGGGCTCGGGGTGGGTGTCCACCACCGCGGTGGGCCCCTGCTTCCAGTCGGCGGTGACGTTGGTGTGGTCGACCGGGGCGCGGCGGGCGCGCAGCCAGATCGCCACCGCGGCGACCACCAGCATCCCGAAGCCGAGCGCGGGGCCGAGATAGCCGCCGATGCCGTGCACCACCCCGTAGGTGACGGCCCCGACCAGGCCGGCGGCCGGCAGCGTGATCAGCCACGCCACCACCATCCGGCCGGCCACCCCCCAGCGCACCTCGGCGCCGCGCTTGCCGATGCCGCTGCCCAGGATCGAGCCGGTGGCCACGTGGGTGGTCGACAGTGAGTAACCGAAGTGGCTGGAGAGCAAAATAATGGCCGCCGACGACGACTCGGCGGCCAGTCCCTGCGGCGGGCTGATCTCCACCAGGCCTTTGCCCAGGGTGCGGATGACGCGCCAGCCACCGCAGTAGGTGCCCAGCGCCAGCGCCACCGCGCAGACCACGATCACCCACAGCGGCGGGCGGGTGGCGGCGTCGCTGACCGCGCCGTAGGAGATCAGCGCCAGGAAGATCACGCCCATCGTCTTCTGGGCGTCGTTGGTGCCGTGGGCCAGCGAGATCAGCGACGACGACCCGATCTGCCCGATGCGGAACCCGGCGTCGACGCGGTCCTCGGGCAGCCCGCGGATCACCCAGTGCACCACCCAGGTGCCCAGCGCGGCCACCGTGGTGGCGATCACCGGCGCCAGCACCGCCGGCACCATCACGGTCTGCACCACCCCGCTCCAGATCACCCCGTGCCCGCCGACCGCGGCGATCATGGCGCCGATGATGCCGCCGATCAGCGCGTGCGACGAACTCGACGGGATCCCGAGCAGCCAGGTCAGCAGGTTCCACACGATGCCGCCGACCAGCCCGGCGAACACCAGCTCGAGGGTGACCAGGTTGGCGTCGACCAGACCCTTGGCGATGGTCGCGGCGACCGCGGTGGACAGGAACGCCCCGAGCAGGTTCAGCACCGCCGAGAGTGCGACGGCCGTCCGCGGTCGCAGTGCCCCGCTCGCGATCGAGGTGGCCATCGCGTTGCCGGTGTCGTGAAAACCGTTGGTGAAATCGAAGGCCAACGCGGTGATCACCACGATGATGAGCAGGAACAGCTCAAGGGTCACCGCAGAATTCTCGCTGGCGCGCCCCCCGCTTCGTCAACGGGGTGGCAGATCCGGCAAATGCCCTGCTCAGTCGCCACGGGTGTCCCGGCGCAGGGGGTGGTCGGCGGGGATCTGGACGAAGATCAGGGTGACCCCGTCGGGGTCCGTGACGTGCATCTCATGCAGCCCCCACGGTTCGGGGCGGGCCTCCCGGGCGATCGGCACGCCGCGCCGGCGCAGTTCGTCCTCGGTGGCGTAGACGTCGCGGACCTGCAGCCACAGCGCCCCCGGGAACGGCGGTGCCGTGTCGGCGGGGCGGCCGTGGGCGGCCAGTTCGATCAGCGACTGCCCGGCGTAGAACACCGTGCCGCCGCGGTACTCGCGGGCGATCGCCAGGCCCAGCCGGTCGCGGTAGAACTCCAGCGACCGGGCATAGTCCGCCGGCCGGAACAGCACCCGGCTGGCGAGGATCTCCATGACTGTTGTGTTTATCACCGCCGTGCCGGCCGCGCCCGCGCGGCACGCCGGACGGCTCAGGCGGTGCTGGGTGCGCCGAAGTCGCGGATGAGCAGCGCGGTGTGCAGCGAGGTGCGCGACTCGCCGTCGTCGAGGTCCACCCCGGCCACCCGCTCGATCTGCGCCAGCCGCTTGTACAGCGTGGGCCGGCTCAGGTTGAGCCGGCGGGCCAGCTCGGTCTTGTTGCCGCCGAGGTCGAGGAAGGCGCGCAGCACCGCGGTGAGGTTGTCGCCGTGGCGGGCGTCGTGGCGCAGCAGCGCGGCCAGCTCGGTCTCGGCGAACTGCTGCACCCGGGGCTGGCTGTGGATGAGCGCGAGCAGTCCGCGCAGCCGCACGTCCCCGGCCCGGTAGTAGGGCCGGCCCGGGTCGTCGTGCAGCGACAGCGCCGCCGAGGCGACGTGTTCGGCGTTGCGCAGCTCGTGCACGGCGTCCAGCAGGCTCGCCGACGGCTCCCCGGCACCCAGCACCACCCGGGTCACCCCGGGCGTGCGGCGCACCTCGCCGCCGATCGCCGCGGCGGCGTCGGCCAGCCGGTCCTGCGGGCCGGGCGGCACCGCGATCACCATCCCGATCTGGTCGTTGTGGTCGCGCGACAGCAGCCCGGTGCAGCGCGACAGCTCCAGCCCGTGGGTCACCGCGTCGTAGATCCGCGACATCCGCCGCTGCCGGGCCAGCTGGTCGCCGTCGTGGCGGGCGGCGGTGGCCTGCACCGCGATCGACACCGCGACGTAGCGGGACCGCCGGGCCAGCCCCAGCGCGGCGGCCCGCGCCATCGCCTCGGCCTCGTCGGCCAGCCGGCCGGACAGGATGTCGTCGATCAGCCCGGCCTGGGCCTGATGGCCGAGCTCGAACTCGTCGCGCTCCATCATCCGGTGCAGGGTCAGCGTCTGCGCCACCCGCTCGGCGACGATGCGGGTCCGGTTCGGGTGTGCGGCGGGCACCCGAACCACCAGCCGGCCCCAGCGTCCGGTGGCGCCGACGGGCAGCGCGGCCCACCGTTCCGGCACCCAGCTGTGCTCGTCGGCGTCCGGGGTGAGCCGCGACCGCGGCTCCCAGTCGTCGAGCAGCAGCGACGGCGTCACCCCGTGCGCGGCGTAGGCCAGCACCCGGTGGGAGAGGTCCTCGAGCACCATCGAGGCGCCCACCATCGCCGCCCCGGTGCGCACGATCTCGCCCACCGAGGCGCGCTTGACCGACAGCGCGGTGAACGTCTCGTGCACGGTGCGGACGAACTCGAGCTCCTCGTACTGGTCGGCGACGATCACCCGGTGCACCGCCTCGGTGACCGTGACGAACCGGGTGCGGTGCGCCAGCGTCACCAGCGGCAGCGCCAACTCGTCGGCCACCGCGGCCAGTTCCGGGGGCACCCGCGGCAGGTGGGTGCCGAGCTCCACCACGAGTCCGGCCACCCGCACCGTGGCCAGGCTGCGCAGGTACCCGCCGGCGTCGGGGCCGGCGAGGGCCTGACCGGTGGTGAGCACCAGCTCGCCGCCCTGCAGGAGCTCGGCCACGTCGGCGAGATCGCTGACGTGCACCCAGCGCACCAGGTTCGACAGCCCGGCCCGGCCGCCCACCACCACCGGCCCACCGGCCTGCATGACCGGCAGGTCGAGCACCTCGGCCACCGTCAACAGCATTTTCGAAGTGTAAAGCACCGGTTTTCATCGCTGACGGTTTGTAGCGGTGCGGACGGCGGTACGGGGCGCAGGATGAACCCGACAGACCGTTCCGACCCCCAGGAGCACGATCCATGGCAGAAGCCACCAAGACGATTCCGCACTGGCTCAACAACCAGGTCTTCACGGGTGCCGGCAGCACCACGTCGCCGGTGACGAATCCGGCGACGGGTGCGGTGACCGGTGAGGTGCTGTTGGCCTCGGTGGACGATGCGCGTGCGGTGATCGACGCCGCGGCGGCGGCGTATCCGGCCTGGCGGGACACCTCGCTGGCCAAGCGCACCCAGGTGCTGTTCCGGTTCCGCGAGCTGCTCAACGCCCGCAAGGAGGAGCTGGCGGCGATCATCACCGCCGAGCACGGCAAGGTGCTCTCCGACGCCCTCGGCGAGGTGACCCGCGGCCTGGAGGTGGTGGAGTTCGCCTGCGGCATCCCGTACCTGCTGCAGGGCGGGTTCACCGAGAACGCCTCCACCGCGGTGGATGTGCACTCGGTGCGTCAGCCGCTGGGCCCGGTGGCGATCATCAGCCCGTTCAACTTCCCGGCGATGGTGCCGATGTGGTTCTTCCCGATCGCGATCGCCGCGGGCAACACCGTGGTGCTCAAGCCGAGCGAGAAGGACCCGTCGGCGTCGATCTGGCTGGCCGAGCTGTGGAAGGAGGCGGGGCTGCCCGAGGGCGTGTTCAACGTGCTGCAGGGCGACAAGACCGCCGTCGACGAGCTGCTGGTCAACCCGAAGATCAAGGCGGTGTCGTTCGTCGGCTCCACCCCGATCGCCGAGTACGTCTACCGCACCGGCACCGCCGCCGGCAAGCGCGTGCAGGCGCTCGGCGGGGCGAAGAACCACGCGGTGATCCTGCCGGACGCCGACCTCGACCTGGCCGCCGACGCGATGGTCAACGCCGGGTTCGGCTCGGCCGGCGAGCGCTGCATGGCGATCTCGGTGTGCGTGGCCGTCGAGCCGATCGGTGACGCGCTGGTGGCCAAGATCGCCGAGCGCACCCGCACGCTGCGGACCGGGGACGGCACCAAGGGCGCGGACATGGGCCCGCTGGTCACCAAGGCCCACCGCGACAAGGTGGCCTCCTACATCGACGCCGGGGAGCGCGAGGGCGCCAAGGTCGTCGTCGACGGCCGGGGCGTGCAGGCCGACGGGGGTGCCGACGGGTTCTGGCTGGGCCCGACCCTGCTGGACAACGTGACCCCGGACATGACCGTCTACCGCGACGAGATCTTCGGGCCGGTGCTGTCGGTGGTGCGGGTGAAGTCCTACGACGAGGCGCTGAACCTGATCAACGCCAACCCGTACGGCAACGGCACGGCGATCTTCACCAACGACGGCGGGGCCGCGCGGCGGTTCCAGAACGAGGTCGAGGTGGGTATGGTCGGCATCAACGTGCCGATCCCGGTGCCGATGGCCTACTACAGCTTCGGCGGTTGGAAGGCCTCGCTGTTCGGCGACTGCCACGCCCACGGTGCGCACGGGGTGCACTTCTTCACCCGCACCAAGGCCGTCACCACCCGGTGGCTGGACCCGTCCCACGGCGGCATCAACCTCGGCTTCCCCCAGAACAACTGAGCCGGAACAACTGAGACCGATAGGACGACCCTCATGACAGTCGACAACACCATCGAGACGCTGCCCAACGGGCTGTCTCTCGACGCGGCCAAGGCCGAGGCGGCCCGGGCCTACGAGCTCGACCGCAAGCACGTGTTCCACTCCTGGTCGGCACAGGCCCAGCTCAACCCGATGGTGGTGACCGCCGCGCAGGGCAGCTACCTGTGGGACGGTGACGGAAACCGGCTGCTGGACTTCAGCTCCCAGCTGGTCAACACCAACATCGGCCACCAGCACCCCAAGGTGGTCGCCGCCATCGCCGAGCAGGCCGCCAAGCTGTGCACCATCGCGCCGCAGCACGCCAACGCCGCGCGCTCGGAGGCGGCCCGGCTCATCGCCGAGCTCACCCCGGGCGATCTGAACAAGGTGTTCTTCACCAACGGCGGCGCCGACGCCATCGAGCACGCGGTGCGCATGGCCCGGCTGCACACCGGCAAGCGCAAGATCCTCACCCGCTACCGCTCCTACCACGGCGGCACCGACACCGCGGTGAACATGACCGGCGATCCGCGCCGCTGGCCCAACGACAACCCGGGCGCGGGCGTGGTGCACTTCTTCGGGCCGTTCCTGTACCGCACCGCCTTCCACGCCACCACCGAGCAGGAGGAGTGCGAGCGGGCGCTGGAGCACCTCGAGCGCACCATCGCCTTCGAGGGCCCGGACACCATCGCCGCGATCGTGCTGGAGTCCATCCCCGGCACCGCGGGCATCATGGTGCCCCCGCCCGGCTACCTGGCCGGCGTGCGCGAGCTGTGCGACAAGTACGGCATCGTCTACATCGCCGACGAGGTGATGGCCGGCTTCGGTCGCTCCGGCAAGTGGTTCGCCGTGCAGCACGCCGACGGTGTGGTGCCGGACCTGATGACCTTCGCCAAGGGCGTCAACTCCGGCTACGTCCCGCTCGGTGGTGTGGCGATCTCGGAGAAGATCGCCGCCACCTTCGCCGACCGGGCCTACCCGGGCGGGCTGACCTACTCGGGTCACCCGCTGGCCACCGCCGCGGCCGTGGCGACGATCAACGCGATGATCGACGAGCAGATCGTCGAGAACGCCGCCAAGGTGGGCGAGGAGGTCATCGGGCCGGGGCTGCGCCGGATCGCCGAGAAGCACCCGTCGGTGGGTGAGGTCCGCGGCGTGGGCGTGTTCTGGGCCGTCGAGCTGGTCCGCGACCGCGCCACCCGTGAGCCGCTGGCCCCGTACGGCGGCTCCAGCCCGGCGATGAACGAGACCGTCGCGGCCTGCAAGGCCGGCGGCCTGCTGCCGTTCGTCAACTTCAACCGCATCCACGTGGTGCCGCCGTGCACCATCAGCGCCGCGGAGGCGCAGGAGGGGCTGGAGATCCTCGACCGGGCCCTCGAGGTCGCCGACAAGTACACCGTCTGACCGGCGCCGGTTCAGGATCTGCCGCGACCGGCCGCGCCCCGTGCGCGGTCGGCCGCGCGCATTCCGATGGCGAACGCCACCAGGTCCTCGAACACCAGCGGATTGCGGCCGGTGAGCTCGTGGATGCGGGCCAGCCGGTGGCGCACCGTGTTGGTGTGCAGATACAGCTCGCGCGCGGTGCCGACCAGCGACCCGTTGTTGGCCAGGAACACCTGCAGCGTGCGCAGGTACTGGGTGCGGCGCTGCCGGTCGAGCGCCTCCAGCGGATCGATCAGCTGCCGCCGGAACGGTGCCAGCTGGTGCAGCGGAACCAGTTCCAGCAGGCTGTCCAGGGTGCTGAGCCGGTCCGGGCCGACACTGCCGCCGTGCTGGTGGGCCAGGTTCAGCGCGATGCGGGCCTGCGCGATCGCCGCGTCCAGCTCGGTCAGCCGCACCGGCGTGGCATGCCCCGACGGCAGCGACAGCTCGGCCGCCACCGCCGCCGCGCGCGCCGGCTCGTCGCACAGCACCAGGCAGACCTCCGGCGCATCGGCGACCAGTGCCTCGGGCAGCGCCTGCGCCAGCAGCGCCCCGGCGCCGGCCGGCCAGGCCGACACCGACACCTCCGGCGCCGCCAGCCCCGGCCAGTCCAGCAGCTGGCCCAGCGCGTCCGGCAGCAGCATGCGCCGTTCCACCAGCGAGAGCAGCTGGCCGACCCGCTCGCGCTGCAGCATCGTCTCCATGTCCCGCTCGCCCTGGGCGGCCGAGACGAACCGTGCGATGAGGTCGAGCACCGCCGGGTCGGGCAGCGGGCCGGGGCCCACCCACACCACCGTCCCGGCCCCGTCGACCGTGACCGCCGGCGCCGCGCCGACCGCCCGGTCGTCGGGGTCGAGCCGGAAGTACCCGCCGATCACCCCGCCGGCCCGGTCCAGCATCTGGCGCACGTCGTCGCCGCGGCGCAGCGAGGCCAGCAGCTCCGGCACCAGCGCGCTGGTTGCCCGCGCCGCGGCCAGCTCGGGCCCGAGCCGGGACTCGGCCACGTACCGGCTGATCGCGCTGAACGGCGTCTCCGGCGGTGCCAGCAGCAGCGGCAGCCCGTGCTCCCGGCACGCCTCGACCAGCGCGGGCGGTGCCGTGTCGTGCACGTCGCCGATCCCGAGACACACCCCGGCCACCCCGCAGGCGGCCACCGCCGCGACGAACGCCGCGCAGTCGGCGGCGCCGTGCAGGCTCAGCCCGACGGTGCAGACCAGCTCCCCGCCGTGCAGGTAGCGGCCGGGGTCGAGCAGTTCGGTGGTGTGCACCCACTGCACCGGGCGGTCCAGGTCCGCCGCGCCCGCGGGGTCGGTCGACGGGGGCAGGTGCAGCTGCAGCTGCGGGGCGTCCAGCAGGTCCCGCAGGGTGGTGGACCCGGCCTTCTCGAGCGGCTGCGTCACGGTGCGAAGCGTAACGTGGACGACATCACTTGTTGTGCGATCATCCAATCGCTGGGCGCTCCGGCCGTGCGATCGCAGCGTTTTCGGCTCCGGCGGTGGCGGTTCCTCCAGCGGCACGCGATAGTTCAAGGCCAGTCGTCCGGATTCTTGGGAGCGTCCGCATGTCCTCAACGATCGACGTCGCCGACCGGCCGCAGGTCCTGCGGCGCGAGTTCAATCTCTGGTCGGCGTTCGCCTTCGCGTTCGCGTTCATCTCGCCGATCGTCGCGCTGTACGCCATCTTCGGTCTGGCGATCACCGCGGCGGGCCCCAGCTTCTGGTGGGGCTTCGCGCTGGTGTTCGGCGGTCAGTTCCTGGTCGCGCTGGTGTTCGCCATGCTGGTCAGCCGCTGGCCGCTGGAGGGCTCCATCTACCAGTGGTCGCGGCGGCTGCTCGGCACCGGCTACGGCTGGTTCGCCGGCTGGGCCTACATGTGGACGCTGGTCATCGCGATGGCGACCGTGGCGCTCGGCGCCGCCGGCTTCGTGGCCAACATCATCGGCATCGAGGCGCCGTCCGGCGGCACCCAGGCGCTCATCGCGCTGGTGATCCTGCTCGGCGGCACCGCGATCAACCTGATCGGCCGCACCGCGCTCAAGGTCTTCATGACCGCCAGCATCGTCGCCGAGGTGATCGGCTCGCTGGGCCTGGGCACCTGGCTGCTGCTGTTCCACCGCGAGCAGCCGCTGTCGGTGCTGTTCACCGGCGGCGGGCCCGGCGTGGACACCTGGGCGTGGCTGTCCGGGCCGTTCCTGCTCGCGGTGGCGTTCATCGGCTTCTCCTTCGTCGGTTTCGAGAGCGCCGGCTCCATCGCCGAGGAGGTGCACGAGCCGCGCCGCCACCTGCCCAAGGCGGTGCTGTTCTCGCTGACGTTCATCGCGCTGGTGGTGGCCTACTCCAGCCTGGCGATCATCCTGGCCGTGCCGGACTTCGACGCCCTCGCCGACCAGGCCGACCCGGTCTACTACACGCTGACCGAGGCGCTCGGCGCGCACATCGCCAAACCGGTCGAGGTGCTGTTCATCATCGGCTTCCTGGCCAGCTTCCTGGCGCTGCAGACCTCCGGCTCCCGGGTGATCTGGGCCTACGCCCGCGACGGCGCCCTGCCCGGCGCGGCGGCGCTGTCCCGGCTGCGCGGCGAGGCCCGGATCCCCGCGCTGGCCATCCTGGTCACCACCGTGATCGGCGCCGCGCTGTTCGGCCTGAGCGTGGTGGCCGGCGAGATCTACACGCTGATGGTGAACTTCACCTCCGGCGGCTTCTACCTGTCGTTCCTGTTCCCGCTGGTCGGCTTCCTGGTGGTGCTGCTGCGCGGGCGGTGGACCCCGGCGCGGTTCTCGCTCGGCGCGGCGACGCTGCCGGTCGCGGCGATCGCCGTGGTGTGGGCGGTGCTGCAGTTCCTCAACATCTCCTGGCCGCGGGTGGCCTTCGAGTCCCGTTACCTGGACTGGTCGGTGTGGATCGGCATCGCGGGGCTGGTGGTGCTCGGTGCGGCGCTGTACGCCTCGGTGCGCGGCCGGATCACCGCCGCCGCGGTGATCGACGAGATCGAGGCCGCCGACGAGCGGCAGGACGAGGAGGCCGGCCGATGAACACCGCTCCGGTCGCCCTCGTCACCGGCGGGGCCAGCGGTATCGGCGCCGCGGTCGTCACCGCACTGCAGGGCCGCGGCTACCGGGTGGCCAGCCTGGACCGCAACCCGGCCCCGGCCGCCGATCTGAGTGTGCAGGCCGACGTGGTCGACCCGGCCGCCGTGGCCGCCGCCGTCGGCGCGGTGCAGCGCGAGCTCGGCCCGCTCGACGCCGCGGTGGCCGTCGCCGGCCACTACGAGATGGTGCCGTTCGCCGACATCACCCCCGAGGCCTGGCACCGCATGCTGCGGGTGCACCTCGGCGGGCTGGTCAACCTGGCCCGCGCCTGCCTGCCCGGGCTGCTCGTGCAGCAGGGCACGCTGGTCGCCATCACCAGCGAGCTGGCCGTGGGCGGCGGGGACGGCGACGCCCACTACGCCGCCGCCAAGGGCGCGGTGATCGGGTTCGTGCGCAGCCTGGCCGCCGAACTCGCCGGCCACGGGGTGCGGGTGAACGCGGTCGCCCCCGGCCCCACCGACACACCGCTGCTGGCCGACGACAACCCCTGCCGCGCACCGGAATACCTGGATTCGCTGCCGATCCGCCGGCTGGTCTCGCCGGAGGAGGTGGCGCGCTGCGTGGAGTACATGGTGTGCGACGCGCTGTTCAGCCACGGCGAGGTGCTCAACGTCAACGCCGGGGCGGTGATATGAGCCTGCGGGGCCGCGCCGCCCTGGTCACCGGCGCGGCCGGCGGGATGGGGGTGGCGCACGCCCGCAGGCTGGCCGCCGCGGGAGCCACGGTGGCGGTCAACGACCTTCGCGACTCCACGGCGCTCTCGGCACTGGCCGAGGAGATCGGCGGGTTCACCGTCGCCGGCGACGTGTCCGACCCGCGGGAGTGCCGGCGCATCGCCGACGCGGTGGCCGAGCGGGCCGGGCGGCTCGACGTGCTGGTGGCCAACCACGCCTACATGACCATGGCGCCGCTGCTCGAACACGACGACGCCGACTGGTGGAAGGTCGTCGACACCAACCTGGGCGGCACCTTCTTCCTGATCCAGGCGGTGCTGCCGCACATGCGCGCCCGCGGCGAGGGGCGCATCGTGGTGATCAGCAGTGAGTGGGGGCTCACCGGCTGGCCGGAGGCGACGGCCTACGCCGCCTCCAAGGCCGGCCTGGTCGCGCTGGTGAAGACGCTCGGGCGCGAACTCGGCCCGGAGCACATCATCGTCAACGCGGTCGCCCCCGGCGTCATCGACACCCCGCAGCTGCAGGTCGACGCCGACGCCGCCGGGGTGTCGCTGGACGAGATCCGGCGCAGCTACGCGGCCGGGATCCCGGCCGGACGCATCGGGTCGCCCGACGAGATCGCGGCAGCGGTCGAGTTTCTCGCCTCATTCGATATGGAAGCCGTTGTCGGGCAGGTGATCTCGTGCAACGGCGGGTCAACGAGGACCCGGGGATGACAGAAGGGGAACACATGACGAGCCAGCCGTACGTGCGGTCGGCGGAGGGAAAGGTCGGTCAGGTCGACGCGCTGCGGGTGCCGCGGTACGCGGGCCTGGCCACGTTCGCCCGGCTGCCGCAGCGGCACGAGGTCGACGACTACGACATCGCCGTGGCCGGGGTGCCGTTCGACGCCGGGGTCACCTACCGGCCCGGCGCCCGGTTCGGCCCGGCCGCGATCCGCCAGGCCTCCCGGCTGCTCAAGCCCTACCACCCGGCGCTGGACGCCACCCCGTTCGCGGTCGCCCAGGTGGTCGACGCCGGCGACATCCCGGCCAACCCGTTCGACATCGCGACCGCGGTCGACGACATCCGCACCGGGGTGGCCGAACTGCTCGCCGGGGGCGAGAAGCGGGTGGTGCTGCTCGGCGGCGACCACACCATCGCGCTGCCGGCGCTGCAGGCGATGCACGCCGTGCACGGCCCGGTGGCGCTGGTGCACTTCGACGCCCACCTGGACACCTGGGACACCTACTTCGGCGCGCCGTGCACCCACGGCACCCCGTTCCGGCGGGCCTCCGAACAGGGCCTGATCGTCAAGGGCCACTCCGCCCACATCGGCATCCGCGGCTCGCTCTACGACCGCGCCGACCTGCTCAACGACGAACAGCTCGGCTTCACCGTGGTGCACTGCCGCGACGTCGACCGGATCGGCGTGGACGGGGTGATCGACCGGATCCTGGACCGGGTGGGCGACCACCCGGTGTACGTCTCGATCGACATCGACGTGCTGGACCCGGCGTTCGCGCCCGGCACCGGAACCCCGGAGATCGGCGGCATGACCAGCCGGGAGCTGGTGGCGGTGCTGCGCGCGATGCGGGAGCTGCGCATCGTCGGCGCCGACGTCGTCGAGGTGGCGCCGTCCTACGACCACGCCGAGGTCACCGCGGTGGCCGCGGCCAACGTCGCCTACGAGCTGATCACGCTGATGGCGGGCCGATGACCGGCCTGCGCTGGCCGGAGGGCAGAAAGGCGGCCGCGGCGTTCACCTTCGACGTGGACGCCGAGTCGGCGGTGCTGTGGGGCAACGCGGCGGCCGCGGACCGGATGAGCGTGATGAGCCACCAGGCCTACGGGCCGCTGGTCGGGGTGCCGCGCATCCTGGATCTGCTGGAGCGCCACCAGATCCGCGCGACGTTCTTCGTGCCCGGCTACACCGCGCACCGCTGGCCGCAGGTGGTGCGCGACATCGCCGCGGCCGGGCACGAGATCGCCCACCACGGGTACCTGCACGAACAGCCCACCGCGCTGACCCTCGAGCAGGAGATCGAGGCGCTCGACCGCGGCCTGGAGGCGCTCGACGAGGTGGCCGGGGTGCGCCCGACCGGTTACCGTGCCCCGATGTGGGACCTGTCCTGGCGTACCCCGGAACTGTTGGTGCAGCGTGGATTTCTCTACGACTCCAGCCTGATGGACGCCGACGTGCCCTACGAGCTCGCGGTGGGGGAGCGGTCGCTGGTGGAGATCCCGATCCAGTGGGCGCTCGACGACTGGGAGCAGTACTGCTTCATCCCCGACATCTCCGGTTCCGGGCTGATCGAAAGTCCGCGCAAGGCAAGGGAGATCTGGCAGCTGGAGTTCGACGCGCTGCGCCGCGCCGGCGCCTGCTGGGTGCTCACCAACCACCCGTTCCTGTCCGGGCGGGCCTCCCGCGCGGCCGAGCTCGACGACCTGATGCGCTACGTGCTCGACCACACCGACGTGTGGACCGCCGCGCTCGGCGAGATCGCCGAACACGTTCGCGCCCAGGGGCTGCCGCCGCGCGGCATCACCCGGCCGGAAATATAGTGCGCCGGCCGGCGTCGGCGACCTGACGTTTCATCACGGCGTTGACCAGCCCGGGCACCACCGCGTTGAGTGTCTTGGCGCCCACCGCCACCCGGGGGGCGATCTGCACCGGGCGGTGCCGGGCGGCGGCGATCATCCAGTCGGCGGCCTCCTCGGCGGTCAGCGCCGGGATGCCGTCGTAGGCGCGGGTCGGGGCGATCATCGGGGTGCGCACCAGCGGGTAGTACAGCGTGGTGGAATGCACGCCGCCGTCGCCCCATTCGGTCTCGATCACCCGGCTGACCGCCGACAGCGCGGCCTTGGAGGCCTGGTAGACCGAGAACAGCGGCGAGGACTCGCTGAGCACGCCCCAGGTGGAGACGTTGATGATGTGCCCGTCGCCGCGTTCCCGCATGCCCGGCGCCAGGCCGCGGATCAGCCGCAGCGGTGCGTAGTAGTTGAGCGTCATGGTGCGCTCGACGTCGTGCCAGCGCTCCAGCGACTCGGCCAGCGGCCGGCGGATGGACTTGCCGGCGTTGTTGACCAGGATGTCGACCCCGCCCTCGGTCCCGATGACATCGGTGACGAGCTCGTCGACGGCGGCCATGTCGGTCAGGTCTGCCGGGCGGGCCCGGGCGATGCCGCCCCGGTCGGTGATGCGTGCCACGAGGTCGTCGAGCAGTTCGGCGCGCCGGGCCACCGCGATCACCGAGGCGCCCCGGCGGGCGAACTTCTCGGCGGCGGCCGCCCCGATCCCGGACGAGGCGCCGGTGATGAGCACCCGCTTGCCGCGCAGTTGCACCGCCTCGCGGTTGGGCCGGTAGCCGAGCAGCTGGTCGGCCAGTGGCGGCCGCATGCCCGCCAGCAGCAGTTCGTCGGTGACCCGGCGCAGTGGATTGCGGCTCATGTGCGCAGTCTAGGGAGGCCGGTGGGCGGCGCGGCGACCCCGGCGGTCGCCGCGCCGGCCGCACCGGCTAGAAGTAGCGCGGGAACCGGCTCCAGTCCGGATCGCGCTTCTCCAGGAAGGCGTCGCGGCCCTCGACCGCCTCGTCGGTCATGTACGCCAGCCGGGTGGCCTCACCGGCGAACACCTGCTGGCCGACCAGGCCGTCGTCGATCAGGTTGAACGCGAACTTGAGCATCCGGATCGCCGTGGGGGACTTGCCGTTGATCTCGGCGGCCCACTGCAGCGCCTCGTTCTCCAGCTCGGCGTGGTCGACCACCGCGTTGACCGCGCCCATCCGGTACATCGTCTCGGCGTCGTAGGTGCGGCCCAGGAAGAAGATCTCGCGGGCGAACTTCTGCCCGGTCTGGCGGGCCAGGTAGGCGCTGCCGAACCCGCCGTCGAAGCTGGCCACGTCGGCGTCGGTCTGCTTGAACTTCGCGTGCTGGCGGCTGGCCAGGGTGAGGTCGCAGGTCACGTGCAGGCTGTGCCCGCCGCCCGCGGCCCAGCCGTTGACCAGGCAGATCACCACCTTCGGCATGAACCGGATGAGCCGCTGCACCTCGAGGATGTGCAGCCGGCCGGCGCGGGCCCGGTCGACGGTGTCGGCGGTCTCGCCGGAGGCGTACTGGTAGCCGGTGCGGCCGCGGATGCGCTGGTCACCGCCGGAGCAGAAGGCCCAGCCGCCGTCCTTGGGGGACGGGCCGTTGCCGGTCAGCAGCACCACCCCGACGTCCGGGGACATCCGGGCGTGGTCGAGCGCCTGGTAGAGCTCGTCGACGGTGTGCGGCCGGAACGCGTTGCGCACCTCGGGCCGGTTGAACGCCACCCGCACGGTGGGCTGCGGCCGCCCGTCGACGACGTGGCGGTGGTAGGTGATGTCGGTCAGGTCCTCGAAACCGGCGACGGGCTGCCACAGGGCTGGGTTGAACGGATTGTCTGTCATGCCTTCTCGGTCGATTCGGATGGTGGGTCGATGCGGAACACGGGACAGCGGCCGGCGAGGGCCGCGAACTCGTCGGGATGCGGTCCGGTGACCAGCCCGGCCTGCTTCATGAAGCCCACCCCGGTGGGCACCAGGGTGGGGAAACGGCGCAGCACCGCGCGGGCCCGGTCGGCCGGCAGCTCGGTCATCCGCACCCGCTCGGTGCGCCGCCCGGTGCGCAGCGTGACCAGGCCGGCGGCGCGCACGTTGGCCGGCCAGTCGGCTCCGGGCAGCCCGCCGACGACGTAGCGCCGCCCGGCGACGGTGAACGGGGTGACCGGGGTGGAGCGGAGTCTGCCGGTGCGGCGGCCGGGCACGGTCAGGATCACCGGGCCGGCGTCGCCGCCGATGCCGAGCCGGGCGGCCGCGATCATCGCCCTGTTGACGTACTTCAGCCACCACGGCGGACGGATACGGGCGCTACCGGCCATGCTGACAACCTACCCGCGGCTACGCTGCCGGCATGATCCGTCTGGCGCTCTGCATCCTCGTCCCGGTGGCGGCCCTGCTGGCCGCGTGCGGGCAGCAGCCGGCCCCCGGCCCCGCCGACCGTGCCCCCGGCCCCGACCCGGCGGCCGACGCCGCGGCGATCACCGCCGCGCTGCGGGGGTTCCCGAACGACTTCAACGACCGGGACGCCGACGACGCCTGCGCCCTGTTCGCCCCGGACGTGGTGCTGCACCACCCGGGGGCGCAGCCGGTGCGCGGCCGCGACGCCGTCTGCGCGGGACTGCGGGAGCGGTTGAGCGACCCGGCGCGCAGCTACCACTACGACCCGCCGGACATCCACGAGGTGCTCGTCGACGGCGACCTGGCCACGGTGGCGGTGAACTGGCGGTTGACCGTGCGCGACGCCGCCGGCGCGGTGATCGAGACGGTCGAGGAGGACGGGCTCGACGTGTTCCGCCGCGGCCCGGACGGAACCTGGCGCATCCACCGCTCGCACGCCTTCCCGGCGGGCTGACTCCTCCCGCGAGCAGACGCGTCCACCCCCTGCAACGCCGGGAAAAGGGGGATCGCGCGTCTGCTCGCGGGGAAGACCGGGGTGGGGCTCAGCCCACGTTGCGCTCGGCGTCCTTCCAGAACTGGGCCCGGACCGCCTTCTTGTCCGGCTTGCCCAGCGCGGTCACCGGCAGCGAGTCGACCACGATCACCTGCTTGGGCGCCTGCACCGAGCCCTTGCGCTCCTTGACCGCGGCCTGGATCTCGCCGCGGATCCGCTCGACGTTGGCCTCGTCGCGGTCGACCTCCGGGCGCAGCACGATCACCGCCGTCACCGCCTCGCCCCACTTCTCGTCCGGGGTGCCGATGACGCACACCTGCGCCACCGCCGGGTGCTCGGCGACGACGTCCTCGACCTCGCGCGGGAACACGTTGAACCCGCCGGTGACGATCATGTCCTTGACCCGGTCGACGATGTACCAGTAGCCGTCCTCGTCCTCGCGGGCCAGGTCGCCGGTGCGCAGCCAGCCGTCGCGGAAGGTCTTGGCGGTCTCCTCGGGCTTGTTCCAGTAGCCGCCGGCCAGCAGCGGCCCGGACACGCAGATCTCGCCGACCTCGCCCTGCGGCACCGGGTTGCCGTCCGGGTCGAGCAGCGCGGTGCGGGCGAACAGGGTGGGCCGGCCGCAGGAGGTGAGTCGCTTGTCGTCGTGGGCGGCCTTGGGCAGGTAGGAGATCACCATCGGTGCCTCGGACTGCCCGTAGTACTGGGCGAAGATCGGGCCGAACCGGTCGATGGCCTCCCGCAGCCGCACCGGGTTGATCGCCGAGGCGCCGTAGTAGACGGTCTCCAGCGAGGACAGGTCGCGGGTGCGCGAATCCGGGTGGTCCAGCAGCGCGTAGATCATCGACGGCACCAGCATGGTGGCGGTGATGCGCTGCTCCTCGATCACCCGCAGCACCTCGGCGGGGTCGAACTTGGTCAGCACGAACAGCTCGCCGCCCTTGATGATGGTCGGCACGAAGAACGCGGCCCCGGCGTGCGACAGCGGGGTGCACATCAGGAACCGCGGGTTGTCCGGCCACTCCCACTCGGCGAGCTGGATGGTGGTCATCGTGGTGATCGACTGCACCGTCTGGATGACGCCCTTGGGCTTGCCGGTGGTGCCGCCGGTGTAGGTCAGCCCGCCGATGTGGTCCGGCGGCAGGTCGGCGGCGACCAGCGGGCGCGGCTGGTACTTGGCGGCCTCGGCGGTGAGGTCGACCGCCACCCCCTCCAGGGCGGCCGGCACCGGGCCCAGGGTGAGGACCTGCCGCAGCGACGGCACCTTCTCCAACAGGCCGAGCGCCCGCTCCACGAAGGCCGGGGTCGGGTCGATGATCAGCGAGCTCACCCCGGCGTCGGACAGCACGTAGGCGTGGTCGTCGAGCGAGCCGAGCGGGTGCAGCGCGGTGCGCCGGTAGCCCTGGGTCTGGCCGGCGCCGATGATCATCAGCACCTCCGGCCGGTTCAGCGACAGCAGCCCCACCGCCGCGCCGGTGCCGGCCCCGAGCGCCTCGAAGGCCTGGATGTACTGGCTGATGCGGTCGGCGAGCTGTCCGCCGGTGAGCGTGGTGTCCCCGAGATGCAGGACCGGCTTGTCCTTGTTGCGCTTGAGGGCCCCGACGGTCAGGTGACCGGAGTGCAGGGGATGACGGAGCAGGGCCTCGGAGTGCTCGCGCGAGGTAGCAACAGCCTGGGTCATGGCACCAGATTAGAACGTGTTCCAATTCCCGTCAGCCGGTCCCCCGACAACGTGTCGGGAGTACCCGCGCGCGGGTGACCGGCCCGGCGCGCCACGCCGGCCCCCGACCGCCGTGGGATGCCGCTCCGGCGCCGTCGGCACCATCGGCCAGGCGCTGCGGATCGGGCGTCGAATCGTCCGATGCGCAACGGCATCCGTGGCGGTCCGGTGAATCCGGAACCGTTCCCGCACAATTGGCGGCAGCCCGCCGAAGATCGCCAACCGCACCGGCGGGGCCGGCGCCGAGAACGCCCGGTTGGGAAGGGAATACCCGGCCACCGGATCGTCGACGACGTCCGGGCCCGACGCGCTGCCGCGCCGGCGCCGGGTGTGTCACCATGTGAGCATGGTCACACGGGTGTTCGCTCGCATTCGATTCGTGTTCGGATGACCCGGCTGCGGCGGACCCCGCGCCAGGAGCGGTCCCGGGCCATGGTGCAACGCATTCTCGACGCGGGGGAGCGGGTACTGATTCGGCACGGATTCAGCGGTGCGTCGACGAATCGCATCGCCGCCGAGGCCGGAATCAGCCCGGGCTCGTTGTATCAGTACTTCCCGAACAAGGACGCCATCGCCGCGGCGGTGATCGACCGGTTCGGCGACCAACTCTCCGAGCGGGTCTCGGCCCGGATCGCCGAACGGCTCGACCGGCCCGCCGAGGACTACGCGCGGGAGGCGATCGCCGCGTTGGTCGACGCCCTGGATGTGCATCCGGATTTCCTGCGGGCGGCCATGGAGCAGACCCCGCACCTGGGCCGGGGCAGCAAACTCGTCGCGTTCGAGCAGCGGATCGCCGAATTGACGATGGCGTATCTGACGATCAACCGCCGGCGGATCCGCGACGACGTGCCGACCAGCGTGGCGGCCTGGATGCTGGTCCGGATGGTCGAGCACCTCTGCGTGCGGTATGTGCTGGACCAGCCGCCGATCGCGCGCGAACAGTTCGTCGACGAGACGACGCTGCTGGTGCTGAACTATCTGCGACCCCGGGCGGGCGGACGGGCGGAAAACGCGAGTTGAACGCGAGCTCCGACTCGCGTCACGATGCCGGGCGGGCCGGGGCGGCGAAAATTCGCACCGTTTCCCGGGTCCGACGACAAGTTAATGTGCATACTCAGGACACAGGGGTCGGCCGACGAAGCCGCGTGACGGACGGGGGGTCGATCGAAACCACCGAACACCGGATATCCGAGCCGATCTGCCGTGGCGGTCGACAACCGTCGGCCACCGCGGCACCTGAACGTTAGGCGCTATGTGAATGGTGATTCATGACCGAGACGCGTAGCGACGGGGTCGACGTCATCACCGGATGGGCCACCGGCTACGTCCGGCGCCACCCACTGGCGTCCCTGGCCACGGTCGGCGAGCAGTTCGTGCTCGGCGTCCGTACCCTGCAGTATCTGCTCATCGACCTGTGCACCGGGCGGTTCCGGTGGTGGGAGTTCGTCCGGCAGTCGGCGTTCATGGCCGGCACCGCGGTGCTGCCCACGGTGCTGGTGGCCCTGCCCATCGGGGTGACGCTGTCGATCCAGTTCGCCCTGCTCGCCGGGCAGGTCGGCGCCACCTCGCTGGCCGGCGCGGCCAGCGGGCTGGCGGTGATCCGGCAGGCCGCCTCGCTGACCGCGGCGATCCTGATGGCGGCCGCGGTCGGCTCGGCCATCACCGCCGACCTCGGCTCCCGCAAGATGCGCGAGGAGACCGAGGCGATGGAGGTCATGGGGGTGTCGGTGATCCGCCGGCTGGTGGTGCCGCGGTTCGTCGCCGCGGTCATGATCGGCGTCGCGCTCACCGGCGTGGTGTGCTTCGTCGGCTTCCTGGCCAGCTACCTGTTCAACGTCTACTTCCAGAACGGTGCCCCGGGCAGCTTCGTGGCCACCTTCGCCTCCTTCACCACCACCGGCGACATGATCGTCGCGCTGCTCAAGGCGGTGGTCTTCGGCGCGGTGGTGGCGGTGGTGAGCTGCCAGAAGGGGCTGTCCACCAAGGGCGGGCCGACCGGGGTGGCCAACTCGGTCAACGCCGCGGTCGTCGAGTCGATCCTGCTGCTGATGATCATCAACGTCGTCATCAGCCAGCTCTACAACATGCTCTTCCCGAGGGTGGGGCTGTAGTGGCCGCGACCTACGTCCCGCCCGCGCTGGCGCCGTTCGTGCGCGCCTACCGCCGGGTGTCGCCGCCGGTGGCCCGGCTCGGCCACCTGATGGTGTTCTTCTTCCGCGCGGTGGCGGCGATCCCGCCGGCGCTGCGCCACTACCGCGCCGAGTTCGTCCGGCTGCTCTCCGACATCGCCTGGGGCAACGGCTCGCTGGTCGTCGGCGGCGGGACCGCCGGGGTGGCCCTGGTGCTCGGTGTGACGGTGGGCGCCCTGGTCGGCATCGAGGGCTACAACTTCCTCGACCTGCTCGGCCTGGGCCCGGCCACCGGGATCATCTCGTCACTGGTCAACACCCGTGAGCTGGCCCCGATCGCGCTGTCGCTGGCGTTCGCCACCCAGGCCGGCTGCCGGTTCACCGCCCAGCTCGGCTCGATGCGCATCGCCGAGGAGATCGACGCGCTGGAATCGCTGGCCATCCGGCCCATTCCGTACCTGGTGACCACCCGGCTGATGGCCTCGGTGGTGGCCGTGGTGCCGCTGTACGTGATGTGCCTGGCGGTCAGCTACCTGACCACCCAGCTGGTGGTGCAGTTCATCAGCGGCGGGGCCACCGGCAGCTACCTGCACTACTTCACGCTGATGCTGTCCGGGCAGGACATCGCCTACTCGCTGCTCAAGGCGGTCGTCTTCGTCTGGATCGCCACCACCATCCAGTGCTACTACGGCTTCTACGCCGCCGGCGGCCCGGAGGGTGTGGGGGTCGCGGCCGGGCATGCCATGCGGGCCAGCATCACCGTGGTGATCCTGGTCAACATGCTGCTCACCATGGCGCTGTGGAACGTCGATTCCGGAGCGAGATTCGGGGGTTGAGTGGCCAATTCGTTTGATCTGGACGGGCGCGGCCCCTCCGACCGGCAGCTGGTCGCCGGCGGGGTGGTGGTGCTCGTGGTGCTGGCGCTCGTCTCGACGGCGCTGCTGATCAAGTCGACCGGACGGCTCGATCCGTTCGTGCGCGTGGTGGCCGCCCTGACCAACGTCGGCGACGGGCTGCCCCAGCGCTCCGACGTCAAGTACCACGGGGTGCTGGTCGGCAGCGTGGACAGCGTCACCCCGGCCGCCCACGGCAATCCCAACTACGTCCACATCAACCTCGACCCGCACTACGCGCGGTCCATCCCCGCCGGTGTGACCGCGCGGGTGGTGCCGTCCAACGTGTTCGCGGTGTCCTCGGTGCAGCTCGTCGACCCGCCCGCCGGCGCGGACACCGGGCAGCCCATCCGGGAGGGCGCGCTGATCCCGGAGGACACCGAGCTGCCCACCGTGCTGTTCCAGACCACCATCAGCAAGCTGCGCGACATCCTGGCCGCCACCGGCCGCGGCCGCGAGGACCGCACCATCGGCATCCTCGCCGCGGTCAACGCCGCCACCGAGAACCGCCGCACCGAACTGCTCACCGCCGGCGCCCAGCTCAACCGGCTGCTCGACGAGGTCAACGCGATCGTCGCCACCGACCCGGGACCGACCACCATCTCGGCGCTGATCGACGCGACCCGCGGACTGCAGGCCACCGCACCCGAACTCATCGACGCGCTGCACCGGGCGGTGGAACCGATGCGGGTGCTCGTGGAGCAGCGCGCCCAGCTCGACGCGCTCCTCGCCGCCGGCCTGAACACCAGCGGCACCGTGCTCACCGCGCTGAACAACCACACCGACCGGATGGTCACCATCACCGGCGAGCTCACCCCGGTGATGGGCGTGCTCGCCGACACCTCGCACCACTGGCTGCCCGCCTTCGAGAAGATGAACCACCTGTCGGACAAGTTCTTCCAGGAGGTGTGGCGGCCGGAGCGGGACATCGGCAACATGCGGATGAACCTCTCGCTCACCCCGAGCTACACCTACACCCGCGCGGACTGCCCGCGTTACGGCGAGCTCAAGGGCCCCAGCTGCTACACCGCCCCGCTGGTGGTGACCCGCCCGGACCTGCCCGACGTGCTGCTGCCGCAGAACTACCAGCCGCCGAAGGATCTCGCGCCGCCGCGGGGAACGGTGGTGGGCCCGAACGGAAACCTGGTGGCGGTGGGGCCGCCGCTGGTCAACCCCAACCCGAACCTGGCGGACCCGAATCCGCCGCTGCCGCCGGGGATGACCCCGGCCCCGCCGGTGCCCAACACCGCCAACGACGCGCTTCCCCCGCCGGCTCCACCGCCGCCCGGCAATGCCTCGCCGCTGGCCCCGGTGGCGCCGAAACCCAATGCGCCGGCGCCGATCCCACCCGGGCCGCCACCGCCCGGAGCGATGCCCGCCGCACCGGCCGGCTTCGGTGGCAACGTCGGGCCGGTGGGCAGCCCGCAGGAACGGTTCATGCTCGGTGTGCTCACCGGCCGGCCGGCCAGCACCGCGACCCAGCTGCTGCTCGGGCCGGTGGTGCGCGGGACCGTCGTGTCGCCGGCCCCGGCCGAAGGAGGCGAGCCCCGGTGAGAGCGCGTGGTGCCCTGATCGGGCTGTCGGTGTTTATGGTGGTCGCGCTGACGCTGACCTGGCTGGTCTACGTCACCCTGCGGCGCGACGTGTCCGGGCCGACGGTGCCGTACTCGGCGGTGTTCACCGACGTGTTCGGCCTGCGCGAGGGCGACGACGTACGGATGGCCGGCGTGCGGGTGGGCCGGGTGGAGCGGATCGAACTGCAGGGCCGCCACGCCAAGGTCGATTTCGTCGTGCAGGCCGACCAGCAGGTGCTGGGCAACACGGTGGCCTCGGTGACCTACCAGAACATCGTCGGGCAGCGCTATCTCGGGCTGTCGCTGGGCGGCCTCGGCGACCCCGTCCCGCTGCCGCCGGGCAGCACCATCCCGGTCGAGCAGACCGATCCCTCCTTCGACGTCGGCACCCTGCTCAACGGCTACGAGCCGCTGTTCTCGGTGCTCGACCCGAAACTCGCCGACAACCTCACCCGCGGGGTGATCGAGTCGCTGCAGGGCGACGAGGGGTCGATCACCGCGCTGATCGACCAGACCGCGCAGCTGACCGACGCGTTCGCCGGCCGGGACGACGAACTCGGTGCGGTCATCACCGACCTCAACTCGGTGGTGGCCAACCTGGCCCGGCACAACGACGATCTCGACCACATCGTCGCGCAGGCCCGCGACGTGGTGACCACCTTCGACGCCCGGCGGCCGCAGCTGATCGAGTCGATGGGCTCGATGGCCAAGGTGGTGCGCCAGCTCGCCGCCATCTCCGACGAGGTGTACCAGCCGCTGAACGAACTCGTGCAGCGCCAACCGGGTTTCGCCAAACACATGCTGGGCATCGAGCCGCAGCTGGCGTTCGTCGGGGCGAATCTGCCGTTGATGCTCAAGGGGTTCGCCCGGGTCACCGGGGAGGGGACCTACGCCAATGCCTACGCCTGCAACCTCAACGCCACCGCGTTCTTCCCCGGCCTCAACGACGTGACCCCCATCGTGGTGGCCGCGGCGACCCCCGGCAACACCCCCCGTTACACCCCCAAGTGCAGGAACATGGCCAATGGCTGACCGGAAACGAACCCGCAGACCGCTGGAGAGCTACAACACCACCGTGTTGGGCATCGTGGCCGTCGCCGTCGTCACGGTGCTGGTCGGGGCGATGCTGCTGGTCAAGGTGGCCGGCTTCGGCTACCGCCACTACACGGCGCAGTTCCTGCAGGCCGCCGCGCTGCAGCCGGGCAACCCGATCACCGTCGCCGGCATCCCGGTCGGCGAGGTCACCAGCCTGCGGCTCAAGGGCGATCACGTCGAGGCCGGGCTGCGGATCCGCGACGACGTCGTCCTCGGCGAGCACTCCCGGGCGGCCATCAAGGTCACCACCATCCTCGGCTCGCGGTATCTGGCGGTCTACCCGGAGGGGGAGGGCAGCCTGCCGGACAACACCTTCGACCTCGACCACACCGAGGTGCCCTACGACCTGCAGGAGGCGCTGTCGGACGTGGCCACCACCTACGAACAGGTCGACTCCGACCAGTTCGCGCAGACGCTGTCCATCCTCGGCCGGCAGCTGGAGACCCTGCCGCCGGTGGTGCCGCAGGCGCTGGAGAACACCCACACCCTGGCCCGCATCATCGCCGAACGCCGCGACCAGCTCGGCGAGCTGCTGCGCACCACCGAACTGGTCAGCAGCACGCTGCGCCGCCAGCAGGCCACCATCGGCAACCTGATCGAGCAGGGCAACTCGCTGCTCGGCGAGTTCGTGGCCCGCCGGGCCTCCTTCCACGCCATGCTCGACGCGCTGACCGTGCTGGTGCAGCGGCTCTACGACATCGCCATCGACGACCGGGCCGAGCTCGAGGAGACCCTGCGCAACCTGCGGGAGCTGTCCGGGCTGCTGGCCGACAACGAGGGCATGATGCGCAGCATCCTGCAGTCCGGGGCCATCGCCATCCGCAACATGGCCAACATCACCGGCACCGGCAACGCGATCGACTTCCACGCCGGCAACGGCCTGCTGGTCGACTCCTGGATGTGCGCGATCAGCGGCCGGGCCAAACAGTTCGGCATGATCGAGTACTTCAAGGACTGCAAATGAGCCGCGCCCGCATCCTGACCCTGGTGGCCGTCGGCCTCGCCGCGGTGCTCGGGCTGACCGCGGTCGTCGTGCAGGTCGTCCGTGCGCGCTTCGACCACATCACCGTCACCGCCCAGTTCGACAGTGCCGCCGGCCTCTACGAGGGCAATGTCGTTGCGGTGCTGGGCATGCCGGTGGGCAGGGTCACCGCGATCACCCCGAGGTCCGGCTACGTGGAGGTGACCTTCACCGTCGACAAGGACGTCAAGATCCCCGCCGACGTACAGGCGGTGACCATCTCCAACTCGATCCTGACCGACCGCCAGATCGAGCTCACCCCACCGTATTCCGGCGGACCCACGCTGCCGGACAAGGCCACCATCGGCCGGGAGCGCACCCGCACCCCGGTCGAGTTCGCCCGGGTGCTCGACGTGCTCGACAAGCTCTCGATGTCGCTGCGCGGCGACGGGAGGGGCAACGGTCCGATCGCCGACGTGGTCGACGCCGCGGCGGCCATCGTCGACGGGCGCGGCCAGGACATCAAGGACGCCCTCGGCGAGCTGTCCGACGCGCTGCGACTGTCGGCCGACCGCGGTGCGGTCACCCGAGACCAGTTGACCACCATCGTGCGCAACGTGAGCTCGATGGCCGAGGCCGCCGCCCGCAACGACGAGCTGATGCGGGAATTCGGTTCCACGGTGCGGGCGATGGCGCAGATCCTGGCCGACGAGGACCTCGGCACCGGCAGCACCGGGCGGAGGATCAACGAGGTGCTCACCAACGCCAGTGAGGTGCTCGACACCCACCGGGAGACGATCCGGGATCTCATCGCCAACGGCGACGTGGTGCTCGGCGCGGCGATGGAGCACAAGCGGGATCTGATGGAGTTCCTCGACGTCGCGCCGATGACCCTGGACAACCTCTACAACGTCGCCGACCAGAAGAACGGGGCGCTGCGGGTCAAGGTCGTCACCGACCGGGTGCTCTTCGACAGCCAGGCGGTCAAGGAGGTGTGCAACATCATGGGGCTGCGTCAGCTCGGCTGCAGCACGGGCACGCTGCAGGACTTCGGCCCAGACTTCGGCCTCACCCACATCCTCGACGGCCTGGCCGCGATGGGGCAGAAATGAGGCGCCGCCACCGGATGCTGCTGGCCGCGCTGATGAGCGCGTGCCTGGTGGTGTCCGGCTGCGCCACCGACGGGCTGGCCGCCCTGCCGCTGCCGGCCCCCGGGATGGGTTCCGGCGGCTACCGCATCACCGCGGTGTTCTCCAACGCGCTGAACCTGCCCGCCAACGCCAAGGTCAAACTCGCCGGCGCCGACATCGGGCAGATGGAGTCGATGCAGGCGCGCAACTACACCGCGGTGGCCACGCTGCGGATCATGGACGGGGTACGGCTGCCGGTCGGCAGCACCGCCGAGCTGCGCTCGGCCACCCCGCTCGGCGACGTCTTCGTGGCGATCAAACCGCCGGCGCAGGTCGAGCCGGGCACCCCGCTGCTCAAGGACGGCGACACCATCGACCTCGACCACACCGCCGCGGCGGCGACCGTGGAGTCGGTGCTGGCCTCGGCGGCGATCCTGGTCAACGGGGGTGCGGTGCGCAACTTCACCAACATCATCAACGGCCTCGGCCGCGCCACCGGGGACCAGGGCCAGGCGTTCGGCACCCTGGTGCGCAAGACCAACGACACCCTGGCCCGGCTCAACGCCCGGTCGGAGGAGATCGCGACCGCGATGACCGAGACCTCCCGGCTGGCGAGCGAGATCGCCGCCAAGAACGAGGTGCTCGGTGAGGTGATGGCGCAGGCCCGCCCGGCCGTCGACACCCTGGCCGGGCAGGCCGATGCGGCCGCCGACCTGGTCGAGCGGTTCGGCGCGATCTCCGACCAGGCGCGCAAGTTCCCGTCCATCGCCGGCACCGACACCAGCGGGCGCAGCATGATCGCCGACGCCAACACCATCGCCAACGCCTGGAACGAGGTGGCGCTGGCCCCCGACGCCACGCTGTACAAGCTGAACCGGCTGATGCCGCCGTTCATCAAGACGATGTCCGGGCAGGCGATCGCGCTGGACGCCAGCATCGACCGGCTGGTGCTCGGCCACATCCCCGACATCGGGTTCGCCGGGGATCCCGGTCTGCACGGGCCGAAGTGGAGCGACTGGCACCAACTGGTCGGCACCCTGAAGTACACGCTGCTGCGGCTGCAGGAGCGGGTCGTCGGCAAGGGGCCGGATGTGGCGCAGCTGCCGGTGATCCCGCACCCGACCGAGCCGGGGGAGATCGTTCCCGCCCCCGCGCCCGCATCCGAGCCGGAGGGACCGCGGTGACCGGGGCGGTGGCGGACCGTCTGGTGGCGATCGTCCGGTACGGCCACCGGCGCCGCGCCTGGCTGTCGGCGGCCGGGTTGTTCGGGCTGATGGTGCTGGCCACCGGCTACCTGTTCTTCGGTGCGCTGCAGGTCAACCCGTTCGCCTCGACCTACCGGGTGACCGTCGCGCTGCCGGAGTCGGCCGGGCTGCTGCCGAACCAGGACGTGACGCTGCGCGGGGTGCGTGTGGGCCGGGTGGAGCGGCTCGACATCACCCCGGACGGGGTCGAGGCGGTGGTTGCCGTCGACGCCGGGGTGCAGATCCCGGCCGCCTCGCAGGTGCGGGTCTCCGGGCTGTCGCCGGCCGGCGAGCAGTACATCGACTTCGTCCCGGACGGCGATGCGGGGCCGTACCTGGCCGACGGGTCGCGGATCGGCCGGGACACCGCCACCGTGCCGGTCAGCCTCGCGCAGTTGCTGGCCGACGCCGACGGGGCACTGGCCCAGGCCAACGTGCCCAACCTCGAGGTGATCCGCCGCGAGCTCAGCCTGAGCCCGGCCGGCCCGCAGAAGCTGCGCGACATCGTCGACGGCGGCACCTTCCTGCTGTCCACCCTCGACTCGGTGCTGCCGGAGACCACCTCGCTGCTGCGCACCAGCCGGGTCGTGCTCACCACCGTCGCCGACAAGAACGCCGGAATCGACGCCGCCGCAGACGATCTCACCGAGATCTTCGACGGCGTGACCCGGATGAAGGAGGGGTACCGGCGGTTGACCGACCAGACCCCCGACACGCTGGCCAAGGTTGATGCGCTGTTCGCCGACAACTCCGACACCATGGTGCAGCTGCTGGGCAACCTGACCACTGCGTCGCGGCTGCTGTACCTGCGGGTGCCGGCGCTCAACGCGCTGTTCCCGTCGTACCGCACGTCGGTGCTCGACGCGCTCGGCTCGGCCATGCACGACGGCGGGCTGTGGGGGACCGCCGAGATCTACCCGCGCTACACCTGCGACTACGGCGTCCCCAAACATCCCCCGTCGGCCGCCGACTACCCGGAGCCGTTCATGTACACCTACTGCCGCGACGAGCATCCGGGCATCCTGGTGCGCGGCGCGAAGAACGCCCCGCGTCCGGCCGACGACGACACCGCCGGCCCGCCGATGGGCGCGGACCTCGGCCGGCGCACCGACCCGACCCCGAAGGGGCGCTACACGATCCCGACCCCCTACGGCGGCCCGACCCTGCCGATCGAACCGCCGCGCTGACCGGCGAGTTAGGAGACCATGATGTCCGTGAGCACCGACGAGGACCGCGACACCGACGTCGAGGAGACCACCGAGGTCGAGGAGACCACCGCCGAGGCGGTCACCGAGACCGACGAGCGCACCGAGCCCGGGCCGCAGCAGACCACCGCGACGGCCCGTCCCGGCCGGCGGTCGGTGCTGCTCGGGTCGGCGCTGGCGGCCGTCGTGTTGCTGCTGGTGGTCGCGGTGGGCTACCTGGGCTGGCAACTGTCACAGGAGCGCCGGCTCGACGCGGCCGCCGAGGCGGCCCGCCAGGCCGCCACCGAGTACGCCCAGATCCTCACCAGCATCGACTCGGACAGGGTCGACGAGAACTTCCGGGCCGTCCTCGACGGGGCGACCGGCGAGTTCAAGGATCTCTACTCGCAGTCCAGCACCGAACTGCGCCAACTGCTCATCGACAACAAGGCCAAGGCGCACGGGGTGGTGCTGGAGTCGGCGGTGCAGTCGGTGACCCCGGACCAGGCGGTGGTGCTGCTGTTCGTCGACCAGTCGGTGACCAACACCAACCTGCCCGACCCCCGCATCGACCGCAGTCGCATCAAGATGACCATGGAGTACGTCGACGGTCGTTGGCGCGCAAGCAAGGTCGAGCTGCCGTAGATGCGCCGCGCGGGTCTGATCGCAACCGTCCTGCTGGCCGTCGGGCTGGCCGGCGCGCCACCGGCCGCCGCGTCGGCCGAGGGGTTCTGCGCCGAGATCGGCGGGCAGTGGGACGGGGGGTACTGCCGTGACGCGGTGGTCTCGGAACGCAAGGCCGTCCGCGATATCAGGATCGCCGTGCCGCCGGAGCTGGTCGACGATCCGACCGCCGGGCCGGTGGTGCGCGACTACCTGCGCACCTTGATGAACAACTGGCGCACCGCGGCGGTGAAGATGGTGGCCGACAGCTGGGGGGAGGAGAACTACCAGATCTTCCGGCGCGGCAACGTGCTCAGCGCGGTGTTCCGGGAGACCTACCACGCCGCCGGGCCGGACTTCAACAACGCCTACCGCACCTTCACCTTCGACATGGCCACCGGCCGCCGGCTCATGCTGGCCGATCTGGTGAAACCCGGCCTGGACCCGCTGGTGGAGATCCCGCCGCTGGCCCGGCCCTACATCGAGCAGGCCCTCGACGTGGCGCCACCGCCGCACCAGCCGCGCACCTACCCGTTCATCTTCGAGCGGTGGCTGCCGGACAAGGTGTACTCCGGTGCCTACAAGGCCTGGGCGCTCAGCGGCGACGAGCTGATCATCTGGATGCCGGACTACCCGGTCGGCCGGGACCGGCCCACCGACTTCACGCCGGGCATCATGCAGTGGTCGATGGACGGCGGCACCGTGCAGGCGCACATCCCGCTGGCCGCGCTCGCCCCGGTGCTGCGTCCCGAATTCGGGGGCAGCTGAACATGTTCCGGGTGATCGGTGCGGTCCTGCTGGCGGTGCTGGTGCTGGTCCCGCCGGCCCGGGCCGAGGACGGCGCGGCCCCGACCCTGCCGGTGTTCACCCCGCACGAGTCGGCGTGGCAGCCCGACGACACGGTGTTCCCGTACAACCTGTGGCGGGTACGGGTGACGCCGGAGCAGGTGGTGGCGATGCGTGACGCCTGCCAGTGGTTCAACGCCCAGTACGACGAGCTGATGGGGCAGGTGTTCGCCTTGGAGAACCTGCTGGCCGACCACCACGACGACTGGTCGGCGCCCGGGGTGGCCCGGGCGGGGGACGTGGTGGCGGCCAACCTGGACCAGTCCGCGGCCTTCCTCGACCCGCGCGTGCACACCCTGTTCATCGTGAACTACCCGGACCAGAGCGAGTACTCGCCGGTGTTCCACGGGGATTCGATGTACCGGCTGTGGTTCCAGTTCACCCGGATCGCCGACGCGATCCGGCAGCGCATCCCGTCCGGGCAGATCTACGCCAACGTCGCCACCGCCAGTGTCTACGGCACCGTCATCCGCGACGCCGGGGTGTGCGCGGGGGCGTGAATTCGGCCGTATGGGGGACGGGCTGCGCGAGGCGATCCTGCGCCTGGCCCGGGAACGTGGGCCGGACAGGTCGATCTGTCCGTCCGAGGCCGCCCGGGCGGTCGACGGCGAGCACTGGCGCGACCTGATGGACGACGCCCGCGAGGTCGCCCGGGAGCTGGCCCGGTGCGGTGAGGTCGAGATTCTCGCGAAAGGCGAGGTGCTCGACCCGAACGGGACGTGGCGTGGACCGATCCGGATCCGGGTTCGCTAGCCGTTCTCCGCGCGGTCCGGCGCACATTGCGCCACCCGACGGCGTGCTAGGACGGCACGACAGCCGCGACCGTGCTCCGGATGTTGCGAGGTCGTCCCTCACGATTGAGCAGGCGGGGTGAGATGTTGTGGGCCACAGCGATCAGGAGGTACTCCAACGCGGCCAACGATGTCGGGCCGAACTCCTCCCATAGCCCCGAGTACGAGGGATCCCACGCACAAGCCCAGAAATAGACCGGTTGTCTGAGGCGCGTTCCGTCCTCGAACAGGCACTGAGCCCATTCCCGGTACTTCGTCAGTTTCTTGTGTTCCGGATGCCCGGGAAGGACACAGGCGCTCAGATCGCCGATGTGATAGGCGTAGTTGTCGCCCCAGCGGGCGAACTTCGACCTGTCCCGGTGCAAATTCCTGATATTCGCCGACAGGTTCTCGGTCAGGCCGAACGTTTCGGTCTTTCCGACATAGAGCGGGACGAACCGGCCGGATTGCTTCCAGCCCATCAGGTAGATCATGCCGTCGTACCGGTGTGTTCGCTGCTCCCAGTCCTCGATCAGCCGATCGGTGGTCGACAGGATCAGCTCGTCCATCTCCGGTGAACGCATCAGCACCGGTCGCTGGTTCTTGCCGATCAGCCTGTGGAGCACATTTCCGTCACGGTCGG
>NZ_CALDGS010000161.1 GCF_937941905.1 uncultured Mycolicibacterium sp. | reverse complement strand
CATCGGCTTGCTGCCACGGCCGAGACTGATCCCGCTGGACCACCGGTCCGGTCCGCTACCGGCCATCGGCACCCGGTCCTTCCAGGATCGTCACCGCGGCGACGGCGGTCGGGCCTCCGATGTTGTGCGCCAGTCCGATTCGCGCTCCGTCCACCTGGTTACAGGCCTCGCCGCGGAGTTGGGCGAACAGTTCCACGCACTGGGCGACGCCGGTGGCGCCGGGTGGGTGGCCCTTGGCCTTGAGGCCTCCGCTGGGGTTCACCGGTAGCCCTCCACCGACACTGGTCACCTCCGCCTCGATGAGTTTGTGGGCTCCGAATCGATCTGCAAACCCCAAGTCTTCATAACTGATCAGCTCTATGCCCGTGAAGAAATCGTGAACTTCGGCCACATCGATATCGGCCGGCGTCAGCCCGGCCATGCCGAAGGCCTGCCTGGCCGCGCGCACGGTGGCCGGGAAGGTGGTCATGTCGGACTTGTGCTGGTGCATCACCGAGTCCAGGCCCACCCCGACGCCGCGGATCCACACCGGCCGGTCGGTGAACCGGTCCACCACGTCCTCGGCGGCCAGCACCAGCGCGGCCGCGCCGTCGCTCTGCGGCGCGCAGTCGTAGACCGTGAACGGGGTGACCACCACCGGGGCGTCGAGCACCTGCTCGACGGTGATCTCGAACCGTAACCGCGCCTTGGGATTCGTCACGCCGTGCCGGTGGTTCTTGACCGCCACCACGGCCAGGTGTTCGCGGGTGGCCGGCGACTCGTGCAGGTAGCGCCGCACGTGCAGGGCGAAGCCGGCCGGCGAGACCAGGCCGAGCGGGTAGTCCCAGGCCATGTCGCGGGTCATGGCCTCCCACTCCCAGAGCATGTCCCGGCTGGTGGTGTCGCGCAGTTTGTCCGCTCCCATCACCAGCACCACGTCGTAGGCGCCGGCGGCGACGGCGTAGAGGGCGTTGCGCACCGCGTCGTTGCCGGAGGCGCAGGAGTTCTCGATCCGGGTCACCGGCAGCTCCGGCAGTCCGAGGCAGTCGGCGAGGATGCCGGACGGGAAGCCGTCGGCGGTGCCCATGCAGCCGAACCAGGCGGCCTGCAGGTCGTGCTTGCCCAGCCCCTTGTCCACGCTCGCGGCGCACTCGGCGAACGCCATCGGCAGCAGGTCCTTGATGCCGAGCGCGAAGTGCTCCCCGAAGGCCGTCATCCCGGCGCCGACGATCGCGACCCGCCTCATGCCGCGCTCCGCCGGGCCGGGATCGCCGGTTCGAACGCGTAGCCATAGTCCGGCACCCCGGACCGGACCGCGATGCGGCGCAGGGTGAGTCGGCCGCGGTCGCCGATCCGCACGGTGCCCGGTTCCGCCCCGGTGACCTTGACCAGGGCCCGCACGTCCACCCCGTCGAGTTCGACGATGACCAGGGTGTAGGGCGTCCTGAGCCCGGGCACCGGCATCTGCACCGTGGTCTCGGTGTAGACGGTGCCGGTGCGCGGCAGCGGCACGAGCTCGTAGTGGGTGTCCAGCCGGCTGTCGTCGCCCACCAGGTAGCGCGGCGGGAAGTGCAGTTCGCCGCTGCCCGGGTACCGGGCGGCCTCCCACCGGGTCTTGGCCTCGAAGGCGCGTTCGTAGGCGGCCAGCGAGATCGGGATCTCGGTGCCGGCCAGGTAGGTGCCCTGCGGCAGCGGCCGGGCCGGCGGCTCGAGGCGTTCGATGCGGGGGACGCCGCCGCTGACGGTCATCCCGGACAGGCTGGCCTGCTCGGCGGCGACCAGCGGACCGGTGAGCCCCTGCTCGACCATCCCGGCCAGCGCGAAGATGCTGGAACTGGCGCCCAGCGTGGGCAGTTCCGGCGGGGTGTCGCGGCACAGCTCGACCGCGCGCTGGTGGTCCACCCCCGCCATCGCGGCCGGGATGTCCAACCAGGCGGCCTCCAGCGAGGCGATCAGGCCGCGTTCGTGCAGCAGCCGGGGATCGCCGTAGTCGTGCACCGTGCCGGTGGCGTTGCGGGTGCGCACCGGCAGGCTGCGCGCCACCCGCGCGGCGGTGCGGACCTGCAGCCCCTGCTGTCCGGTGATCACCGCGCCGGCACCGGCCGGGTCCAGGTCGACGCCGATGACCATGGTGCGCGGCCGCGCCGAGCTGATGGCGTCCAGCGTGGCGGGCGCGCCGCCGAGCCGTTCGTCGACCTCCAGTTCCGGGTCGAGGCCCAGCCCGGCCAGCAGCACCGCGGCGTTGCTGCTCTCCAGCAGCGGCAGGTCCCGGCTGACCAGCACCACCCGCTCCACCGGGGCCCCGGACCGCAGCGCACCCAGCCCGGCCTCGACGGCCAGCGTGATGGCGTCCTCGTCGTCGCCGGGCACCCGGTGGTGCGCCCTGCCCCAGCACGGCAGGTAGGTGCCGATCGATGCGACGTGGGGCATCCGACTCCTTCTGCGGGGTCCTGCGGGGATCTGTTGCGGGGGTTCGGATTCGGGCGTGCGCGCCGACTAGGTCACCGCACCGACGGTCTTGAGCTCGATGATGCGGTCCCAGTCCAGGCCGAGTTCGGCGAGGATGTCGTCGGTCTGCTCGGCGAACCCGGGCGCCGGGCCGGTGCGCGGGGCGGTGACGTCGAACTGCACCGGGTTGGCGACGAGCTCGAGTTCGCCGGCCCGCACCAGGTACTCGTTGGCCCGGATCTGCGGGTCGGCGGCGGCCTGCAGGGTGTCCTGCACCGGTGCCCACGGCCCGGCCAACGTGGCGAACCGTTCGGTCCACTCCGCGAGCGTGCGCTTGGCCATCGCGGTCCGCAGTAGCTCGACCGCGTCGGGGGTGTGCTCGGCGATCGACTCCGCGGTGGCGAACCGCGGATCGTCGATGTAGTCCTGCAGATCCATGTGCCGGCACACGTCGGCCCAGAACTTGGTGGGCTGCATCATCACGAACGAGATGTAGCGGCCGTCGGCGGTGGGATACAGGCCGACCAGCGGGTTGATCGGCGAGCCGTGCACCCCGGGCGGCGGGGTCACCAGCCGCTGGCCGAGGTGGTTGGTGAGTGCGACGGTGTGGCCCATCGCCCACAGCCCGCTGCCGAGCAGCGACACGTCGACCACCGAGGGTTCCCCGGTGCGTTCCCGCTTGAACAGCGCCGCGGCGATCCCGCCGGCGAGGTTGGTGCCGGAGATGGTGTCGCCGTAGGCGGGCCCCGGCGGGCCGATCATCCCCTCGGTGCCCTCCGGGGTGATGGTGGCGGCGGTGCCGGCCCGGCACCAGAACGCGGTCATGTCGTAGCCGCCCTTCTCCGCCTCGGCGCCGCGCGGGCCGAGCGCGCTGCCGCGGGCGTAGATGATCCCCGGGTTCACCGCCCGGATGTCGTCGACGTCGATGCCGAACCGCCGGCGGTGCCCCGGCAGGAAGCTGGTGAGGAAGACGTCGGAGCGCCGGGCGAGTTCGAGCAGGATCTCCCGCCCCTCGGGCACCGACATGTCCAGCCCGATGCTGCGCTTGCCGCGGTTGGCGTGCTCGATGTTGGGGTTGGGGTCGCCCTCCACCCGCAGCGGCCCGGTCTGGCGCAGGCCGCGCTGCGGATCGCCGGTCACAGCGTGCTCGACCTTGATGACGTCCGCCCCCCATTCGGCGAGCACCGCACCGGCCGACGGCACGAAGCCGTACATCGCGACCTCCAGGACGCGCACCCCCTCCAGCGGCCTCATGCCTGCGCTCCCGTCACCACCGTGGCGAATGTCTTGCGCTCCAAGAACTCCTCCAGTCCCGCGGTTCCCATTTCCCTGCCGATCCCGGACTGCTTGTAGCCACCGAAGGGGCTGTCCGGGCTGAAGTAGTTGCCACCGTTGATCGACATGGTGCCGGTGCGGATGCGGCGGGCGACCGCCACGGCGCGGTCCTCGCTGCCGAACACCGCGCCGGACAGGCCGTAGATGGAGTTGTTGGCGATCCGGACCGCGTCGTCGTCGTCGGTGTAGGCGATGACCGCCAGCACCGGCCCGAACACCTCCTCCTGGGCGATCTCGCTGTCCGGGTCCACGTCGGTCAGCAGCGTCGGGGTGTAGAAGAAGCCGGGGTCGACCTTCTGCCCGCCGGTGACCAGGGTGGCGCCGGCGGCCACCGCGCGCTTGACCATGCCGTCGACCTTGTCCCGCTGCCGCTCGCTGATCAGCGGTCCCATATAGGTTTTCGGGTCCGCCGGGTCGCCGTAGCGGACCAGGCCGAAGTTGTTCCGGACGCGTTCGACGATCTCGTCGTGGTGACGGCGCGGCACCAGCAGCCGTGAGGTGAGCGCGCAGCCCTGGCCGGCGTGGGTGACCATCGAGAACGCGGTGAACAGGGCGGCGGTGTCGAAGTCCGCGTCGTCGAGCACGATGGCCGCGGACTTGCCGCCGAGTTCCAGGAACACCCGCTTGACGGTGTCGGAGGCGGCGGCCATGATGCGCCGCCCGGTGGCGGTGGAGCCGGTGAAGGTGATCATGTCCACGTCCGGGCTGCGGGTGAGCACCTCCCCCACCTCGGGATCGGCCCCGCTGATCACGTTGACCACCCCGGGCGGGATGTCGGTGTGCTCGTTGATCAGCTCGCCGAGCGCGAGCGTGACCAGCGGGGTGTCCGGTGCGGCCTTGAGCACCACGGTGCAGCCGGCGGCCAGCGCGGGGCCGAGCTTGGCCAGCGCCAGCTGGTTGGGGTAGTTGTAGGCGATGATCGCCGCCACCACTCCGGCGGCCTCCTTCTCCACCCAGCGGCGGTGCTGGGCGCCGCGGCTCTCGATCAGCCCGAGGTCCTCGCGTAACGGGTAGGTCTTCAGCAGATCGGCGTAGTAGCGCACGATCTCGATCGGCTGGTCCAGCTGCGCCCCCTGGCACAGCGCCTCGGTGGCGCCCACCTCGGCGATGGTCAGCCGGGCCAGTTCGTCGCGGTGGGCGCGCAGCGCGTCGTAGAGCTGCTCCAGGCAGCGGATGCGCAGGGCGACGTCGGTGGACCAGGCGGTCTCGTCGAAGGCGCGCCGCGCGGCGGCCACGGCGGCCCGGGCGTCGTCGACGGTGGCGTCGGGAGCGTGGCCGAGCACGGCGCCGGTCGCCGGGTTGAGCGACGGGAAGGTGCGGGATCCGTCGTGGAGCCGGCCGTCGATGAGCAGTCGCCGGTCGGGTCGGCGCCGCGGCTGCGCGGGTGCCTGCCCGTCACCGGTGACCGTCGGCGAGTGCTGCATCATTCCCCCGAGTGTGATGGAAATTTAATTCTCCTGTGCGGCGAATCCTACATTCATCACCGCCGACTTCAAGGGTGACCGGAGATGCTCGTCAACGCGCCGAATTCGGTTCCCGCCGGGCCGGGTCGACGGTTCGCGGGATCGGCCGATCGCTTGCAGAACCGATCCACGCGAGAGTACGGTTCTCATATTCGACAAGGGAGATTCTTGGAGTACGGATCGAGATGACGCACCGCACCGAGCCCGTCCGGGAGGTCAGGCCGTGAAGAACGCCGTCGTGACCGGGGGCGGCTCGGGCATCGGCGCGGCGGTGGCCGCGCGCCTGCGCGCCGACGGCTACCACGTCGCCACCATCGATCTGCGACCGTCCGACGACGAGTTCGGCTACGTCGCCGACGTGACCGACCGCGCACAGGTCGACGCCGCCCTGGACGCCGTCCGCAGCCGGCTCGGCCCGGTCACCGTCCTGGTCAACGCCGCCGGCCTGGACCTGTTCAAGCGGTTCACCGACATCACGTTCGAGGACTGGCTGCACATCATCGACGTCAACCTGCACGGCGTCTTCCACTGCACCCAGGCGGTGCTGCCGGACATGATCGAGGCCGGCTGGGGACGCATCGTCAACATCTCCTCGTCGAGCACCCACTCCGGCGCGCCGTACATGGCGGCCTACGTGGCGGCCAAGTCCGCGGTCAACGGGCTGACCAAGACGCTGGCGCTGGAGTACGGGCCGTTCGGGATCACCGTCAACGCGGTGCCGCCCGGCTTCATCGACACCCCGATGCTGCGGGCCGCCGCCGAGCGCGGCTACCTCGGCGACATCCGGAAGACGATCGAGGCCACCCCGGTGCGCCGCATGGGCCGCCCCGAGGACATCGCCGCCACCTGCGCGTTCCTCGTCTCCGAGGAGGCCGGTTACATCACCGGCCAGATCATCGGCGTCAACGGCGGCCGCAACACCTGACACACGACTTCACCGGCTCCGGCAGCTACCGAGGAAAGGACAGGCAGTGGGACGCGTTGAGGGCAAGGTCGCATTCATCACCGGCGCCGCGCGCGGGCAGGGACGCAGCCACGCGGTGCGTCTCGCCGAGGAGGGCGCCGACATCATCGCGGTCGACATCTGTGCCGACATCGACACCATCGGCTACCCCCTGGCCCGGCCCGAGGACCTCGACGAGACGGCGCGACTGGTGGAGAAGACCGGCCGCAACATCGTCACCGCCCAGGCCGACGTGCGGGATGCCAACGCGCTGCAGAAGGCGCTCGGGGAAGGCCTGTCCCAGTTCGGCAAACTCGACATCGTGGTGGCCCAGGCCGGCATCGCCGGCATGAAGGGCCGGCCGCCGATGCAGGCCTGGACCGACGTCATCAACACCAACCTGGTCGGCACCCTCAACGCCATCCAGGTCGCGCTGCCGCACCTGCGCGAGGGCGCCTCGATCATCGCGACCGCCTCGGCCGCCGCGCTGATGGACGCGCACAACAAGCCGAACCCCGGCGCCGACCCGGGCGGGATGGCCTACATGGTGTCCAAGCGGATGATCGCCCAGTACGTGCACGACCTGGCCACCGAGCTGGCGGTGCGCGGCATCCGCGCCAACGTGATCCACCCGACCAACTGCAACACCGACATGCTGCAGAGCGAGCCGATGTACCGCTCGTTCCGGCCGGACCTCGAACACCCCACCCGGGAGGACGCCGAACCGGTCTTCGGGGTGCAGCAGGCGATGCCGATCCCCTACGTCGAACCGGAGGACATCAGCAACGCGGTGCTGTGGCTGGCCTCCGACGAGTCCCGGTACGTCACCGGCATGCAGTTGCGCGTGGACGCCGGCGGCTACCTCAAGTGGTACGACTACCACGTGTGAGCGACAGGAGATGACCGTGCGGGTACGGGTAGACCAGCAACGCTGCCAGGGCCACACACTCTGCGCGATGATCGCGCCGAATTCCTTCGAACTCAGCGACATCGACGGCACCTCGTCGCCGGTGTCGGAGGTCGTCCCGCCCGAGTACGAGAAGGCGGTGCGGGAGGCCGCACAGTCCTGCCCGGAGCAGGCCATCCACATCGAGGCCGATGCGGACGGGCTCTCCGAACCCGAGAAGGCAAGGGAGACAACGCCTTGAGCGTCGAAGAGGTCGTCACCGAGGAGGATCGCAAGCGCAACCGGTACCACTTCGACCGGCACACCCCGGAGTACCGGCTGCAGTTCGAGCGGATCACCGAGGAGATGCACGCCAAGTGCCCGATCGCCTGGAGCGACACCTACGGCGGGCACTGGGTGGCGGCGAGCAGCAGTGCGGTGTTCGAACTGGCCCGCTGCCCCGCGGTGAGCAACCACCACGACATCACCGGCGAGACGCCGTTCCAGGGCATCACCATCCCGAAGGCCAGCCGCGCCACCGTCACCCGCGGCGGCATCCTGGAGATGGACGAGCCCGAGCACAGCATCTACCGCAGCGCGCTCAACCCGTACCTGTCGCCGGCGGCGGTCAAGCGCTGGGAGCCGTTCATCGACGAGATCACCCGGGCGGCGATCGACGAGAGGATCGAGACCGGCCGCATCGACTTCGTCGACGACCTGGCCAACGTGGTGCCGGCGGTGTTCACGCTGGCGATGATGGGCATCCCGCTCAAGAAGTGGCGGCTCTACAGCGAGCCCACCCACGCCTCGGTCTACACCCCGGAGCACTCGCCGGAGCGCGAGAAGGTCAACCAGATGCACCGGGAGATGGGCATCGACCTGATCAACAACATGATGGAGATCCGGGAGAACCCCCGCCCGGGTCTGGTCAACGCCCTGCTGCAGCTGCGCATCGACGGCGAGCCGGCGCCGGATCTGGAGATCCTGGGCAACCTCGGGCTGATCATCGGCGGCGGGTTCGACACCACCACCGCGCTCACCGCCCACGCGCTGGAGTGGCTCGGCGCGCACCCCGACCAGCGCGAGCGGCTGTCGCGCGAACGCGACACCCTGCTCAACCCGGCCACCGAGGAGTTCCTGCGCTACTTCACCCCCGCCCCCGGCGACGGCCGCACCTTCGCCGAGGACGTGGAGGTCGAGGGCCAGCTGTTCAAGAAGTACGAGCGGCTGTGGCTGTCCTGGGCGATGGCCAACCGGGACCCGGCGGTGTTCGAGCGGCCCAACGAGCTCATCCTGGACCGTAAAGGCAACCGGCACTTCAGCTTCGGCATCGGCGTGCACCGGTGCGTGGGGTCCAACGTGGCGCGCACGCTGTTCAAGTCGATGCTGACCGCGGTGCTGGACCGGATGCCGGACTACGTGTGCGACCCGGAGGGCACCGTGCACTACGAGACCATCGGGGTGATCCAGGGCATGCAGCACCTGCCGGCCACCTTCACCCCGGGCCGCCGGCTCGGCCCCCGCCTGGACGAGACGCTCGAGCAGCTGCAGCGCATCTGCGACGAGCAGGAACTGGCCCGGCCGATCACCGAGCGCAAGGAGCCCGCCGTCATCGACTACCGCTGACGGCGCACTCCCCGGCGACGAGCGTGAGCCCGTGGCGGAGAATTCGCGGGTTTCTCCGCCACGGGCTCACGTTCGTGTGCTAGCGCCTTGGCAGGCCGAGCACCTGGGTGGCGATGATGTTGCGCTGGATCTC
>NZ_CALDGS010000160.1 GCF_937941905.1 uncultured Mycolicibacterium sp. | reverse complement strand
ATGGCGCTCGACGTGGTGTGGACCGCCGAGTTCGCCGAGGCCGGCTGGGCGCTGCCGCTCTCGGAGGACCCGGCCGGGCTGGCCGAGGCCGACGCGGTGGAGAACACGCTGCCCGGCCCGCTGGAGACCGCCAAGTGGAACGGCCGGCTCTACGCCGCGCCCATCACCACCAACACCCAACTGCTCTGGTACCGCGCCGATCTCGTACCCGAGCCGCCGAAGACCTGGGACGAGATGGTGGAGGTCGCCACCCGGCTGTACCGGGAGGGCGGGCCGAGCTGGATCGCGGTGCAGGGCAAGCAGTACGAGGGCCTGGTGGTCTGGTTCAACACGCTGCTGGAGAGCGCCGGCGGCCGGGTGCTGTCCGAGGACGGCAAGCGGGTCACGCTGACCGACACCCCCGAGCACCGCGCCGCGACGGTCAAGGCGCTGCAGACCATCAAGGCGGTCGCCACCGCGCCCGGCGCCGACCCGTCGATCACCCAGACCGACGAGGGCACCGCGCGACTGGCGCTGGAGCAGGGCAAGGCCGCGCTCGAGGTGAACTGGCCGTTCGTGCTGCCGTCGATGCTGGAGAACGCGGTCAAGGGCGGGGTGCCGTTCCTGCCGCTCGACGAGGATCCGGCACTGGCCGGCAGCATCAACGACCTCGGCATGTTCTCGCCCACCGACGAGCAGTTCGACCGCGCCTACGGCGAGACGATGAAGGTGTTCGGCTTCGCCCACTATCCGGGGGTGAACCCGGACGAGCCGGCCCGGGTGACGCTGGGCGGGCTGAACGTCGCGGTGGCCAGCACCACCCGGCACAAGGCCGAGGCGTTCGAGGCGCTGCGCTGCCTGCGCAGCGTGGAGAACCAGAAGCTGACCTCCATCGAGGGCGGGCTGCCCGCGGTGCGCACCTCGGTCTACGACGACCCGGAATTCCAGAAGAAGTACCCGCAGTGGCAGATCATCCGGGACCAGCTGACCAACGCCGCGGTGCGCCCGGCCACCCCGGTGTACCAGGCGCTGTCGACCCGGATCTCGGCGACGCTGGCGCCGATCACCAAGATCGACCCGGAACGCACCGCCGACGAGCTCGCCGAGCAGGTGCAGAAGGCCATCGACGGTAAGGGGCTGATCCCGTGACCGCCACCGCGACCGCCGCCCCGGCCGGACCGGGGCGCACCGACGACACCCGCGCCCAGCGCCGGCTGGCCTACCTGCTCATCGCGCCGGCCGTGGTGCTCATGCTGGCGGTGACGGGTTATCCCATCCTGTACGCGGTCTGGCTCAGCCTGCAGCGCTACAACCTCGCCGAACCCGACGACGTCGAGTTCGTCGGGCTGGCCAACTACGTCACCGTGCTGTCCGACCGGTACTGGTGGACGGCGTTTCTGGTGACGCTGGGCATCACCGTGGTGTCGGTGGCCATCGAGTTCGTGCTCGGCCTGGCGCTGGCCCTGGTGATGCACCGCACCATCTTCGGCAAGGGGCTGGTGCGCACCGCCATCCTGATCCCGTACGGCATCGTCACCGTCGCGGCGTCCTACAGCTGGTACTACGCCTGGACGCCGGGCACCGGTTATCTGGCCAACCTGCTGCCCGACGGCACCGCGCCGCTGACCGAGCAGTTGCCGTCGCTGGCGGTGGTGGTGCTGGCCGAGGTGTGGAAGACCACCCCGTTCATGTCGCTGCTGTTGCTGGCCGGGCTGGCGCTGGTGCCGCAGGAGCTGCTCAACGCCGCCGCCGTCGACGGCGCCGGGCCGTGGCAGCGGCTGACCCGGGTGATCCTGCCGATGATCAAGCCGGCGATCCTGGTGGCGCTGCTGTTCCGCACCCTCGACGCGTTCCGCATCTTCGACAACATCTACGTGCTCACCGGCGGCGCCAACGACACCGGCTCGGTGTCGATCCTGGGCTACGACAACCTGTTCAAGGCGTTCAACCTCGGCCTGGGCTCGGCGATCAGCGTGCTGGTGTTCCTCAGCGTGGCCGTCATCGCCTTCATCTACATCAAGATCTTCGGCGCATCCGCGCCCGGTGCCGATCAGGAGGAACGCGTCAGGTGAGCACCGAACGGGTGACCCCGCGCCGGGCCGTCGGCTGGATCGTCGTCGACGTCCTGGTGCTGATCTACGCCTTGACCCCGGTGCTGTGGATCCTGAGTCTGTCGCTGAAGTCCACCGCAACGGTCAAGGACGGCAAGTTCATTCCCGAGGAGATCACCTTCGAGAACTACCGGGCGATCTTCTCGGGCAACGCGTTCAGTTCGGCGCTGATCAACTCCATCGGCGTCGGGCTGATCACCACCTTCATCGCGGTGGTCATCGGCGGCATGGCCGCCTACGCGATCGCGCGACTGGACTTCCCGGGCAAGCGACTGCTCATCGGGGTGGCGCTGCTGATCGCGATGTTCCCGCACATCTCGCTGGTGACACCGATCTTCAACATCGAGCGCCACATCGGGCTGTTCGACACCTGGCTGGGCCTGATCATCCCGTACATCACCTTCGCGCTGCCGCTGGCGATCTACACCCTCTCGGCGTTCTTCCGGGAGATCCCGTGGGATCTGGAGAAGGCGGCCAAGATGGACGGGGCCACCCCGCTGCAGGCCTTCACCAAGGTGATCGCGCCGCTGGCCGCGCCGGGCATCGTCACCGCGGCCATCCTGGTGTTCATCTTCGCCTGGAACGACCTGCTGCTCGCGCTGTCGCTGACGGCCACCGACCGGGCCATCACCGCCCCGGTCGCCATCGCCAACTTCACCGGCAGTTCGCAGTTCGAGGAACCGACGGGATCGATCGCCGCCGGCGCGATGGTGATTACGATCCCGATCATCGTCTTTGTGCTCATTTTCCAACGACGGATCGTCGCCGGGCTGACCTCCGGCGCGGTGAAGGGGTAGTCGATGGCCGAGATTGTGTTGGATCGGGTGACCAAGCGTTACCCCAACGGCGCCACGGCCGTGAAGGACCTGTCGCTGACCATCGCCGACGGCGAGTTCATCATCCTGGTCGGCCCGTCCGGCTGCGGAAAGTCGACGACCCTCAACATGATCGCCGGGCTGGAGGACATCACCTCCGGCGAGCTGCGCATCGACGGCGAACGGGTCAACGAGAAGGCGCCCAGGGACCGCGACATCGCGATGGTGTTCCAGTCCTACGCGCTCTACCCGCACATGACCGTGCGGCAGAACATCGCCTTCCCGCTCACCCTGGCCAAGGTCAAGAAGGACGAGATCGCCCGCAAGGTCGACGAGGTCGCGAAGATCCTCGACCTGACCGAGCTGCTGGACCGCCGCCCGGCCCAGCTGTCCGGCGGCCAGCGGCAGCGGGTGGCGATGGGGCGCGCAATCGTGCGCAACCCCAAGGCGTTTCTGATGGACGAGCCGCTGAGCAACCTCGACGCCAAGCTGCGCGTGCAGATGCGCACCGAGATCGCCCGGCTGCAGAACCGGCTCGGCACCACCACCGTCTACGTCACCCACGACCAGACCGAGGCGATGACCCTCGGCGACCGGGTGGTGGTGCTGCTCGACGGCGAGGCCCAGCAGATCGCCACTCCCGACGAGCTCTACCACACCCCGGCGAACCTGTTCGTGGCCGGCTTCATCGGCTCGCCGGCGATGAACTTCTTCCCGGCCACCCTCACCGACGTGGGGGTGCGGCTGCCGTTCGGCGAGGCGCTGCTGCCCGCCGAGACGCTCGACGTGGTCAACCGGCATCCGTTGGCGCGCAACGTCATCGCCGGGCTGCGCCCGGAGCACATCGAGGACGCCGCGCTGATGGACACCTACGCCAAGCTGCGCGCGGTCACCTTCGACATCAAGGTGGACCTCGTCGAGTCGCTCGGCGCGGACAAGTACGTGCACTTCAAACTCGAGGGCGCCGGCGCGCATTCGGCCCAGCTGGCCCAGTTGGCCGCCGAGAGCGGGGTGGGCGAGAACGAGTTCGTCGCGCGGGTGTCCACCGACTCGCAGGCCCGCGCCGGCGAGCAGCTGCAGCTGGCCTTCGACCCGGCCCGCCTGGTGCTGTTCGACGGCGACACCGGCGCCAACCTCACCGTCCCGCCGCGCCGGTAGTGGCGACCGACGTCCTGCCCGTCGTCCGCGCCCATGTGCGCGAGCATTTCGCCCGCGCCGGCCTCGACGGCGAACCGGACTCGGCGAGCGTGACCTTCCTGGGTGCCGACCGCATCGAGATCCTGCGGTTCGGGCCCGGGCCGGACGGGGTGGTCCACTACGTGTCGCTGGGCTGTTCGGCCTATCCGATGCGCGACCCCGCGGCGTTCGTGTCCGACCCGGTGCACGGGCCGCGCGCCGAGGTCGTGGTCGCGTTGCGCGGGCCCACCCCGGCCGGGCTGGCCCGCTCCATCGCGGTGCTGGCCGCCGCCCCGGCCGTCGAGGGCCTGGTGCTGGTGCCCGACGCGCTGGTCGATCTCGGCCGGTCGCTGTGGAGCGGCGCGCCGTTCACCGCGTTCCTGCTCGGCACCGGCGACATCGCCGACGTGCCGCTGCCCGCGCCGCTCGAGCCGGTGCGGATCCTGTCGGCCACCCCGATCACCGCCACCGAGGCCGCCTGGGTGCGGCTCAAGGGCGCCGACGCCATGCGGGAGGCGTGGGCGGCCGACGGCGTGGACGTGCTCGATCCGGACCGGCCGGCCGCCGCGCCGAACTGAGCCGGCAAACCCCGCAATCGGGGAAGGGGCGCCGCGGCCGGAGCGCCGTCGAGTACCCTGGCGCCGTGTCGGAAAGTGCCACTGTTCCCTCCCCTGAGCAGTCGTCGCAGCCGCGGACCCCGCAGGTCAAGGTCGACGACGCCGAGATCTTCGCCCATCACGAGGGCGGCAAGCTCTCGGTCCAACTGAAGTCGCCGCTGGACACCCAGCGGGCCCTGTCGATCGCCTACACCCCCGGGGTAGCGCAGGTCAGCCGCGCCATCGCGACCGACCACACGCTGGCCGCGAAGTACACCTGGGCGCACCGCCTGGTCGCCGTGGTCAGCGACGGCAGCGCGGTGCTCGGCCTCGGTGACATCGGCGCGGCCGCGTCGCTGCCGGTGATGGAGGGCAAGGCGGCGCTGTTCAAGGCCTTCGCCGGGCTGGACTCCATCCCGATCGTGCTGGACACCAAGGATCCGGACGAGATCGTCGAGACCCTGGTGCGGCTGCGCCCGACCTTCGGCGCGGTCAACCTGGAGGACATCTCCGCGCCCCGCTGCTTCGAGATCGAGCGGCGGGTGATCGAGGCGCTGGACTGCCCGGTCATGCACGACGACCAGCACGGCACCGCGATCGTCGTGCTGGCCGCGCTGCTCGGGGCGGCCAAGGTGCTCGACCGCGACATCCCGTCGCTGAAGGTGGTGGTGTCCGGCGCCGGCGCGGCGGGCGTGGCCTGCACGAACATCCTGCTGGCCAAGGGCGTGCGCGACATCGTGGTGCTCGACTCGCAGGGCATCGTGCACAGCGACCGGGAGAACCTCAACCCGGTCAAGGCCGACCTGGCCCGGCGCACCAACCCGCGCGGCCTGACCGGCGGGATGGCCGAGGCGCTGGCCGGCGCCGACGTCTTCCTCGGCGTGTCGGCCGGGTTGGTGCCCGAGGACCTCATCGCGACCATGGCGCCGGACTGCATCGTGTTCGCGCTGTCCAACCCGGACCCGGAGATCCACCCGGACGTCGCCCGCAAGTACGCGGCGGTGGTGGCCACCGGCCGCAGCGACTTCCCGAACCAGATCAACAACGTGCTGGCGTTCCCCGGCGTGTTCCGCGGGGCGCTGGACGCCGGGGCGCGGCGGATCACCGAGCGGATGAAGGTGGCCGCCGCCGAGGCGATCCACGGCGTGGTCGGCGACGACCTGGCCCGCGACCACATCGTGCCCAGCGCGCTGGACCCGCGGGTCGCGCCGGCGGTCGCGGCGGCGGTGGCGGCCGCGGTCGAACCCGAATGAGCCCCCGAACGACCCGATGACCCCACGCCGGCCGGTCCCGGCGCTGCTGGGGGCGCTCGCGGCGCTGGTGCTGCTCGCCGTCGGCTGCGCCGCCCCCGCGCCGCCGAGCCTGGTGGTCGGGGCCCGGCCCGGGCCCGACCACGCCCTGATCGCCCACCTGTACGCGGCGGCGCTGCGCTACCACGGCACCGCCGCCCGGGTGGAGACGGTCGACGACCCGCTGGCCGCGCTGGACTCCGGCGCGGTGCGGGTCGCCCCGGGGTTCACCGGACGGCTGCTCGCACAGCTGGATCCGGAGTCGCCGGCGCGGGCCGCCGAGCAGGTCTACCGCGAACTCGTCTCGGCGCTGCCGGAGGGCGTGGCGGCCGGCGACTACACCTCGTCGGCCGAGGACAAACCCGCGGTGGCGGTCACCGAGGCGACCGCCACGGCCTGGGGCGGTCGCGACCTGACCGCGCTGACCCGGCACTGCCGACAGCTGCGCGCCGGCACCGCCGGGGTGGCCGCACCGGCCGCGGTGGGCGTGTGCCGTCCCGGGCGTCCGCGTGAATTCCCGGATACGGCACGGCTTTTCGAGGCGCTGCGGGGCGGGGTGGTGAACGCGGCCTGGACCACCACCGCCGCGCCGGACACCCCGTCGGAGTTCGTCGTGCTCTCCGACCGCACCGCGCTGGTGCGGGCGGAGAACCTGGTGCCGCTGTACCGGCGCAACGAGCTCGACGAGCGGCAGGTGCTCGCGCTCAACGAGGTGGCCGGGGTGCTCGACACCGAGGCGCTGGCCGAGATGCGCCGCAAGGTGGCCGCCGGCGAGGACCCGGCCGCGGTGGCCGAGTCCTGGATCGCCGCCCACCCCCTGGGCCGGTAGCGCCCCGGCCGTTCTTCCGCGCGGGGAAGGGGCTCAGTGCACCTGGGGCAGCCGGCGCAGCACCGTGGTGAACAGCCGCTGGTAGCCGGACCCGGTGACCCGCACGATCAGGTCGAGCACCTTGGCGTCGGTGCCGACGAGCACCCGTGCCTTGTTGCGGCGCACGCCGTCGAGGATCACCCGGGCCGCCTTCTCCGGGGTGGTGGAGGCCATCCGGGTGTCGAAGGTGCGGGCGATCTCGTCGCGGTCGAGGCCCTCGGCGACGGTCATGTTGCGGGCGATGCCGGTCTTGATGCCGCCCGGGTGCACGGTGGTGACCTTCACCGGATGCCCGGCCAGCAGCATCTCCTGCCGCAGCGCCTCGGTGAAGCCGCGGACGGCGAACTTGGCGGCGTTGTAGGCGGCCTGCCCGGGCACCGAGAACAGCCCGAACACGCTGGAGATGTTGATGACGTGGCCGTCGCCGGAGGCGATCAGGTACGGCAGGAACAGCTTGGTGCCGTTCACCACGCCCCAGTAGTCGACGTCCATCAGCCGCTCGAAGTCCTTGAACGAGGTCTTCTCGATGTCGCCGGCGTAGGCGATGCCGGCGTTGTTGTAGACCTGGTTGACCCGGCCGAAGTGGTCGGCGACCGCGGCGGCGTACTCGGCGAACGCCTCCCGTTCGGTGACGTCGAGCCGGTCGCTGCGGTAGTCGGCGCCGATGGCGCGCAGGCGCTCCTCGGTGGCGGCCAGCCCCTCGGTGTCGACGTCGCTGATCGCGACCCGCGCCCCGGAGCGGGCCAACTCCAGCGCGAGTGCCTGGCCGATCCCGGAACCCGCACCCGTCACCACCGCGACCTTGCCGGCGAAGCCCTCCACCATCGCGCACTCCCTACTCGTCGGTTGTCCGAACCCCGAGAGTACCCGGTACCGCCGGTCCCGGTTGCCATGACCGCCCAAAGGTGCGTTTCGGCGCGATAACCCGCCCTGCGCGCGCCCGAAGGTGCGTTTCGGCGCACGGAGGCGGACCTGCCCCGCGGTAACGGTGCGTGACCGGGCGGCGATCATGCGGATATGAAGCGCAACCGCATCGCGACCCTCGGCGCCGTGGCGCTGTCCGCCGGGCTGTTGGGCGCGACCGGCGCGGTCGCGACCCCGGCGCAGGCCGACACCGGCGTGGACGTCTTCCTGCGGGCCCTGCAGAACCGCGGCCTGACCCACATCGATCCGGCCCGGGCGGCGGCGGTGGGTCAGGAGGTCTGCCCGCGGCTGGCCGAACCCGGCCAGCGGGCCGCCGACCTGGCGGGCCGGGTCGCCGAGGAGCTCGGCTACCCGCTGGGCGCGGCCACGATGTTCACCGGGATCGCCATCTCGGTGTTCTGTCCCGGCGCGGTCGCCGCGCTGGCCGACGGCCGCTCGCCGATCCCGCTGGAGTGGCTGAACCTCGTCTGAACCGCGCCCGACCGGTCCCCGGAACGGCGCGAGCGACCGGGTCGGCCCCGGCGTGTCGCCGGGCAGACACGGTCGCTCGCGCTACGGGGGTGCGTCAGGCGAACGCCTCGTCGATGATCTCCTGCTGCTCGACGGCGTGCACCTTCGACGAGCCCGACGACGGCGCCGACATCGCCCGCCGCGAGATCCGCCGGATCCCGGTCAGGATGTCGGGCAGCATCTCCGGCAGCACCAGGCCGAACGTCGGCCACGCGCCCTGGTTGGCCGGCTCCTCCTGCACCCAGAAGTACTCGGCGACGTTCGGGTACTGCTCGAGCGTCGCCCGCAGCCGCCGCGGCGGCAGCGGGTAGAGCTGCTCGATGCGCACGATCGCCACGTCGTCGCGCTTCTCCTTGGCCTTGCGGGCGGCGAGCTCGTAGTAGAGCTTGCCGCTGGTCAGCAGCAGACGCCGGACCCTGGTGCGGTCGCCGGTGCCCTCCTCGTACATCGGCTCCTCGAGCACCGAGCGGAACTTCTGCTCGGTGAAGTCGCGGATGTCGCTGACCGCGGCCTTGTTGCGCAGCATCGACTTC
>NZ_CALDGS010000159.1 GCF_937941905.1 uncultured Mycolicibacterium sp. | reverse complement strand
TGTCGATGTGGAGAGGGGCGGTCAAGCCGATGGATGCGGCAGGCCGCGCCTAGTTCTCGGCGAGCGCTTGATCGAAGGCCTGGGCTAGGTCTTCATAGCTGTGTGGCTGGATGCGGGTGTCGTTGAGGAAGAAGGTCGGGGTGCCCTGCACGCCCAAGGCGCGGCCGTCGGCCATGTCGAGTTGGATGCGTTCGAGGGTGGCGGGATTGGCGTAGGCCGCGTCGAACTCGGCCATGTCCAGGCCGAGTTCTGTTGCGAATCCGCGGAATACGTCATCGGCTGGGGTTTGCTTTTCACCCCACTGGGCTTGGGTGTCATACATTTTGCGATACATCGCCTCCAGTTGGCCTTGCTGGGCGGCGGCTTCCACCGCGCGGGCGGCCCGCTCGGCGTTGACGTGGGCTTGCAGCGGGAAGTAGCGGATCACGAAATTCACCCGGTCGCCGTATTCGGCCCGCGCTTTTTCGATCTCTGGGTAGACCGCGCGGCAGCCCTCGCATTCGAAGTCGAGAAACTCCACGAACGTCACCGTGCTGTCGGGCACCGTGTTGAGTCGGTGGCTGTTCTCGCGCACCACCTGCCCGGCCTCGCCGGTATCGGGCTGTGCCGTGGTGGTCGAGTCGCGGTCGCGCACTGACAGGTAGACCAGCGCCCCGATCGCCATGGCGGCGATGACGAACGCGGTGAGCAGGATGCGGCTGGTGCGCGCCATTCAGATACCTCTTTTGTGGGCGTGGACGATCTGGAACGGGGCGGCCCAGCTGCGCGCGGGCAGATGGGTGGTGACGGCCAGTCCGTGTGCGGTGAATGCGTCGGCCAGGCCGGTGCCCAGGACGTCGCGGGCGTGGGGTCGTTCGGCGAGCCGCATGTAGGTCTCGAAGATGGTGCGGGCGGTGGGTGGTGGGTCGAGGTCGATGGCGATGACCTGGCCGGCGAGACGTAGAACGCGGATGGCTTCGTCGATGGCGCGGTGGCGGATGTCGGTGGGCAGTTCGTGCCAGCCGAACACGCTCATCACCACGTCGAAGGTGTCATTGCCGAACGGCAGTGCGGCGGCGTCACCTTCATGCAGCGCCACGGTACCGATCCCGGCGCGGGTGAGGTAGCGGCGGCCGACGGCCAGCATTTCCGGGGAGATGTCGAGGCAATCCACTCGTGTGCTCGGGGATTTGCGGGCGAGCAGGCGGGCGGCGTAGCCGGTGCCGCCGCACAGTTCGAGCACTCGTTTCGGTTTCTGGTCGGCGACGAGCTGGGCGAGCCGGTCATGGGGTCGGCCGGGGATGAACCGGTTGCCGGCTTCGAACAGCGGTCCGGCCAGGGCGAATTTGAGCCGGTTGCGGCCCCAGGGGCGGCTCATGTCGGCTGCCGTTCACTGGCGGTGACCGGGAGTGTCGATGTGTAAGTGCTTGGGGTGGTGGTGAATTGGTGGGCGCAGTCGGTCGAGCAGAACCACCAATCCCGGTCCTGGTAGCGGCGTCGCGCCCGGGCGGTTTCCGGGTTGATCCGCATGCCGCAGACCGGGTCGCGGGGGTAGCGGGCCTCGGTCAGGGCCAGCGTGTGTAGCGGAATCGGGGTGGTGATGCTGCGCAGCGGCGGAGCACCGATCGCTGGGGTGGACAGGCCTTGTCGGGTAGCGGCAGCCGCGATCGGGTCGGTGATCACGGCGTGGCCGGCCCCGGCGAGTGCGGTGATGCGGGCGGCGATGTTGACGGTGTGGCCGAACACGTCGCCGCCGCGGGCGATGACGGGTCCGTGATGGATTCCGGCGCGCAGCGCCAGGAACCCGTCCTCGCCGGCGACCTGCTCTGCCAGGTCGGTGAGGGTGGCCAGCATCTGGGTGGGTGTGTCGGCGGTCAACATGACCGCGTCCCCGATCGTCTTCACCAGCCTCACGCCCGGTTGTAGTGCAGCCTGTGCCAGGTCGGCAAGCCGCGCGGCGAGCTGGGCGGCTTCGTGGTCGCCGCAGATTTCGGTGAGGATGCTGTAGCCGGCCAGGTCGACAAACGCCGCCGTCGCCTCGACCGTGTCGAAGTCAGGTGTAGTGTCGGGCAGCATCATTGGTCTCATCTCTGGTGCGGCCGAGCCACGGTAGGAAGCGCCCCACTCGGGTGGTGTAGTCGCGGTAGGTGTGGCCGTGGACGCGGCGCAGGTAGGGCTCTTCCACTTCGCGCACCTGCAGCTGGATGCCGGCGATCGCGATCAGCAGGCCGGCGATCGCTATCGGGTTGGGCACCATCAGCGTCAGGCCGGTCAGGGTGAGCAGCAGTGTGGTGAAGATCGGGTTGCGCACAATCGCGAACGGGCCGCCGGTGACCAGCTCGGTGCGTTCGGTCTCATCAACCCCGATCCGCCACGAGGCCCCCAACCCCAGCTGGGCCTGCAAGGTCAGCCCGATGCCCACCACCGCAACCGCGATCCCAGTCGCATGAACCAGCAGATGGTCGGCGAAACGCAGTGGGGCGAGCCCGGCCAGGGCCGCCGCTGGGGCGCCGACGCCGACCAGCAGATAGCCCACGTCGGCGAGCGCGAGCGCCCACCATTCCAGGGTGCCGTCGGGCCGCCAACCCCGCCGGTTGCCGCTGTCGCCGATGCGGGCCAGCTGGATCCGGCGCCGACAGGCCCCGATCACCAGCATCAACATCGCGAACAGGCCCAGTGCAGTCAGTGCCATCGCCTGCTCCTTCCCGGTCGGCCCGTCCCCGCCCTGCGTCCTCATCCATCGGGTTGTATCGATGTTGGCGGGGTTGACCGATCAATAGTGTTGGACGCTATCATCGTCGTGTGGCGATGAAAAGTGGTTCGGTCGATCCCGCGATGTGCGGGAATGTGGATGCGGCGACGGCGTTGTTTCACAGCCTCTCGGATGGCACCCGGTTGGCGATCCTGCGCCGGCTGGCGGTCGGTGAGGCGCGGGTGGTGGATCTGACCGGCGAGTTGGGGTTGGCGCAGTCGACGGTGTCGGCGCATCTGGCGTGCCTGCGCGACTGCGGGCTGGTGGATTTCCGGCCGCAGGGCCGCGCCTCGGTGTATCGGCTGGCCCGCCCGGAACTACTGGACATGTTGCGGGCCGCCGAAGCTGTCTTGGAGGCCACCGGCAACGCGGTGGCGTTGTGCCCCAACTACGGCCACCCGACTGAGCGGAAGAAGGTTGGGCGATGAGTGAGGCGTGCGGCTGCGGCAGCGACGACCGCCCCGGCGAGGACGAGCAGGAACCCGAACGGCTTTGGGAGATCACCGAACTGCGCGCCGCCGCGGTGGCGGGCGTGGTGCTTTTGGCCGGCTATGTGGTCGGCTGGTCCGGCGGCCCCCATGCGGTCGAAATCGGCCTGTATGCGCTCGCCTTGGTGATCGGTGCCTACACGTTCGTGCCTTCGACGCTGCGCCGGCTGGCACAGGGCAAGATCGGGGTCGGCACGCTGATGACGATCGCCGCGGTCGGCGCGGTGATCCTCGGCGAGGTCGGCGAGGCCGCCATGCTGGCGTTCCTGTTCTCCATCAGCGAGGGCCTCGAAGAATACTCCCTCGCCCGCACCCGCCGAGGTCTGCGGGCGTTGTTGTCGCTGGTGCCCGATGAGGCCACCGTGCTCCGCGACGGTACCGAAACCACCATCGCCCCAGCAGAGTTGGCGGTGGGTGACCGGATGCTGGTCAAGCCCGGCGAACGCGTCGCCACCGACGGCACGATCGTGTCGGGGCGCACGGCGCTGGATGTTTCGGCCATCACCGGCGAATCCGTGCCGGTAGAGGCCGGGCCCGGTGATGAGGTGTTCGCCGGGTCGATCAACGGCACCGGCGTGCTGGAGGTTGAGGTCACGTCCACTGCTGCTGACAACTCGTTGGCCCGCATCGTGGCGATCGTGGAGGCCGAGCAGTCCCGCAAGGGCGAAGCCCAGCGCCTGGCCGACCGCATCGCCAAACCCCTGGTCCCCGCGATCATGATCGCCGCGGTCCTCATCGCCGCCATCGGCAGCGTGTTGGGCGATCCGCTGGTGTGGATCGAACGTGCCCTGGTGGTGTTGGTGGCGGCCTCTCCTTGCGCGCTGGCGATCTCGGTGCCGGTCACGGTGGTCGCCGCGATCGGCGCGGCTAGCAAGCTCGGTGTCTTGGTCAAGGGCGGGGCGGCGCTGGAAGCCCTGGGCGCGGTCCGCACGATCGCGCTGGACAAGACAGGCACCCTGACCGCCAACGCACCCACCGTCATCGACGTCGCCACCACCAACGGCGCCACCCGCGAGCACGTGCTGGATGTGGCGGCGGCGTTGGAGGCCCGCAGCGAACACCCCCTCGCGGCAGCGATTCTCGCCGCCGCGCAGGGCCCCGTGCAACCGGCTGATGACGTGCAGGCGGTCACCGGTGCCGGGTTGACCGGCGCGCGGGATGGCCGTCGATTGCGGCTGGGCCGCCCCGGCTGGCTTGACCCCGGCCCGCTGGCCGGCCAGGTCGCGGCCATGCAGGCCGCCGGCGCCACCGCCGTGCTCATCGAAGACAACGACCAGATCATCGGGGCAGTCGCGGTGCGCGATGAGCTGCGGCCCGAAGCCGCCCACGTCGTCGCCCAGCTGCGCCGCGGCGGGTATCAGGTGGCCATGCTCACCGGTGACAACCAAGCGACCGCCCACGCATTGGCCAAGCAGGTGGGCATCGAGGTCGTGCATGCCGATCTGCGGCCCGAAGACAAAGCCGCGCTAATTGGTCAAATGCGCCAACGTTCCTCGACGGCCATGGTCGGTGACGGCGTCAACGACGCCCCGGCCCTGGCCACTGCCGATTTGGGTATCGCCATGGGCGCGATGGGCACCGACGTGGCCATCGAAACCGCCGACGTCGCGCTGATGGGTGAAGACCTGCGCCACCTCACCCAAGCACTGGCCCACGCGCGGCGCGCGAGGCGGATCATGCTGCAAAACGTCGGCCTCTCACTGGCATTGATTACGGTGCTCATTCCGCTCGCCCTCACCGGTGTCCTCGGGCTGGCCGCGGTCGTCGCGGTGCACGAACTCGCCGAAATCGTCGTCATCGCCAACGGCGTGCGCGCCGGACGCACCAAGCCCCTCGGGGGCACCATCATCGAAACCGGAACCGACTCCCACCGGCTGGCCCACACCCGCAACCAGAAGACCACGGCAGCCAGCTGAACTCGGGGCCGCAACATCGGGGTAAGACCCCGGATCGATCACGTCAACGGCGTCGCACTCCGAAGCGCCGCCAGCACGCGATCCCTGGTCGGAAGGTCCAATCGGCACGCATCAGCTGCCAGCTCAGTGCCCGGCTTCATGACATCCATACCATCAACGAGCACTGTTGGCGATGGATATCCACCGACCCTTTCCACCACCACATCTTCAGCGATATCAACCTCAGACAGACACTCGGCGAGCAAGCGCCGAGCCGCCGCCGCATTCGGACATCCCGGGCTCGTGAGAAGTTCCACACGCATACATCTAGCTTCGCTCAATACGCGCGTTGGATCGGGATGGCTGGCCGGTGGGTGGTGTGATCGCGGTGGAAAGGTTGGCGGCCAAGGCCTGGACGCGCGTGGTGATGTCGTCGCGGATGATTCGTATGCGGTCGATTCCGTCGATGCCGCGCAAGGAGGGTTCGTCGGTATCCCACCGCTGGATGGTGACGCCGGGACAGTACTCGTCGAGGTGGGCTTGGCTGCCGACGATGACGACCAGGTCGGCGTCGTCGAGCATCTGCGCGGTGAGTTGGGCGGGCTGATGGTCGCTGATGTCGACGCCGACTTCTGCCAAGGCTTGTACCGAGAGGTCGTTGACGGCGGTCTTGGCGCGGGTGCCCGCCGAGCTGACGTGGATGGTCGGTCCGGCGATCTGGCGCATGAGCCCGGCGGCCATGACCGATTTTCCGGCGTTACTGACGCAGACGAACAACACTGATGTGTCAGCCATATTCGGTGTGTTCCCTTGAGGTTTTCGCGGCTACCGGGTGACGGGCACGTTCAGGTCGGCCAACAAACGGTGGACGCGTTCTTCGATGTCGTCGCGGATCGGGCGGACGGCGTCGAGGCCCTGGCCGGCGGGGTCGGGCAGTTCCCAGTTCTCGTAGCGTTTCCCGGGGAAGATCGGGCAGGCGTCCCCGCAGCCCATGGTGATGACGACGTCGGCCGCCTGCACAATTTCGTCGGTCCAGGGTTTGGGGTATTCGCCAGTGATGTCGATACCGACTTCGTGCATGGCAGCGATCGCGGCGGGGTTGATCTCGTTGCCGGGTTCGGATCCACCGGACCAGGCGACGGCCCGGTCACCGGCCAGGTGGGTGAAGTAGCCCAGCGCCATCTGCGAGCGGCCGGCGTTGTGGGTGCACAGGAACAACACGGTCGGTTTGCCGTCGCTGATCTTTCCTTCCACTCTCGCCAGGGCGTGCAGGCGTTGGCGGGCGAACCGTTCGGCCAACAGCGGCAGGAAGTTCGGAATGGTGGCCCGGCCGGCGAACTGGTCGTAGGACGAATGCAAGAACCGTTCGATGGTTTCGGTACCGAAGGTGCCATCGAACTCACCGCCCAGCCGGGTCGCCGCGGTTTTCAGGGCGAGTTGCTGGTCGATGGACAGATCGTGGCGAAGCTCGTGGGTGACGGGGCTGTCAGTCATGGATTGGGTTCCGTTCTCGTCGTCGAGCCGTCGGCAGGAAGGTGTTGGGAGGTGTGGTGGTGGAACCGGTTGCGCAACGCCAAGGACACGTAGACCAACCCGACCAGGACCGGGACTTCGATCAACGGGCCGACGACGCCGGCCAGGGCTTGGCCGGAGGTGGCGCCGTAGGTGGCGATCGCGACGGCGATGGCGAGTTCGAAGTTGTTGCCCGCGGCGGTGAACGCCAGGGTGGTGGTGCGCTCATAACCGAGATCGAGCATGGTGCCGAGCAGGTAGCCTCCGCCCCACATGATCGCGAAGTACGCTAGTAGCGGCAGGGCGATGCGGGCGACGTCGAACGGTTGGTGGGTGATCTGGTCGCCTTGCAGCGCAAAGAGAATCACGATAGTGAACAGCAGCCCGTAGAGCGCCCACGGCCCGATCCGGGGCAGGAACTTGGCCTCGTACCAGTCACGGCCCTTGGTTTTCTCGCCGAGCCGGCGCGACAGGTAGCCGGCCAGCAGCGGGATGCCCAGAAATATGAGCACGGACTTGGCGATCTGCCACGGGGAGGTGTCGATGGTGGTCTGTTCCAGGCCGAGCCAGCCGGGCAGCACCGACAGATAGAACCAGCCCAGCAGGGCGAACATGATGACCTGGAAGATCGAGTTGAGCGCCACGAGGACGGCGGCGGCTTCCCGGTCGCCGCAGGCCAGGTCGTTCCAGATGATGACCATGGCGATGCAGCGGGCCAGGCCGACGATGATCAGGCCGGTCCGGTATTCGGGCAGGTCGGGCAGCAGCAGCCACGCGAGCGCGAACATCAGCGCGGGGCCGAGCACCCAGTTCAGGACCAGTGAGGACAGCAGCAGCTTGCGGTCGCCGGTGACGGTGTCGAGGCGGTCGTAGCGGACCTTGGCCAGCACCGGGTACATCATGATGAGCAGGCCAAGAGCGATGGGTAGTGAAATCCCGTCCAGCTGAACGCTTTCCAGCGCGGTGTTCAAGCCGGGAACCCAGCGGCCCAGCAGCAACCCGGCGACCATCGCCGCGCCGATCCACAGCGGCAGGAACCGATCCAGGGTGGAGAGCTTGCCCACGACCGCTGGGGCCGGGGTGGTGGTGTCGGTCATGCCGACACCCCGGCGGCTGCGTCAATGCCGAACAGGACGGCGAGGCTGGCCAGCGCGTCGGGCACCACGGCGTAGTACACCCAGGAGGCCCGGCGCTGTGAGGTCAGTAGCCCGGCGTCGCGCAGCACTTTGAGGTGGTGGCTGATGGTCGGTTGTGACACCTCGATGTCGGCGGAGATGTCGCAGACGCAGGCCTCACCACCGGCGTGGCTGGCGATCGCGGAGAACAGCTGCAGGCGTACCGGATCGGCCAGCGCTTTGAGTTTGACCGCCATGTCCGCCGCGTCCGCGGCGGTAAGGGGTTCGCGCAGCAGCGCCCCGGGTGGGCAGCACGCGTCCCCGTCGGTCAACGACTCCTGCGACTTCGACATACATCAATATTGACGGATATCGAAGTTGTTGGCAAATGAAACGTCAGGTGAAGGTGAGTTGGGCGGCGTGGAAGTCGAAGTGGCGCCCGGGGTAGCGGTAGACGTCTTCCAGCATCATGTAGTCGGAGAAGAACGGATCCCATTCCGGCGGGAAATGCATGCCGCGCCGCAGGGTGTCGTCGGTCTCGCGGGCGAGCCGGTGTTGCAGTGAGTCGATGACCCGGTCGAGTTTGGCGCCCATCCTGCGCCGGTTGTAGACCATGGCGGCGGCGCATGATCCGTAGTAGTTGATTTGATGAAACGGCGTGGTCGCGGCGTTGAGCAACCGGGCGTATGCCCCGCTGACGCGGTCAGGTAGTCGGCCCATCACCCGCACCAGGGGCAGCAGCCGCTGCACGACCATGTAGCCGAACACCATGTGGAACAGCAATTGTTCGTTGGTCCACCGGGTTCCGCGCGTCGGCGCATCCCAGTCGTCGGGGCCGGCGGCCGCCAGTAGCTGGTGGAACGTGACACGCGCGCGCTCCAGATCGGCAGCGATGGCATCGCGGTCCATGCCCCGATCATGCGCCTGCCGCGGCCATGTGACCACGGCCGCGGCAGGTGCGATCGGCTAGCAACAGGACGCTGCGGCGGGGTCAGCCTCCTTGGAGGCTCCGCCGCAACACACCCCACCCTCGCCGTCGGCGGAATCGTCGAGGTGCTGTGGGCTGGTGCCGAAGGTGTCGGAGTCGGCCAGCACCGTGTAGACCTCCCATTTCTCTCCGGCCGGCCCGGTCACCCAGACCTTGTCCTGGGTGGCGAAGCAACACGTGGTGCCGATCTCCTCATCGGTGAACAGCCCCTCGCCGGTCAGGCGGGCGATCTCGGCGTGCACCTTGTCGCTGGATTGGACCTCGACGCCGAGGTGGTTGATGGTGCCGCCCTTACCGGGATTTTCCAGCAGCACCAGCTTCAGCGGCGGCTCGGCGACGGCGAAGTTGGCATAGCCGGGCTTGACCTTGGCGGGGTCGACGCCGAACAGTTTGGTGTAGAACGTGATCGCCTCGTCGAGGTCATCGACGTTGAGGGCGAGTTGCATACGGGACATGATGGACCTCCCACTAGGGATGAGACATATATCGAACTGGCGCGTCGACCTCAGGATGCCACCTTTTTGATATATGTCAAGACAGGTGGCAGGATGGGGTCATGCCCAAAGCGCTGCCCGTGATCGACATGTCCGCCCCGGTGTGCTGCGCCCCGGTCGCCGCGGGCCCGATCAGCGACGCCGATGCCCTGCAGGTCGCGATGCGGCTCAAGGCGCTCGCCGACCCGGTGCGGGTCAAGATGATGTCGCTGCTGTTCAGCTCACGCCCCGGCGAAGAGACCAGCGGCGATCTGGCCGCGGTGCTCGACCTGAGTGAATCCACCGTCAGCCACCACCTGGGCCAGCTCCGCAAAGCCGGGCTGGTGATCTCCGACCGGCGCGGCATGAACGTCTTTCACCGCGTCAAACCCGAAGCCCTGCAGGCACTCTGCGTCGTCCTCGACCCCAACTGCTGCACCTAGCTGTCAGAAGGACGGTCCCTTACTGCTCGCGTCAGGACGTGTGCGCGGCAA
>NZ_CALDGS010000158.1 GCF_937941905.1 uncultured Mycolicibacterium sp. | reverse complement strand
ATCCGAATCCCCGCCGCCGGCAGCCTCTTCCGACGAACCTCCACCCCGTCCGACCACCGCCAGGGTCACCACAACCGTCAGTCCGATCACCGCCAGCAACGCCACCGCACCGAGCACCCACTTCAACGCCCCACCACGCCTGGGCGGTCGCGGCGGAGGCCACTGCACCGTGGCCGGTTGCGGCCATGACCCCAACGGCCCCGGAACCCAGGAACCCTCCGGCGGCGGCATCTGACTCATCAGCGACCCTCCCCACATGCCCGACGCTGGTCCCCACAGTGTTGTCCAGCACCCTGCACCGCACCCTCGAAACGTCCAGTCACAGCGCCCCCAAGGGCACCGACTCGCCGGCATCAGCCCGCAACCGCCCGGCAACCGTCACCATGACCCCGGGCGGCTTCGAGCACGCCCCCGGTGGATCCGGAGCCCAGAAACCACCCGTCTGCGGCATCCGAGTCATCACAGACCCTCCACGGACGCCGACTGCGCGGGTCTGGTCTGCGCCGGCACGCGTCGTTCCTCGACGGGCTCGCGGGCGGGCTCACGGTCCTCCGCCGGTGGGGCGGGGGCCCGTTCCCCCGCCCCCTGGCCGGCGGTCGCATCGGCGGATTCCCGCTCCGCAGGTTCGATTTCGACCATCCCCTCGGCCGCCTCGACGGGTTCGGCCGGCGCCGCCTCCGCGGCGGCGTCCATCTCGGCGAGCGCGCCGACCTGCTGCACCGCGCCCTGGAGGCCCTGCATGATGCCCTGCGGCGCCGCCGCCGCCATCCCGATCAGCGACATCGGGATCTGGGCGGCCTGCTGGGCGATCTGCATGGACATCCCCATCAGCTGGCTGAGCTGGTTGAGCTGCGCCCCGGCGGCAGGATCCGCGGCTCCTCCGGGCGGGGCCGGCGGGGTGTAACCGGGGGCGTCGAATGTCTCGGCGGCGGTCTGCAGATGCTGTCCGCTCTCCGCGTCGCTGTCCTGGTAGGCGGCCCTGGCTGCGGCGAGGTTGTCGGCGAATCGTTCCTCGCGGGCCCGGGTCTCGGCCACCCGCCGGGTCACCTCGTCGGCGATCGTCGGCATCACCGCCGCGATCAACTGGCTCATCGGATCGGCGCCGGGCGTCACCGCCGGCACGCCGGGCACCGTGACGTCCGCCGGCGTCCAGTACAACTGATCCGGATCGACCCACAGATCCCCGTCACTCATCACCCGCCTCCGGTGCGCTCCCGGTGCTTCTCGGAACGGCGCTCAGACATAGCGCCTCACCATCGCCGCCTCCGCCTCGGCGGCCTGCTCAGGGGTGGGCAACCCCAGCGTGTGTTGCAGGAAATCCCGGATCATCGCCGGCTCCTGCTCCGCCGACATCCCCTCGAACAGCATCTCGTACTGCCCGGCCCGCCCCTTGATCATGGCGACACGGGCGACGGCGAGCAGTTCCTGCGCGAGCTCGGCCTCGGTCATCCCGGTCAGGCTCGACGCGAGTTCCATGTACCGCACCGACCCGTCCATCGCCGCGATGACGGTGATCGTCCCCGGCGGGTTCGTCACCGTCGCGAACTCGCCGTCGAGCAGCTCGTGCATCGCGGCGAGTTCATCGGCGTCCGGTTCCGGCGCGGAGAAATCCAGTGCCGCGGCAAGACTGTCACCCGACAGGTCGTCGGTGAGGTCGTCGTCGAAGTCCCGTTCCATCATCGCCGTCTCCGTCGGTCAGAACCGCAGATTCCGCAGCAGGTCGTACACACTGGCGATCCACAACAGCATCGGGACGGTCGCCGCGATGGCTGCACCGTCGAGCAGTTCGAGCATCCGCTTGGTCACCGGCGAGATGCGACGCACCCGCCGGGTCGCCCCGATCACGATCAACACCACCGCGGCGACCGCGACGTAGCCGGCCAGCAGGAGACCCGCCAGCTGCGGATACCACAGGCACAACCGCACGGTGACACCGGTCGGAACCGCGACCGCAGCGGCTAACAACGCCCAGGCACACCACCGTTCGGCGTACAGCCGGGAGCGGAACCCACAGGTCACCGTGACCAGACCGGCGACGATCAGGCTGTGCACGAAGAAGTGCCCCGGAACCACCACAGTGATCGCGCCGGCCGCGAGCACCAGGGCACCGGCGGCGACGAATCCGATCAGCAGCTGCTTGGCCAGATCGCTGCGATCCTGCAGGCGCTGGGCCGATTCCGGCACCGACGCCAGGATCGCCTGCCAGGTCGAGGTCTCCTGGTCGTCGAGTTCCGGCGTGGCAACGGGATCGAGCAGCTCCTCGTTGGAGACCGTCTCGCCGGGTGCGGGGATCGGCGGCAGCGCGATCCGGGCCACCGCGACGGTGAGCTTGGCCGCGTTGGTCACCACGACCAGCCCGAAGGCGATGGCTCCGGGCGGAACCCAGTACTGCCAGCCATAGCCGTAGGCGATCGCCGCGGCGGTCACCCCCAACGCGGTGACCGCGGCGAACGAGGCGAGCTCGGCGCGTCGGCGTGGCCCGCCGCGGCCGGCAACCGCGATCAGCAACACCACGAACCCGGCGGCCGCGAGCTGCGGCGCACCGAGCCGGTCGGTTCCGCGCGGCAGCGGAACCGCCAGCGCGGCACCACATGCCAGTGGTGCAACCGACGCCAGCAGCAGGCTCTCGGCCAACCCGACATCGCCGTAGCGCAGCCGGGCGAGCACACCGCCGCCGAGCAGCCCCAGCCCCAGCACGCACAGGCCGATGGCCCACCACCAGAGCCGGCCGCTGTACGGCCAGGCCACCAACGCCACCGCTGCGACCACCGCCGCCACCAACGGGATCACCACGGCGACGAAGCGGTGCAGCGCGGCCCGGTCGAACCGCGGGCTCTCGTCGAGCACTGCGATCGCGTCGATGACGTCCTCGACCAGCGGCCGGTACCGCTCGGTGCGGCTCACCAACACGAGGGTCAGTAGCGCACCGTCGACCACACCGGCGTCGTCGAGTGATTCGTCGGACTTCAGCGGCGGCGCCCCGGGGCGGGCGAACGCCCAGACACCCTGTGCCTTGAAGTCGATGCCGCCGAGCACGTCGGCCGGGGTGCCGTCGAGCACCTCGGCCAGTACCGAGACGGTTTCGTCGATGTAGGTCTCGATCGGAGCCGTCGCGGGCAACACCAGGTCGGTCATCCGGCGACCGGTCAGGATGGTGACCCGCGTGGTCGCCGGGCGTCCGGGCGTGACGCTCGGCGCCTCCGGGGCGGCGGCCGGCGCGGTCACCGTCGTTCGAGCCTGTCGAAGTCGTCCGACAGCGCCGCGGCGAGCTCGACGATCCGGCGCCGGAAGGTCTTCCCGAGCAGATCCCATTGGAGCTCGGTGCCGGCGGCGATGTGCTTGTCCCACGGCAGCACGACCACCCGCCCAGGCGCGACATGCCGCTCGAACTGCTGCACCAGGTCCTTCACGTCGATGTTCGGCCGACCCGGGACCACCTGGTTGATCACCACGCAGGCGCGGCTGAGCAGGTCCTGGTACCCGTTCTGGCGCAGCCAGTCCATCGTGACCGCGGCCTGCCGGGCCCCGTCGATCGAGGCGCTGGCGACGATCACCATGCCCGACACCGTGGACAGCACCCCGCGGGCGGCGGATTCGAACAGGCCCGATCCGCAGTCGGCGAGCACCAGGTTGTAGTAGCGCGACACGATGTGCGTCGCGCTGTTCCAGTCCTCGGCGTTGAACTCCCGCCGCGCGCCGCTGTACTCCTCGCCGGCGAGCACCTCGAGGTTCGCGGCGTTCATGCTGGTGTAGGCCCGGATGTCGTTGTAGCGCGCCAACTGCTTGTCGGCGAGCAGATCCGCGATGGTGGCGGCCGACTGGCGTCCCGCCCGATCGGCGAGGTTACCGCCGTCCGGGTCGGCGTCGACGGCCAGAATCCGATCGCCGCGAATGGAACTCAGCGCCGACCCGAGGGCGACGGTGACGGCGGTCTTGCCCACACCGCCCTTGAGCCCGAACACCCCGATCTGGTAGGAGTCCCGGGCGTTCCGCCGGATGCGGGTGTGCAGTTCGAGCTCGTAGTGCTCGTCCGGGGACAGGCCGAGGTTGATCCGGGTCAGCAGATACAGCCAGTGCCGCCAACCGCGCTGGGACGGCATCTTGACCGCGGATTTCACCCCGACGTGCGACAGCGCGTCGATCGCCCGGTGTTCTCCGATCGCGGCCGCCGCGGGTGCCGCAGCCGGCGGCGCGGGGTGCCAGCCGTTGCGCTCCACACCCGGATCGGCGAAGTGCGGCGCGGGCGCCGGCACAGCCGTCGGCATCGGCGGGGGCAGCGTGGTCGCCATCGGGTGGGCCGGCGGCGCCTCGAACCGCGGCCCGTCCGGCACCGCGGCGGTCTGCGGCACCCGCAGCAGTGGATTCGGCGGCGGTGGCGGCATTTTCGGGTCGGTGACGGGCAGCTGTGTGGTGACCTCGTTCTGCGGCACGGGATGCACGGATGCGGCCGGGGCGGTCGTGGTGGCGACCGGCACGGTCGGCGACTTCGCGAGGTCGTCCGCCCCGTCGGGCGGCGGCGCGCCGGAGGTCGCCGCGAGCACCGTCTCGCGGTCCACGAGCACGGTGTGGTCCTCCGTCCGCTCGGCGTCGTCGGCCCTGAACAGCCGGTCGTAATCGGCCGACATCTTTCTCCCCTCGGGTAGCGGTGCGCGGTGAGCACGCGGTGGGCGAGCCGGGCAACAGCCCCGAATCGCTCGCCCACCGGCGTGTTCGATCGGGTCAGGCGCTGAAGGTGTTGGTGACCATCGCCTCGGTCCGGGCCATCGAGACCCCGGCCTCGGCGATCTTGTGGCCCAGGTCCTCGAGCGCGGCGATGAGCTCGGCCTCGTTGCTGTTCCAACGCTGCTGGAGGCTCTGGTAGGTCTCCGAACTCGTCCCGCCCCACACCGCGGCAAGCGCGGCCAGCGACTGCTCACCTTCGCTCAGCAGTTGCGCGGTCGCCCGCACGACGCCCTGGATGTCACCCGAATCACCCTCGATTCCGGCGAAGTTGTAGACGATGTTGTCCGACATCGAAATCCCCCTTTGTTTGTCCGGTCGGTCGTCGGCGGCTCAGAAGCCCAGGTTCATCGACGAGGCGAGCGCGCCGGCCTGGTCGTCGTCGGTCGTGGTGTACTGCACACCCGCGTTGTGGATGTTGGCCGAGATCTCGTCGAGCTGCTGCTTCTGGCGCATCGCCGCCTCGTGGAACCGTTGCAGCGCCTGTTGCGCGGAGGTTCCCGCCCCGCTGCTGGACATGTTCATCCCGAGCGACGCCGCGGTGTTCTCCACATAGCCGATCAATGCCTTCAGTTCGGTCGCGATGCGTTCGAAGTTCCCCGCCTCCTTGGCAAGGGCCGCGACTTCAGCACTCAGCGCCATGGTCTTGTCCTCTCCCTCCCGTTGTTCTTCCTCTGCCCTCGCCATGCGATGACGAGTCCTGCCGGCCCCCAAGGCCCGCAAGTCCACGCGACGCGACTACCAGTCGTCGTCGTCCTCGGACAGGTCGTGGCGCAGCGGTGCGGGGACCTTCAGGCCCGCCTTGTTCCCCCCGCCGGTCACGCGTTGTCCGGTGATTCCCACCGGTGCTCCCGGCCCGACCGGTGCCCGGCCGGCGCCGGTCGCGGCCGTCATCGCCCCGACCGGCACCGCCTTCGATCCCTCGGTTCCCCTGCCTCCCAGCAGGTCCGCGACGAGCGCCGTCGTCGGTCCGGTTCCGCCGGCACCCGGGATCGACGCCGCCCGCACCAACCCGGCCCCGGCGGCCGGGCCGCTGCCCCCGGCGAGCGGGTGGTTGGAGAACGGGCTCGCGCCCAGCAACCCGAGCTGCGCCCGTTCGCCACCGAATGCGCCGAGCCGGCCGAAGATCGAGGACACCTGCTGCAGCGGCTGGGTCAGCTGCTGGACCGACTGGTTGATCAGCTGGGTGGCCTGCTGTGGCAGCTGGGCGACGCCCGACACCACCTGCCCGACCATCTGGGTGCCGAGCTGCGTCCCCTGCTGGGTCGCCTCGGCCTGGCGGGCGCGGGTTTCCGCGCTCTGGGCGCCCCGGTGCCCCTGCGAGGCCGCCCGCTCGGCCTGCATCACCACCGTGCCCACCGCTGCCTGTGCGGAGACCTGGGTGAAGACGAGGTTGCGCAGCGCGGTGGCCGGCGCCGCGGCGGCCGCCTCCCCCATCGCCTGGGCGGCCGCGCCCTGCGCGAGGCCCGGTACGGTGAGCGGCGTCAGCGGCATGATCGGCTCGAACACGATGTTCATCGCCGTCTCGGCCTGGTAGAGGTCCATCGTGCCGGCGGCCTGATTCCACATCCGGACGAAGTAGTCGAACTCGTTGATCCCGATCGGAATCGTGTTGATGCCGAGGAAGTTCGTCGCGTACAGCACCGCCCGGGTGACGTGGTTCTGCTCGATCTCGGCCAGCGGCGGGGTGGTCGCCATCGCCTTGCTGTAGGCGGCGGCCTGCGCGGCCGCCTGCGCCGACCGCTTGTGGCACTGCGCCGAGACGGTCCGCAGCCAGGCCACCGCGGTGGCGAACGCCGCGACGGCCCGCTCACCGGCGGCACCGGTCCAGTTGGAGGCCAGCGCGACCATCCCGGCCGCGAGTTCGTCGGCCTGGGTCTCCAGCGAGATCGCCAGCGCCTCCCAACCGGCGGCGGCCTGCAGCATCGGCGCCGGGCCGGCGCCGGCCATCAGCCGCCCGGTGTTGACCTCCGGTGGCAGTGCGTGCCAGATCATCTCGTCGAGTTCCCCGGGTCACCCGGTCGGTCCGCCGCGGCTAGGCCAGCATGCCCGCGTTGGCGGCGTCGACGGCCTGGTAGACGCCGGCGGCCTCGATGACCGCCGCACCGGCCCGGGTCAGCTCCTCCTGGGCGAAGGCGTTCACCGCGAGCATCTCGGCGCCCTCCTTGGCAAACGCGACAGCGGCCAGCGCCGAGACCTCGTCGGCACCGGCGGGCATCAGTGCGGTCACCTCAGCGGCCGCCACGCTGCCCGCGGCCAGCCCGCGAGCACCGTTTGCGGCGACCTGTGATCCGATGCCGACCGTGGCTGGGCAGTGGGTCAACGGCTGCATTTGCGGTCACTCCTTTGCAACGAATCGGAAATGCGGATGAACGGCGGGGTTGCCCCGAACAGGATTTAGCTTGAACGTCAATACAGCGCCCCCCAGACGACATTTCCGAACCCCCGGTACCGCGTTGCTGGCGGCGCGGTTCCTCGATACTAACCACCCTCCGGCGGCGGTGCCGACACATCTTCTTCGGGCGGATCGACGTAGGCGGCCTGGATCACCTCCTTCCCCTCTGGCGAAACCAGGAACGCCTGCCCCGGAGGCCGCTTCTTGACCAGCACCTCCCGGGACGGGTAGTCGTTCTTCTCCCCGGACAAGAACATCGTCGGCGAGCCCGCGCCGAACAGCGGCCCGACGAACTTGTCCATGGTGGCGCGGTGCGCATAGCTCATCTGGCAGGTCACGACGATGTGCAGGCCGATGTCGGTGGCGGCGGGCAGCAGCGGCGCCAGCGGCGCCATCGGCGAGCCCAAACCACTTGCCGCCACGATCATGTGCCAGTCGTCGACGAGCAGCACCACGTCCGGACCTCGCCACCACGACCGCGACCGCAGTTGCGCCGGCGTGAGATCCGGTGGCGGGAGCCGCTTCTCGAGGTTGATCGCCAACGCCTTGATCGCCTGCTCGAGGCTGGCGACGTTGCGGTTGATCGCCCCCGCGTCGAGCAGGTGACTCGGCGGCACCGCGTCGAGCAGCCCGGAGCGGAAGTCGGCGAGCATGAACCGCACCTGCTGCGGACTGTTGCGGGCACAGATCGCCTGGGCGATCGCGTGGGCGATCCGCGTCTTGCCGGACTTCGGTGCGCCGAAGACGATCTGGTGCGGCGTGGTGTACATCGGGTTGTGGGCCACCGACAGGTCGGACTCGCGCAGCCCGAGCGGAATCGTCCACCGGGTGCGGTAGCCGGCGTCCGGTCCCGGCGGGTTCGGGTCCAGTTCTCGCAGGTGGACGCGCTCCGGCAGCATCCGCACCTGCGGCGCCCGGTCGGTGTGGCGGGCGGCGAGTTGGTCGACGGCCGCGGCCATCGCCGGCACCAGGTCGGCCGCGCTGTGCACCCCGTCCAACCTCGGCACCCCCATCATCAGGTGGTGCTTCTCCAGCGAGACGGCGCGACCGGGACGGTCGGCCGGGATGTCGCGGGTGATCCGGTCGATCTGGGTCTCGTTGACGTCGCCGAGCCGGAACTCGACCTTGGTGCCCAGGTAGTCGCGCACCCGCGACTTGAGCTCGGTCCAGCGTGGGGTGGAGATGACCACGTGCACACCGAACGCCAGCCCCTGGCCCGCCAGGTCCTGGATCACCGGTTCGAGCTCACCGAACTCGGCGACGAACGCCGGCCAGCCGTCGACGACGAGGAACACGTCGCCGAACGGGTCGGCCGAGGCCGGGTGGTTCGGATCCTCGCGCAGCCGCCGGTAGGCCTCCATGGAACCCACGCGGTGTTCCTTGAAGATCTCCTCGCGCTGGCGCAGCACGGCTTTCACCTCGGCCACCAACCGGTTCACCCGCTCCGGCTCGGTCCGGGTGGCCACCCCGCCGACGTGCGGCAGATCCTCGAGATACAACAGCCCGCCGCCGCCGAGATCGACGCAGTAGAACTGGACCTGGAGCGGCGTGTGGGTGGCCGCGGCGGACACGATCAGCGTCTGCAGGAAGGTCGACTTGCCGGTCTGCGGCGCACCGCCGACGGCGATGTTCCCACCGGCACCGGCCACGTCGACACCCCACACGTCCTGGCGGTGCCGGCGCGGCTCGTCCATGATCCCGAGCGGGAACCGCAGTAGGCGCCGCTGCCCGTCGCGCGCCACCAGCTCGTCGACCGGCGTCGGATCGGTCAACGGCGGCAACCACATTCGATAGGCGTGGATCTCGCCGGTGGCGAGCTGGTCGAGCACCACCTCCCGCAGCACCCGCGGTTCGGTCCCGGTGCTCATGGCAGCCCCGCCGGGTCGGGCATCGCGGCAGTGGTGAACGGGCGGATGCGGACCCGGCCGGGGGTGCGCCGGCGCGGGCCGGCCTCACCGTCGTCGCTGTCGGCGGGGCGACCGGGCCGGTGGGGCAGGCCGGTGTAGACCGCGCGGAACTTGACCGGATCCTCCATGCCGACCCGCAGGAATCCCACGCCGCTGTCCTTGTTGGAGATGTACTGAGCCTCCGGGGTGCCGATGACCGCCTTCGATTCGGCGGAACTGGTGGTGCGCAACGCGATCCGGTAGGTCAGGTTCGGTTCGAGCTTGTCGATGCGCACCCCGCCGGTGTTCAGCGACTGGGTGGCCAGCAACAGGTGCACCCGCAGCGAGCGGCCCACCCGGCAGATCCGGTCGAACAGATGAATGAAGTCCGGGTGGTTCTGCAGCAGCTCGGCGAACTCGTCGACCACCACGAACAGCGTCGGTAGCGGCGGCAGATCCGCCCCGCGCTCCCGGTGCCGCTCGTACTCGGCAACCCCGGACAACGCCCCCGCCGCACCGACTTTCATCCCGGCCTGGCGCAGGATCGACTGCCGGCGGTCCAGCTCGCCGGAGAGCACCTCGGCCATCCGGTTGACCAGCTCGGCCTCCTCCTCCATGTTGGTGACGACCGCGGCCGTGTGCGGCAGTTTCTCCATGCCCAGGAAGGTCGAGCCGCCCTTGAAGTCGGTGAGCAGCAGGTTCACCTGATCGGGGTGGTGGGTGGCGACCAGGGACAGGATCAGGGTGCGCAGGAACTCCGACTTGCCCGAGCCGGTGGTGCCGATCAGCATGCCGTGCGGACCGGCGCCGAACTCCGCGCCCTCCTTGATGTCGAGGTACATCACCTCACCGGTCTTGAGCTCGTGGCCGAACGGGATGCGCAGCCGGTCCCGGTCGGCGTCGGCGAACATCCGCCACCGGGCCGGGGTGACCTCCTCGACCGACCTCGCACCGACGAGCTGGTGCCACTCGGTGGCGACCTTCTTCTGCACCCGCACGTTCCGGTCGATGATGGTGCCGGTGATCGACCACCCGGCGAGCTTGCGGGCGATGCGGCCGGCCTGCTGCGGGGTCATCCGGTCCGCCCGGGAGGCGACCGGGCGGAAGCTCTGGTTGGGCAGCCGGTCGTCGGCCGTGCCGTCGGCGCCGACCCGGATCCGGTAGGCGGAGCGGTGGTTGCCCAGCGTGACCACGGTGACGCCGGCCCGGCCGTCCACCGGGAACCCGGCCTTGCCGCCGGTGAGATCGACGACCACGACGTACGGCCCGGCCGGCGCCCCGTCGGCGGTGTGCGGGCCGCGGGCGGTCAGGTCGCTCAGCCCGTCGGGGCGGGTGTAGACCATGCGGGTCGGGCCGGCGGCGTCGGTGTCGGTCGGGTGCGCCACGTGCGGCAGCCATTTGAGCCAGGACCACTCCGGGTCCTCCGGATCCTCGGTGAGCACCCGGAGCTGCAGCAGGTCCGGCGGATGGAAGACCGCCAGGTGGCAGATCATCGCGGTGAGCAGCCGGGCCGCGCCCGCCGGGTCGCCGCCGATGGCGACGGTGGGAAATGTGCGCAGCTGCACAAGTTTCGGGCAGTCGTGCACCAGGCCGTGGGTGCGTAGGAACTTGGTCACCCACATGTGACTGACGGGTTCGAGGTGCGGCTGCGGTGCGGCCTGCGGCCCGGCCAACTCCCCGCCCACGGCGGGTTTGAGCAACCGGTCGACGGCGGGTTCGGACCCGATGCCGATGCGGGCGGCGGCGAAGAAGTCGGCACTGGTCTGGCGCGACCACTGCCGGTGGGTGCCGACCAGGGACAGCAGGTCGTCGGGATGCGGGGCGTGGTAGCCGAAGAACGTCACCTGCGCAGCCGCCGACGAGGTCACCCGGGTACGCAGCCCGGCCAGGTAGCGCAGGTATTCCTTGCGGTCGGCGTTGATCTCGGGCACCCGCTTGCCGCTGGGCCCCCCGCCGGCCAGGAAGCCGAAGGTGCCCATGATCATCATCAGCGGCATCATCAGCATGTACGGCGACAGGGCGCGCACCCCGGTGAACACCAGGATCGCGATCATGCCGAGCATGCAGCCGCCCATCACCCACGGCAGTGCCTTCTGCACGCCCGACGGCGGGATCTCGACGCCGAGGTCGTCCGGTGCGGCGACGGTGATCTCTCCCGGGGTCAGCCGTGGCCCGCGCTTGACGACCGGGCTGAACTTGCGGGTGGTCATGACCCGGCTCCCCGGGGTGGGCCGACCCGGCGCGGGTGGGGATCGGCCGGCAGCGTGTCGTGTTCGAGCAGTGCGGCCTGCGCGGACAGCACCGGACCGTCCACCAGCAGCCCGACCGCCGGCCAGGGCGCGTACACCGGGCTGTGCAGGCCGAGGGCCGCGGCGGCCTGTTCGTCCGGGATGCCGTAGCGCACCCCCTGCGGGTCGATGTAGTACAGGCTCTCGCCGTGCCGGGGGTCGGGTGCCTGCAGCCGCACGTACCGGCCACCGTCGATGTAGACGGTTGCGTCCCCGCCGATCTGGTCGATGCCGGTGCCCAGCGCCGCGCCGTCGAGCGGCAGCCGACGGCCGCTGAGGACGGCGGTCCGCGGTGCGGTGTCCCCGGCCTCGCGCTGCCAGGACCAGCACAGCGTCGGCACCTCGTCGCGGTGCTGCAACTGCAACGGCTCGTCGGGCAACGGTGAGGTGAACACGTCCTCCCGGACGCCGGCGACCGCGCTCGGCTCGATCGCCGGCGGGGCGACCAGGCCGTGCGAGTCCCGGGCCCGCAGTGCGGCGGCGGTGGGGCGGTTGACCCGGGCGACCCCGTCCGGGAGCACCACGTAGTGCTGTTCGGTGTCGTCGGCGACGGTCTTGAACACCGACCCGATCACCAGTTCGCCGGGCAGGCCGAGCGTGTTCGGCGCGCCCGCGTGCGGCACCGCCGGGAGCTGCCAGGGCCCGGCATTGGGGAGGGCGTTGAACAGCCCGGCGGAGATCGGGGTGGGCCTGGCCGTCACCGGGATCCCGACCGCGGAGGTGACGGCCCGGTCGGCGAGGTCGACGGCGTGCCGGCCGGCGGCGGTGACCAGCCAGGTGGCGCCCCGGTGGGAGACCAGCATCCCCTGATTCGCCCGCATCGGCCCGATCGCGTCCTCGGTGACCGGCGGCAGGGCGATGATCGCCGACTCCAGTCGCGGGGCGACGCTCTCGGGTTTGGTGACGGTGTCGCACAACGTCCAGGTGGACCGGCCCGAACCGGCCACCGGGGTGGCGTAGGGCGCGCCCGGGATGCCGATCGGCTGGGCCTTCGGCAACCGGTTCAGCTCATCGGATTTCACCACCGCCGGGTCGGCCGGGTTGCCCAGCACCAGTCGTGCCGAGGTGAGGTTGTACACGGGCCGCAGCCGGTCGCTGTCGGGCAGCATCACGTAGAGCTGGTTGGTGGTGCGGTCGACGAGCAGGGTGTCGCCGCTGCGTTTACCCAGCGGCTTGAAGTAGGCCAGCAGCGCCGCACCCAGGCAGATCAGCACCGCGATCACCATGCCCGCGCCCACGGCGCGGCTGTAGAACTGCAGCGGGTCGTCGAACATCCGGGTGTCACGGCGCACGATCGCGTGTTCGACCCGGCGCAGCAGGAACCGCCACCCGCTGACCTGGACCTTGGTCGTGAGCCGAAAGCCTGCCATCGCCTACCCGCCGACGTTCAGGCGTCCGTGCACCGCCGTGATCGCGGCGGCCATGTCGTCACCGGTGATCTCGCGCAGCTGGTCGACGTCGAGGTGCTCCACGTCCGGGTGTCGGGCCAGCCGCATGTCGCGGTGCTGTTCGGCGGCCTCGACCAGTTGCCGGGCGTAGCGGCCGTTGCCGGCGATGTCCAGTGCGGGTTTGCCGTTGAGGCTGTGCCGGCTCAGTAGGGTGGCGGCCTCCAGCACGTGTTTGGCGGCGTCGTCGGTGACGGTCGAGTCGTTGTTCTCGGCGATCACCGAGGCGATCTCGACGATCTCCTCGGGGCGGTAGGAGTCGAACTCGATGCGGGTGGCGAACCGGGAGCGCAGGCCGTCGTTGGCCTCCAGCAGTCGGTCGATGTCGGCGCTGTAGCCGGCGATGATGACCACCAGCCGGTCGCGGTCGTTCTCCATCCGGGCCAGCAGGGTATCGAGCGCCTCGGTGCCGAAGGGGTCGGCCCGGCCGTCGCGTTCCTGCACCAGGGTGTAGGCCTCGTCGATGAACAGCACCCCACCCAGGGCGCGGTCGATGGTGCGCGCGGTCTTCACCGCGGACTGCCCCTCGTACTCGGCGACGAAGTCCTTGCGCGAGGTCTCGACGAGCTTCGGTTCGGCGATCACCCCGAGCCCGGCCAGGATGTTGGCCACCACCCGGGCGATCGTGGTTTTGCCGGTGCCGGGCGGCCCGGCGAAGATCATGTGCTTGGACGGCTGGGCGACCTTCATCCCGCGTGCCGCACGGAGTTTGGCCATCTGGGTGGCGGCACGGTAGGCCTCGATCTGTTCCTTGACCCGGCCCAACCCGATCTGCCGGTCGAGTTCGGCCTGGGCGTCGGCGAGCAGGCGCTCCCGCCCGGCGGTGTCGGCGACGACCGTGGCCGGATTCCACGGATCGGTTCGGGAGGCGATCTGCTCGGCGGTGGTGGTGTTCAGCCGGTACCCCGGGTCACGCAGCGCCGCAGTCACTTTCGGCTCCGGATAGGTGGCCTGCAACCACTCCAGCAGCCGCACCGCGCCGTCCTCGTTGCCCTGGTGGCGGTAGGTCATCGCCAGGTACCACGCGATGGCCCGGGCGCAGGCCTCGCCGGCCGGTGAGGAATTGGCGGCGGTGAGCCGGCTCTCGGCCTCGGCGAACAACCCGAGGCCGGCGGCGGCCGCACCGTGCGCGACCCCGGCCGCCCCGGCCAGGAACGGGTCCGGCCAGCCGCCGGCACCGCGCACCACCTCGATCACGTCGGTCCAGCGTTCGGCCGCACCGTAGATCACCGCCCTGACCCACGCCACCAGATGTTCGGCCCCGGCGGCGGGCGCGCCCTCGAGCGCCTCCATGGCGTCGGCGTAGTTGCCGTGCGCGGCCTCGTGCACGGCGAAGCCGAGGGTCAGCGCTAGCGGCGAGTTGATCGGGTAGGTGATGTCGCCGAACTGGCCGCCGATCGGGATCCGGGCGCCGAGGCCGATCATCGACAGCTCGGCCGCGCCGGCCAGCTGGCCGAAGTTGGACCGGGTGTACCAGGCCCGGAACAGCGTGGCCCGGTCGGTGTCGCCGCAGCGGATCCGGCCCACCCAGGCGTCGCAGGCTCCCTCGTCGCACTCGGTGATCTCGGTGAACAATTCGAGGGCCCGGGCGGGCGCGGTCGGCAGCATCCCGACCGCGCTGCCGAACAGGCCCGCCAGGTGGTCGCTCATCTCGGGTCCTCGTCCGCCCCGGCCGCGTCGAACCAGGCACCCGCGGGCAAAAAGCCGAGCAGCCCGTCCAGCGCGCGCTGCAGGTTCTCCGGCGTGCCGGCCAGGAAGCTGCCGTAGAGCTCGCCGTTGACCCGGCGCGGAATGGACACGATGCGCCCGTGGCCGCTGTCCAGGACACCGGCGGCGACCTCGGTCCGGGTGACGGTGCCGCCCGGATTGCGTTGGGCGGCGGTGAGCTCCACCCAGCCGAGCGGATTCCCGACGGCATCGGCGTAGACGCGGGCCGAGGCCGGGGCGATACCGAACTCGGCGAGCTGGGCGGGGGTGCGGCAGTCGTCGAGCCGTTCGGCCAGCCCGGTGAGCGGTTCGACGTCGGCGGCGGGCAGGTCACCGAGCACGGCGGTGACCATGCCGGCCAACCCGACCTGCGGTGCGATGCGTTGCAGCACCAGCAGGTCGTCGTCGCGGACGGCGATCACGTGGCGGTCGGCCCGGCGGCACACCGCGAACCGCAGCATCCGGCCGCCGTGGTCGGGCCGCCACCAGCGCGCCTCCAGGGTGCGGTCGGCACGACCGAGGGCGTCGACCATCGCCGCGACCTCCGGGTGCGGGCGGCCGTACGCGTCGAGGACGCCCTGCCCGGTCAGATCACGGGCGACCTGGTCCCACACCCGTTCCCGCAGATCCTCCTGCGGGATGTTGGGGCGGATGCCAAGGGCGGGCGGGAAGTCGGACAGGTTCAGCCGGTCGGCGATGACCAGCATCCCGTCGATGGTGACCTCGACGGCCACGACGTCGTCGATCGGCGCGGCGTCGGGGCCGACGGTGGGCGAGGCGACCATCGGTCAGCCGATCCGCGACCGTGGCTGGACGACCGTTGGATCGCCGGACATGAGCACCCCCCGTGCCTCGTGTCTGCGACGAGCGGTGGCACCGCACCCCGGCACCGCGCCCGCCGTCGTTTTCCCGTTGTTTGCCAGCAGCGGCTTCTCCGGAATCCGGCGACCCGGCCGGCCGATGCGACGACGATGACTGTACCAGTCCCGCAACAGGGTCGTCCGCACAACTTTTCCCTGCGAATCGCGATCAACTTCACTGGATGACAGCTACATCACTCGAGGCACATCGTTCACGTTAAATCCACGTTAGACAGCTGTTCAGCGAATACTTAATTAACTCCTACGAAAATCTGTCTGCATGCCACCAGCAACGCCGGTGTCGGGTCACCGGTGCGATATCCGTCGCCGCTGACGGCGATTCGCACGATTTCCGCACCCTCCCGCCCACTCCCGTTCAGTGTTTGCCAGGATGGAGCCGCCCCGGTTCGGTCGCGGTGACCGATACTGGGAGGACCGACGCCCGCGACCCCGGAGGAGACAGCCGTGGCCGACAACGACGACGCCCTGCGTCCGGAGCCGACCCGTCCCGGACCGGACCCGGTCGGCCCGGCGCCCGAGGTGCGCCCGGTGCCGCCCCCGCCGGTACCGCCCGGGCCCGCCGACGCCACCGCGCCGATCGATCCGGTACCGCCCGCCGCCGGTTTCCGCGGA
>NZ_CALDGS010000157.1 GCF_937941905.1 uncultured Mycolicibacterium sp. | reverse complement strand
CGTTGCGCTTGTCCTCGCTGACCTTGTCCGGGCAGACGAAGATGCACTTGTAGCCGCGCCGCTGGGCCACCATCGCCAGGCCGACGCCGGTGTTGCCGGAGGTGGGTTCGACGATGGTGCCGCCGGGCTTGAGCAGGCCGCGCCGTTCGGCGTCGTCGATCATCTTGACCGCGATGCGGTCCTTGGAGCTGCCGCCCGGGTTCAGGTACTCGACCTTGGCCAGCACGGTCCCGGCGCCCTCCGGGACCACGCGATTGAGCCTGACCAGGGGCGTGTTGCCAATAAGTTCACTGATGTGCCCGGCGATCCGCATGGCTCTATCGTCCCAGACGGACGGCGGTCCCCGACATCCGCTACCCGGTCAGCTCGCGCAGGTACTCCCCGATCTGCCGCAACGAGCGGGTGGCCTCGGCGACCAGCGGCGCACCGAGCTGGAAGACGTGCATCTGCCCGGGCCAGACCCGCACCTCCACCGGCACGCCGGCGGCGGCGAGTTTGCGGGCCGCCTTGCGGGCGTCGCTGATGAGCACCTCCGAGCCGGAGACGTGGATCAGGGTGGGCGGCAGGCCGGGCTCGATGTGGTCCAGCGGCTCGTAGACGTGCTCCGGCTCGCCGTCGACGATGCGCCGCTCGGCGGCCTCGTGCACCAGCTCGACCAGGGCGTGGAAGGCGTGCGGCGGGAACATCGCGTCGGTGCGGGCGTTCGGGTGCGACGCGCGGGCCTCGTTGTCGATCTCGAACAGCGGCGACATGGTGGCCACCGCGGCGGGCCGCTCCCCCTCGGCCAGCAGTCGCTCGGCCAGCGCCAGCGCCAGATACCCGCCGGCCGAGTCGCCGGCCAGCGCGATGCGGTCCGGGGTGTAGCCCTGGTTACGCAGCCAGCGGTAGCCGTCGTAACAGTCCTCGAGGGCGGTGCCGACCGAGTGCTTGGGGATCATCCGGTAGTTGACCACCAGCGCCGGGGCGTCGGCGAACTTCGACAGCGCGGTCACCATCCGGCCGTGGGTGTTCGCCCCGCAGGTCAGGAACGCCCCGCCGTGCAGGTAGAGGATGACGCTGCGGCGGCCGTCAGCGGGCAGCACGCCCGCGGCCCGCACCAGCTGGGCGTCGCAGTGCGGCAGCCGCACGGTGGCGCGCACGGTGCCGGGCTGCGGGCGCAGGATCCGGGCGGCCTGGTCGACCAGCCCGAACGGCCACGGCAGCCGCGGTGCCAGGGCGCCGATGGCCAGCGTGGGCTTGATGGTCACGAACGCCGCGAAGGCCAGCAGCCGACCGGCCAGGCTGGGGCCGTCCTCGACGACCTCGACGGGTTCGACGTCGCTGACCGGGTACTTGCGGGGGCGGGGCGGTACCGCACGTGCCGACGGAACCACTTTGCTCGGTGCGGTCATCGCAACCACCCCCTACACCGTTGTAGAGCCGTGACCGGTGTCACTTTTGACCCGGCTTGGTGAACTTAGCCTCTCACCGGCACTATTGACAACGCCCAATTGCGGTGAGTCGATTCCGAAGTTGATGCCGCACCGTGACGGCTGGTTGCGCAGACGAGGTATTCCCGCCGTCCCGCGGATCGAAACCGGTTTCACCGACCACCGCAACACCCGGCTAGGTTTTCCCGGAGCAGCGTTCCGGGAATCACACGCCGATCCGCAGCAAGGAGCACAACATGCCCGAAGCCGTCATCGTCGCCGCCGCACGTTCGCCGATCGGCCGCGCCTACAAGGGCTCGCTGGTCGACATGCGGCCGGACGACCTCGCCGCGCAGATGGTGCGCGCCGCGCTGGACAAGGTGCCGCAGCTGGACCCGCACGACATCGACGACCTGATCATGGGCTGCGGTCAGCCCGCCGGCGAGTCCGGTTTCAACATCGGCCGGGCCGTCGCGGTGCAGCTCGGCTACGACTTCCTGCCGGGCACCACGGTGAACCGGTACTGCTCGTCGTCGCTGCAGACCACCCGGATGGCGTTCCACGCCATCAAGGCCGGTGAGGGCGACGTGTTCATCTCCGCCGGGGTGGAGACGGTGTCGCGGTTCACCAAGGGCAACGCCGACGCCTGGCCGGACACCAAGAACCCGCTGTTCGCCGACGCGATGAAGCGCTCGGAGGAGGCCGCCGCCGGCGCCGAGGAGTGGCACGACCCGCGCGAGGACGGGCTGCTGCCCGACCTGTACATCGCGATGGGCCAGACCGCCGAGAACGTCGCCCTGCACACCGGCATCAGCCGCGAGGAGCAGGACCGCTGGGGCGTGCGGTCGCAGAACCGGGCCGAGGAGGCCATCAAGGCCGGCTTCTTCGAGCGCGAGATCGCGCCGGTGACGCTGCCGGACGGCACCGTGGTGAGCAAGGACGACGGGCCGCGGTTCGGCACCACCTACGAGGCGGTGTCGCAGCTCAAGCCGGTGTTCCGGCCCAACGGCACGGTGACCGCCGGCAACGCCTGCCCGCTCAACGACGGCGCGGCGGCGCTGGTGATCATGAGCGACACCAAGGCCAAGGAGCTGGGTGTGACGCCGCTGGCGCGGATCGTGGCCACCGGCGTGAGCGGCCTGTCGCCGGAGATCATGGGCCTCGGCCCGATCGAGGCGGTCAAGAAGGCGCTGGCCAACGCCAGGATGACGATCGACGACATCGACCTCTACGAGATCAACGAGGCGTTCGCGGTGCAGGTGCTCGGCTCGGCCTACGCGCTGAACATGGACCTGGACAAGCTGAACGTCTCCGGTGGGGCGATCGCGCTCGGGCATCCCTTCGGCATGACCGGCGCCCGGATCACCGCCACGCTGATCAACAACCTGCAGACCTACGACAAGCAGTTCGGTCTGGAGACCATGTGCGTCGGCGG
>NZ_CALDGS010000156.1 GCF_937941905.1 uncultured Mycolicibacterium sp. | reverse complement strand
ATCTAGGGCCGACTTGGGCAGGTGGTCCGTCTCCGCCCATCCACCCCGCCATCCCGCTACATTCGCGGATATGGCCCCCGACTGGCGTGCGCAACGAGTCGACGAGATCCGGGCGCTGATCAGGCAGGCCGACCCCGACATCGTCGAGGAGGTCAAGTGGCGCAAACCGACCAACCCCGACGGGGTGCCCACCTTCTCCTGCGACGGCCTGATCTGCACCCTGGAGACCTACAAGGACAAGGTGAAGATCACCTTCGCCCGGGGCGCGAGCATCGACGACCCCGACGGGCTGTTCAACGCGAGCCTGACCGCCGGGGTGCGTCGGGCCATCGACCTGCGTGAGCAGGACCGGCTCGACCCGCAGGCGTTCATCGCCCTGGTCCGCCGGGCCGTCGCGGCCGACCGCGGATAGCGGCCCCAGACGAGAGGCGCCGCGGACCGTGCGGCCCGCGGCGCCTCTGGAAGTGCGGATGGGCTAGGCGATGACGAGCTCGTCCTCGTCGACGAGGACCAGGTTCCCGGCGTCGAGCATGACCGCCCAGCGGTGCGTGCGCTCCCCGGTGCGCGGTGCCACCCCGTCGGGGTTGAAGCCCGCGGAGTCACCGAAGTCCTCCACGATGACCCCGAGGGCCTCGGCCTCGGTTCCGGGGTAGACCCGCACCCGGGTGCGCACGGCCAGGCCGGCCTGGTCGGCCCGCTCGGTCGCCGGTGCGTTCATCGCTGTACCCCCTGCTGGTTCACCAGTTGGGTGCGGCAGATCGCGCACAACCCGGTGCCCAAGGTGGGATAGCCGCAGCTGCCGCAAGGGCTGATGCCGCCGCTGTTCATCCTTGTCCTCCGTTCCCCGGCAAAGCTGCAGAAATGTACCCCGTCCGGCCGGCGTTAAACCGCCGCCGTCGGTGGAGCTTCACCTCTGCCAGTCCGCCCGGCGCAGGGAGTGGTGTCCCCGAGCCGCGCGGGCTGTCCGAGAAAAGTATTACGCCGAGGTTACGCCGCGCCATAGTCACCCCCGGTGACTCCGGTCACGTGCTTCGGAGCAAATCGTCGCGCGCGTCGGAAACGGGGCCGACCTGCGAAATTATCGCCAGCGACAGATAGCCGGTAACCGAGTGGCCGCATACCCTCGGCAAATTCCGCCCGGCCGTGGCGGGGCGGCCCGGCCGTGGCACGGATGCCTTGGTGGCGAACCGGTTTGCGCGACGTACCGGCGTCCGCTCACCACCTTTCGTGGCGGTGACCGAACCTGGCGAATACGCCCCGGGCGAACCCCGGAAATTCACAGGTGTCGAACGCTGGTGGGCGCCCCGAGATTGCGTTACCGTCCACACCGCAACGGTTCACCCGCCGAGCTGTGGCGATCCGAGCAGACCGGAGAGGGGGGGATTTGGAGACAGGCGTCGGAATCGCTGATTCCACATTTCCGGTCGGGGTGCGGGACGGTTTCGGCGACGCCGACGACCGCTACCGGCTCCTGGTCGACCACAGCCCCGACGCGATCTGCGTGCACCAGTACGGGCGGGTGGTCTACATCAACCCCGTCGGGGTGCGCTGGATGGCCGCCGACTCCCGCGACCGGTTGCTCGGGCTGCCGATCGTGGAGCTGGTCGACGCCGATTCGGTGCCGCCGATGCTGGAGCGGCTGTCCACCTTGCTCAGGCGCGGTGACAGCACCCGGCCGACCGAGCTGCGGCTGCGCCGCCTCGACGGCACCCTGCTCGACGTCGAGGCCGTGGCGGTGCGGATCGAATGGGAGGGCGCGCCGGCCGTGCAGGTGGTGTTCCGCGACCTGACCGCCCAGAAGGCGGCCCAGGCCGCGCTGCGCTACCAGGCGGCACTGGTCAACCACGTCAGCGACGCCATCATCGCCACCACCGACGACGGGATCGTCACCACCTGGAACCCGGCCGCCGAAGCGATCTACGGCCGGTCCGCCGACGCGGTGGTGTCGCTGCCGATCAGCCGGGCCGTCGGCGCCGACCTCGATCCGGCCGCCGTCGTCGCCGCCGGCGGCGTTGTGCACGCCACCCACCGCGCCGCCGACGGCTCCCGCCGCGTGGTGCGGGTGTCGGCGGCCCGGATGGGCGACGGCTACGTGCTGCTGTGCTGCGACCAGACCGCGCTGCGCCGCGCCGAGCAGTACTTCCGCACCGTGGTGACCTCGCTCGACGAGGGCGTCGTCGTGCTGCGCCGGGACGGCACCCCCGAATCGGCCAACCCGGCCGCCCGGCGCATCCTCGGGCTGCCCGAGGACGACCCGATCGAGGCGATGCGGGTCACCGACATCCCGGCCTACGACGCGCAGGGCCGCCCGCTCGCGGCCGAGGACCGCCCCACCACCAGGGCGCTGCTCGACGGGACGCCCACCTCCGGGGAGGTCTACGGCATCGACCGGCCCGACGGCCGGCGGGTGTGGCTGTCGATGAGCTGCTGTCTGCTCAACCCCGCCGACCCGGAGCACTCGGCGGTGCTGGTGTCGTTCTCCGACATCACCGCCCGGCACAACGCCAACGCCCGGCTGCAGTACGAGGCCACGCACGACCCGCTGACCGGGCTGCTCAACCGCACCCAGATCGTCTCCAGCGTCGACGACGCCCTGGCCGGCCGGGCCACCGCGGCGCCGGCGGAGCTGTCGGCGGTGATGTTCATCGACCTGAACAACCTCAAGACGGTCAACGACTGCCACGGCCACGACGCCGGCGACGCGATGATCCGGATGGCCGCGCACCGGCTGCAGGCCGGGCTGCGCTCCTCCGACCTCATCGGCCGGCTCGGCGGCGACGAGTTCGTCGCCCTGCTCTACGGGCCGATCGACCGGGCCGGGCTGGAGCAGCTGGCCGCCCGGCTGCACGAGACGCTTGCCGAGCCGTTCGTGATCGCCGGCACCACCCACCGGATCAGCGCCAGCATCGGCGTCACCGAACTGCGGCCCGGCGACGCGCGGGACGTGGCGGCCATCCTGCGCGACGCCGACCTGGCCATGTACCGGGCCAAGGCCGGCGGGCTGGGCACCGCGTACGCCTGAGCCGCACCGGCCCGCCGATCACCAACCCTCGGTGAGTACCCGGTCGAGCATGTCGACGTAGAAGTCGGCGGCCGCGATGTCGATGCACAACGGCGGCTTGGTCTTCAGGATGTTCTGGTGGTCACCGGTGGGCTGGATGAGCACCCCGAGCTCGAGCATGCGCTCGCAGATCGCGGCGGTCTCCTCGGTGGCCGGCTCCAGCGTCTCGCGGTCGCGCACCAGTTCCGGCCCGATGTAGAGGCCCACCCCGTGCACGGTGCCGATGATCGGGTGCCGCTCGGCGAGCTGCTCGAGCCGGCCCTTCAGGTGCGCACCCACCCGGGCCGCGTTGGCCTGCAGCTGCTCGTCCTCGAGCACGTCGAGCACCGCCATGCCGATCGCGCAGGACAGCGGGCTGCCGCCGGTCGAGGAGAAGAAGTAGCCCTGCGAGCGGAACGCCTCGGCCACCGCGCGGGTGGTGACGACCACCCCGAGCGGGTACCCGTTGCCGGTCGCCTTGGCCACCGTGACGATGTCGGGGACGACGCCCTGCTGCTGAAAACCCCAGAACCAGTTGCCGAGTCGGCCGTAGCCGACCTGCACCTCGTCGGCGATGCACAGCCCGCCGCCGGCCCGGATCGCGGCGTAGACCTGCTGCAGGTAGCCGTCCGGCAGCGCCATGCCGCCGGCGTTGCCGTAGACCGTCTCGCAGATGAACCCGGCCGGGGCCCGGCCCGAGGCGATGAGCTGCTCGATCCGGGCGACCGCCTCCGGCGCGTACTTCGCCGCCTCGGCGCCGCGGTACTTGCCGCGGAAGCTGTTCGGCGACTCCACGGTGTGCACCCACTCCGGGCGGGTGGTCAGCGCGTTCGGGTTGTCGGCGATCGACGTCGACACCGCGTCGGTGCCGTAGGTCCAGCCGTGGTAGGCCTCGCGCACCGCGACGATGTCGCGCCGGCCGGTGGCCGCCATCGCCAGCCGCAACGCCAGATCGCCCGCTTCCGAACCGGAGTTCACCAGGAACACGGTGTCGAGCGGGTCGGGCAGCAGCGAGGCGATGCGCTCGCTGTACTCCACCACCGCCGCGTAGTTGAACCGCGAGTTGGTGTTGAGCCGGCGCAGCTGCCGGGCGGCCGCCTCGGCCACCCGGGGATGGGCGTGACCGAGCACGGTCACGTTGTTGATCATGTCCACGTAGCTGCGGCCCTGGGTGGAGAACATGAAGTGCCGCCAGCCCCGCTCGATGCGCGGCGGGTTGCGGTAGTAGAACTCCTGCACCGTGGCGAAGGCGCGCTCGCGCCGGTCCAGCAGCTGGTGCGGGTCGAGTTCGGCCGGTAGTTGCGCCAGCCCGAGCAGCGGGCGCGGATCCCGGGCGCAGGCCAGCCAGCCCGCCGCCAGCGGGGCGGCCACGAACGCCGGCAGCTCCGGCCCGTCGGCCGGCCGGACCGTCACCTCGAAGCGCCGGTGCGGCTGCGCCTCGGCCAGCACCGCGCCGGCGGCCACCGGCCCGGCCGCGGCGTGTGGGCGCACCCCGCGCAGCGTCAGCAGCAGGTCGCCGCCGCGCAGCGTGACGGCGTCGGCGTCCGCGGCGACCACCTCGCCGGCCCACGGCGCGGCCAGTTCCGTTGCCGCGGCGGCCCATCCGCTGATGCCGGTGGGCACCGAGGCGGGGAACTCGGCGCTGATCGCCGGGGCCCGGGTCAGCCACGGCCGGCCGAACGGGGTGACCGCCAGCCGGGCCCCGCCGGCCAGCGCGTCGCGGGCGGCCCGGTCCTCGAAGTCCTCCGGCAGCCAGCCGCCCGGAACGAACGCGCCGTCCAGCAGCTCGGAGGTCGTCGAGAAGTCAAGGGTGGCAACAGAATCGGCGGTCAGACCGGCGACCAGCGGGGTGTCGGCGCGGACCGGGGCGGGGGACTCGGCCAGCCCCAGCTCGGCCAGGATGGCCGCCGTCATCACCTCCACCGGCACCGAGGTGGCCTGCTCGAACATCCGCCACTCGCCCGCGGCCTGCGCGGTGACGTAGGCGTTGTCCGGGTCGATCGCGGCCTGCTGGGCACCGCTGACGATGAGCACCGCGGTGCGCAGCACCAGCACCGGCCACAGCGCGCGCGCCTCGGCCACGCTCAGCGGGCGCAGCGCGTGGAAGGCGCGGATGCCGTCGAGCACCGACGCCGGCTCGGCACCGGGATGCTGCAGCACCGACGACATCGCGACGGCCAGCTCGCCGACCGCCCAACTGTGGGTCAGGTCGCCGAAATCGATGATGCCGTCCGGGGCCACCGACCCGCCCGCGCCGCGGGTGACCACGGTGTTGGCGTCGGTGAGGTCCAGATGCACCGCCTGGGTGGGCAGTTCGTCGGCCACCGCGGCGATGTGCGCCCGGGCCCGCTCGGCGGCCGTGCGCACCCGGTCCCGGCGCCCGGCGTCGGCGACGTGCCCGGCCAGCCGCCGCACCACCTCATGGCCGTAGCGCGGATCCCACTGCAGCACCCGGTCCAGCCCGGGGTGGGTGAAGCCGTGCAGGGCGCGGCTCACCCGGGCGGCCACCTCGCCGAGCGCGGCCACCGCCGTCGGCGCGAGGTATCCGGTCTGCAGCAGGGTGCCGCCGTCGAGGTAACGCAGCAGCCGCACGTGCGCGGTGGCGCCGTCGAGCAGTCCCGGTACCGCGGTGCAGGTTTCGCCGGCGGTGTTGGGGATCGGCACCGCCACCCGCAGCCCGGGCTCGGCCTCGGCGATCCGCTGGGCGGCCAGATCCTGTGCGGCCAGCTCGGTCTCGGTGAACGCCGGGTTCGCGATCTTGAGCACCCCGTGCACCGCGCCGTCGTCGCCGCGCACCAGGAAGTTCTGATCCTGTTGGCTGCCAAGCGGTTCCAGTGCGGCGTCGATGCCCCAGTGGCGGGACAGCACGTCGCGGGCCGCTGCGGCGTCCACCCGGGGCGCGGGCAGCTCGGACTGTTCGAGGAAGTTGAATCCGGCGGTCATCTCGTCACGAACTCCACGACTGCATCGGTGAAAGCGTCATTGTCGTCGCCGGCCGCGGTGTGGCCGGCCCGGGACAGCTCGACGAACTCCGCGTGCGGCACCTTGGCCAGGAAGTCCTGCACCCCTTCCGGGCTCACCACGTCGGAGAGCTTGCCCCGGATGAGCAGGATCGGGATGGTCAGCGCGAGCACGGCGGCTTCGAGTTCGTCGGGGTCGGCGAACGGGGTGTCGCGCACGGTCAGCACGAACGCCGGATCCCAGTGCCAGTGCCAGCGTCCGTCGCGCCGGCGCAGGTTCTTCTTCAGCCCCTCCGGGCTGCGCGGTCGCTCCCGGTGCGGCAGGTAGGCGGCCACCGCGTCGGCGGCCTGTTCGAGGGTCTCGAACCCCTCGACATGGCTGAGCATGAAGTCCCGGATCCGGTCGGTGCCCTCCTGCTCGTACCGCGGCACCACGTCGACCAGCACCAGCCGGCCCACCTGCTGCGGCCCGGCCGCGCGGGCGGCCAGGATCCCGGTCAGGCCGCCCATGCTCGCGCCGACGAGCGCCACCGGCCGGCCGATCTGCTCGAGCACCTGCACCGTGTCGGCGCACAGCGTGTGCAGCCCGTAGTCGGCGCTGGGGGAGCGGTCGCTGTCGCCGTGGCCGCGGGCGTCGAGCGCCACCACGTGCAGCCCCTTGCCGGCCAGGATCCGGCCGGTGTTCTTCCAGGAGAACCGGTTCTGCCCGCCACCGTGCAGCAGCAGCACCGTCGGCTGGGGCGAATCGGCGGCCACCCCGTGGTTCCATTCGTCGGCGACGAGGGTGAGCCCCTCGGTGCCGCGGAACGTCACCGTCCGTGGTTCGTTGTGCGCAGCGTGGTTCACCGGTGTCCCTTCGGCCCTCGACGGGCACACATTACCGATCCGGTCGAATCCGCAAATCGCCGGGCTGAAGTGCACTGACCTGCCTAGAATCGGCGCTGATGCCGCCGACGCATGATGAGGACCGCAAACTCATCATCGACGCTGCGTACCGGTGCCTGGCGGAACCGCACGACGGCCCGATCCCGGTGGCGGCGATCCTGTCCCGCGCCGGCCTGTCGTCGCGGGCGTTCTACCGGCACTTCGCATCCAAGGACGACCTGTTCCTGGCCATGCTGTGCCGTGAGTGCGGGGAGCTGGCGCGGCGGCTCGACCGCATCGCCGACGGCGACGGCACCCCCGCCCAGCAGCTCTGCGCGTGGATCGACACCATGTTCGCGCTGCCCGGCGACCCGGAGCTCGGCACCCACCTGATGCTGCTGGACTCCGACGAGGTGCGCGCGGCGCGCGGCTACCGGGAGGCCCGGCTGCGGCTGCACACCGAACGGGAGCGGTCGCTGGTGCGGATCCTGCGGCGCGGCCGCGACGACGGCACGTTCCCGCTGACCGACCCGGACTACGACGCCGCCGCGCTCAACGCGGTGATCAGCCACGCGCTCACGGTCGACGACCTGCGTACCCGCCCGGAGCTCACCCGGCGGTTCGCGCTGCGGATGCTCGGCGCGCGGGTCTCGGCCTGACCGATGAGTCCCGCGGGCCGGGCCGGTCGGATCGGGTATCGAGAATCCACCGACGACACGAACGGAGGCTGCGATGCCCGCGATCACCACCTCGCTCTGGTTCGATGACAACCTGGAGGAGGCGGCGGCGTTCTACGCGTCGGTCTTCCCGAACTCCCGTATCGAGACCATGGTGGCGCCCGACGGCGGGCCGGCGTTCGCCTTCACCGAGGCGATCTCGCTGACCGTGCACTGCGCCGACCAGGCCGAGGTGGACTACTACTGGGAGCGGCTCGGCGACGGCGCCGAGCCGCCGGGACTGCAACTGGATCAAGGACCGGTTCGGGCTGAGCTGGCAGATCGTGCCGGACCGGCTCTACGAGCTGCTCGCCGACCCCGATCCGAAGCGTGCCGGGGCGGCCCGCGAGGCGATGCTGCGGATGGACCGGATCGTCATCGCCGACCTGGAGGAGGCGGTTGCCCGCGCGGGGTGACCGCCCGGTTGTGTATACACGGTGCAGACGCCGACCCGTCCGCACCGCCGAAGGAGCCCCATGGCCGACGACGACGCTGACCTCGCCCGGGACACCGGCGAGACCGGCCCGCGTGACGAGGCCGACCCCGACACCGGGGAGACCAGCCCCCCTGACATCAACGCCCCGGACACCACCGCCCCGGCAGACAGCCCGGAGGAAGCCGAGCTCGAGGAAGCCGAGCCGAAATGGGACCCCGGGGCCGGCGCGGCCGCCGGCCGCGTCCCGCTGCAGGCCGCGATCGCCGCCGGCGTGGCGGTCGTGCTGGTGTTGTCCGCACTGGTCGGCTGGCTGGGCTACCGCACCTACGACGCCCACCGCGCCGCGGCCGAGCGGCAGATCTTCATGGACGGCGCCCGGCGCAGCGCCGAGGCGCTCACCACCGTCGACTGGGAGCGCGTTGACGACGACGTGCAGCGCATCCTCGACACCACGACCGGCCCGCTCTACGACAACATGCAGCGCCGGGTGGAGTCCTTCTCCGAGGTGGTCCGCCAGGCCAAGTCCAAGTCGGTCGGCTCCATCAACGAGGTCGCCCTCGAGTCGACGGAGGGCGACGAGGCCAAGGTGCTGGTGTCGGTGACGGTGAACGCCTCGCACACCGGCGCCCCCGAGCAGCAGCCGCAGCTGCTGCGGATGCGGTTGACGATGTACCGCGACGGCGACGAGGCGAAGGCGGCGCAGCTGGAGTACGTGTCATGAGCGAACGGGACGACGAGCTGACTCCTGACGTGACGGCCTCCGAACCCGAGTCGGCCGCCAAGGAGACCGAAGCGGTCGAGACCGAAGTGGTCGAGACGGGGCCGGCCGCGGCGGGGAAGGCGCCCGGCGCATCCCGGCGGCGCCGGATCCTGGCGTTCGCCGTGCTGCCCCTGCTCGCGCTGCTGCTCGCCGGCGCCGCCGGCTGGCTGAAGTGGACCGACACCCGGCTGCGCGCCGAGCAGCAGGTGGCCGACGAGGTCACCGAGATCGCCCGGGAGGCCGCGCTGCAGCTGCTCAGCTACGAGGCCGACAAGGTCGACGAGCAGCTGCGCTCCGCACGCGACCTGCTCACCGGCGGGTTCCGCGACTACTACACCGACCTGACCGAGCGGGTCGTCATCCCGGCCGCCAAGCAGCAGCGCATCAACGCCGTGGTCAACGTCCCGGCCGCCGGGGTGGTGGCGGCCGACCCCGGCCACGCCACCGTGCTGCTGTTCGTCGACCAGCTCGTCACGGTGGGGGACAACGCCCCGACGTCCACCAAGTCCAGCGTGCGGGTCGGCCTGGAGAAGGTCGACGGGCACTGGCTGATCTCGGAGTTCCAACCACTGGCATGACCGCGACGATCCAACCGCGCACCCTCGACGTCGACACCCCGGCCGTGCGGCTGCGGGCACTGGTGTGGGGCCCGCAGGACGGCCCGATCGCGCTGTGCCTGCACGGCTTCCCCGACACCGCCCACGGCTGGCGGCGGCTGGCCCCGCTGTTGGCCGAGGCCGGCTGGCGGGTCGTCGCGCCGTTCCTGCGCGGCTACGCCCCCTCCTCGCTGGCCGACGACGACAGCTACCACGTCGGCGCGCTGATGTACGACGCGCTGCGGGTTCTCGACGCCGCCGGCCCCACCGGCCGCGACGTGCTCATCGGCCACGACTGGGGCGCGATCGCCGGGACCGGGCTGGCCGCCATGCCCGCCGCCCCGTTCTCCCGGGCGGTGATCATGTCGGTGCCGCCCGCGGCCAGCTTCCGCCCGCCCAACGGCATGCACCGGCCGCTGCGGCTGGCCGCCCAGCTGCCCCGCCAGCTGCGGCGCAGCTGGTACATCCTGTTCTTCCAGCTGCCCTGGCTGCCCGAGCGGGTCGCCGAGCGGGTGGTGCCCCGGCTGTGGCGGGACTGGTCGCCCGGCTACGCCGCCGACGAGGACGTGCGGCTGGTGCTCGACGCGATCGGCACCCCGGACCGCTGGCGGGCCGCGCTGGCCTACTACCGGTCCACCATCCGCGGCAGCGAACCGCCCCCGCGCTACGCCGAACTGCACCGCCACTGGCTGCGCCCGCCGGTGCTGCCCACCCTGTACCTGCACGGCGCCGACGACGGCTGTGCCGGCCCCGGCTACCTGCCGTGGGTGCAGCGCATCCTGCCCGCCGGCAGCGACGCCGCGATCATCGACGGTGCCGGCCACTTCCTGCAGCTGGACCGCCCCGAGGCGGTGGCCGAACACATCCTGCGCTTCATCGGGCCCGCCTGAGCGGGCCCGGTATGACCCGCCAGCGGCTCGCCGCCGTCGACGCCCAGACGTTCTGGATGTCGACCAAGATCCCCAACGACCAGCTGCTGCTGTACCGGTTCGACGGCGCACCAACCGATTTCGATGCCGCGCTGGCGCAGGTGCGGGCCCGCGCCGCCGGGGTGGCGCCGCTGTGCCTGCGCCTCGACGACCACCGCCGCCGGGACTACCCGGCCTGGGTGCCCCGGCCGGTCGGCGACGACCAGTTCGTGGTGCACGACGCGGTGCCGACCTGGACCGCGTGCCTGGACGCGGTGGCGGCGCTGACGCTGGACCCGCTCGACGTCCGTACCGCCGCCTGGCGACTGCACCTGTTCCCGCGCGTCGACACCGGCGTCGTGGCGGTGCTGCAGATCAGCCACGCCCTCGGCGACGGCATCCGCGCCTCGGCCCTGGCCGCGCGACTGTTCGGCCGCGACGCCGCGGTGCCCGGGGTCGCGGCCGTGCCCTGGTACCGGCCGGCCACGTTGCCGTGGCGCGCGGTGCGGGCCGCCCGCGCCCACCGCGCGCTGGTCCGCGACACCGCCGCCGGCGCCGTGCCGCCGCCCGCGCCGTCGCGGCCGGTGCTGCGCACCAACACCCGGCCCGCGGGGCGGCGGGCGGTGCGGGTGCTGACCCGCCGCCGGGCCGAGCTCGACGGGCCCACCGTCACGGTCGCGGTGCTGGCCGCGATCGCCGAGGCGCTGGCCGGTCACCTCGCCGCCGCCGGCGACGACCCGTCCGAGCTGGGCGCGGAGGTGCCGATGGCCAGACCCGGCGCGCGGCGGGCCGCCAACCACTTCGGCAACGTCGGCATCGGGCTGCACCCCGGGCTGCCCCGGGCGGCACGCATGGGGGCCATCGCCGCCGAGCTCGCCGCGCGCCGCCGCCGCGCCGCCCACCCGGCCGTGCGCGCCGAGGCCGACGCGCTGGCCGCCGTGCCGGCCCCATTGCTGCGGTGGGGCGTGCACCGGTTCGACGCCGACGCCCGCGCGGTGACCGTCACCGGCAACACCGTGGTCTCCAGCGTCAACCGGGGCGCGGCGGATCTGCGCCTCGGTGACGCCCCGGTCGCCGTCACCGCCGGGTTCCCGGCGCTGTCACCGATGATGGGCCTGACCCACGGCGTGCACGGCATCGGCGACACCGTCGCGATCAGCGTGCACGCCGCCGAATCGGCGATCGGCGACCTCGACGCCTACCTGAGCCGGGTGGACCGGGCGTTGGGCTGAGAGGGGTTCCCGCCGGTTAACAGATCGCCTAGATTCTGTTACATGGCTGCCTACGATGTCGGACTGCTGATCCTGCGCGTCGTGCTCGGTCTGACCATGGCCGCGCACGGCTACAACAAGTTCTTCGGCGGAGGCCGCATCGCCGGCACCGCCGCCTGGTTCGAGAGCATCGGGATGAAGCCCGGGGTGTTCCACGCCCGGGTGGCGGCCACCACGGAGATCGCCGCCGGCCTGGGCCTGGCCGTCGGCCTGCTCACCCCGATCCCGGCCGCCGGCTTCGTGGCGCTGATGCTGGTCGCCGCGTGGACGGTGCACCGGGCCAACGGGTTCTTCATCGTCAAGGAGGGCTGGGAGTACAACCTGGTGCTGGCCGCCTCGGCCGTCGGGCTCGCCGCCACCGGCGCGGGCCGGATCAGCCTGGACCACCTGCTGTTCTCCGGCACCGGCTGCTACAACCTGTTGCACGGCTGGTGGGGGCTGCTCATCGCGCTGGGCCTGGGCCTGGCCGGCGGCATCGGCCAGCTCGTCATCTTCTACCGCCCGCCGGCGAAAACCGCCGCCTGAACCCGCACCCGCGGGACTGGAACACGTTCTAGTCTTTGCGGCATGGGGTTCCTGAAGCAGAACGCGCCCGTCGTCGACTACGCGCAGTGGAGCCAGGGCACCCGTGCCGAGCGGATCAAGCCGATGGCCCGGCACTGGGCCGAGGTCGGCTTCGGCACCCCGGTCGCCCTGCACCTGTTCTACGTGTTCAAGATCGGGTTGTACGTGCTCGGCGCGTGGCTGTTCGTGCGGGCCACCCCCGGGCTGGGCGAGGACTGGTGGGCCGAGCCGATCGTCTTCGAGAAGGTCGTGCTCTACACGATGCTGTTCGAGATCGTCGGCCTCGGCTGCGGTTTCGGCCCGCTCAACAACCGGTTCTTCCCGCCCATGGGCTCCGTCCTGTACTGGTTGCGGCCCAACACCATCCGACTGCCGCCCTGGCCCGACAAGGTGCCGCTGACCCGCGGCACCACCCGCGGGCCGTTCGACATCGCGGTCTACGGCGCGCTGCTGGTGCTGCTCGTGGTGGCGCTGTGCTCGGCCCCCGGCCCGGACGGCCTGCTGCCGGCCTGGCAGATCGTGGCGATCCTGGTGCTGCTCGGGGTGCTCGGCCTGCGGGACAAGGTGGCGTTCCTGGCCGCCCGTGCCGAGGTGTACGGCTCGCTGACGGTGACGTTCCTGTTCGGGCCGGACATGATCGTCGGCGCCAAGACGGTGTTCCTGGTCATCTGGCTGGGTGCGGGAATCTCCAAGCTCAACAAGCACTTTCCGTTCGTCGTCTCGACGATGATGAGCAACCACGCGGTGATCCGGCCGAAATGGCTCAAACGCCGCTTCTTCAAACGCTTCCCGGACGACCTGCGGCCGGGCTGGCCGTCGAAACTGGTGGCGCACACCAGTACCGCGATCGAGTTGGCGGTGCCGTTCGTGCTGTACTTCAGCCACGGCGGGCTGCCCACCGCGATCGCCGCGGCGGTGATGGTGTGTTTCCACTTCGGCATCCTGTCGGCCATCCCGATGGGGGTGCCGCTGGAATGGAACGTCTTCATGATCTTCGGCGTGCTGTGGCTGTTCGTCACCCACGCCGACGCCGGGCTCGCCGACCTGGCCAACCCGTGGCCGGTGGCCGCGCTGTTCGTGGTGCTGGCGGGCATGGTGACGTTGGGAAACCTGTTCCCGCACAAGATCTCGTTCCTGCCCGGGATGCGCTACTACGCCGGCAACTGGGACACCACGCTGTGGTGCCTCAAACCCTCGGCCGAGCAGAAGATCACCGACGGCATCGTCGCGATCGCCAGCATGCCCGCCGCCCAGATGGAGCGCTACTACGGCAACAGGGAGACCGCCGAGATCTACCAGTACATGGGGTATGCGTTCCGCTCCTTCAACACCCACGGCCGGGCCATGTTCACGCTGGCCCACCGCGCGATGGCCGGCCACGACGAGGCCGACTACACCCTCGTCGACGGCGAGCGGATCTGCTCGACGGCGGTGGGCTGGAACTTCGGCGACGGGCACATGCACAACGAGCAGCTCATCGCCGCCCTGCAGGAACGCTGCCGGTTCGAGCCGGGGGAGGTTCGGGTGGTGCTCATCGACGCCCAGCCCATCCACCGCCAGATCCAGTGCTACCGGCTCGTCGACGCCGCCACCGGGGAGTTCGAGCGCGGCTGGATCCGGGTGGCCGACATGGTCGACCGGCAGCCCTGGGACGACGACATCCCGGTGCACGTGACATCGAGTCCGCGCACGGATCGCGACTCGGCGCGCTGAGCCGCCCCGGCGCACCGTCGGTGCCGGCGGAGGTCAGTCCATGATGTCGCGGACCTTGATGTCCTCCAGGCCCGGCAGCATCAGGCGGCGCGCGTTGTCGAGGTGGACCCGCCAGTGCGCCTCGGCGGCGTCGGCGTCGCCGGAGCGGGCCAGCTTCATCAGCCGCCAGTAGGACCGCATGAGCGTGTCGTACTCGTCCTTGGTCATCGGGCGCGGGCCCTGGATCAGAAAGGCGGTGTGGCGCACCACGATCTCGTGCAGCATGCCGGCGATGATGGTCAGCGTCTGATTGCCGGACAGTTGCACCATGCGCAGGTGGAAGTCCGCGCTCGTCTCGGCCAGCCGCCCGGACTCCCAGCCGGCCGGCACATGGTCGTTGAGCATCTGCTCGAGCTCGGCGAACGCCTCCTCGTCGCCGGACTCGGTGAGCAGCCGCGCGGCCATCGGCTCGATGCCGGACCGGGCCACCATGACATCGGCGATCGTCGCGCCGGAGAGCTCCAGCAGCAGCCCGGCCGGGCGGGCCACGATCTCCGGCCCGGGCACCCGCACCCGGGCGCCGGTGCGCGAGCCGCGGCGCACCTCGACCAGCCGCTCGGACTCCAGCACCCGCACCGCCTCGCGCAGGGTGGGGCGGCTGACGCCGAAGTGGGCCATCAGCTCGGCCTCGTTGGGCAGGAAGTCGCCGTCCTTGAGGGTGCCGTCGACGACCATCCGGCGCAGCGTGCCGGCGACCAGTTCGGCGGTCTTGGGCGAACGAACCGCGCCGGGGGTCTTCTGCGCTGAGATCATCGGAGCCAGTGGCCCGGGTCGAGACACCGTGGTCCCTTCGACGGCGAACTACCTATACCACTCAGTAAACCATGTGAGCGATGTTCGTGCTGTCGCGCGGCGGTTCATGTCACGATGCGTGGTGATGACGAACGGCGAAGGCCTGCGTATTCCGGCCGGTGACCTGACCCTGGCCGCGGACGCCTACGGCGATCCGGCCGACCCGCCGGTGGTGCTGCTGCACGGCGGCGGGCAGACCCGCCACTCCTGGGGCTCCACCGCCGCCGACCTGGGTGCGAAGGGCTGGTACGCGGTCACCGTCGACCTGCGCGGCCACGGCGACAGCGACTGGTCACCCGACGGCTACTACGGCCTGGACGCCTTCGCCGGCGACGTCATCCGGATCGTGGAGTTCCTCGACCGGGCGCCGGTGCTGGTCGGGGCGTCGCTGGGCGGGGTGGCGTCGCTGTCGGCCATCGGGCACCGTCCCGAGCTCGGGCTGGGCCTGGTGCTCGTCGACGTCTCGCCGTTCCTGCGCCCGGAGGGCACGAGCCGGATCCGCGACTTCATGACCGCCCACGCCGAGACCGGGTTCGGCTCGCTCGACGAGGCGGCCGACGCGGTGGCCGCCTACCTGCCGCACCGGCCGCGGCCCCGCAACCTCGACGGGCTGCGCAAGAACCTGCGCCTGCGCGACGGCCGCTGGTACTGGCACTGGGATCCGAGGTTCCTCGCCGCCCCGGAGGACCAGCCGGTGCAGCGCAACCCGCTGTTGGACCCGGCCTACCTCGGTGCGGCCGCCCGGGATCTGCGGCTGCCCACCCTGCTGGTCCGCGGCGGCCGGTCCGACGTGCTCAGCATCGACGACGCCCGGCGGTTCCTCGAACTCGTGCCGCACGCCGAGTTCGCCACCGTCGCCGATGCGCACCACATGGTGGCCGGCGACGACAACGCGGTGTTCGAGGCGGTGCTCGGCGACTTCCTGGAACGGCGCATCCGCTCCCGGCTGCGGCTGTTCGGGGCCGCCAACCCCGACCAACCAGTGAGTTGACCTAGTAAACCTTGTTCGATACGTTCTGCATGGAATTCGCGTTGGGGCGATTCATGACCTCCGAAGGAGCGTGAAATGGCTGAAGCCGTCATCGTCGAAGCCGTCCGTTCGCCGATCGGGAAGCGCAACGGCGGCCTCGCGGGTGTCCATCCGGCCGAACTGTCCGCCCAGGTGCTCAACGCGCTCGTCGAGCGCGCCGGCGTCGACCCCGCGCTGGTCGACGACGTCATCTGGGGCTGCGTCATGCAGGCCGGTGAGCAGGCGCTCGACATCGCCCGCACCGCGGTGCTGTCGGCCGGCTGGCCGGAGACCGTGCCGGGCGTGACCGTCGACCGGCAGTGCGGCTCGAGCCAGCAGTCGGTGCACTTCGCCGTCGCGGGCGTGGTGGCCGGCCACTACGACGTCGTCGTCGCCGGCGGTGTGGAGTCGATGACCCGCACCCCGATGGGCTCCTCCATCGCCAACGGCGGCAACCCGTACCCGCCGGCGTTCAAGGACCGCTACAACGCCACCCCGAACCAGGGCATCGGCGCCGAGATGATCGCCGAGCAGTGGGGCTTCAGCCGCACCGATCTCGACCAGTTCTCGCTGGACTCGCACGCCAAGGCCGCCGCGGCGCAGGACGCCGGTGCGTTCGACGACCAGATCGTGCCGATCAGGACCACCGACGCCGACGGCAACGAGACCGTGGTGAGCAAGGACGAGGGCATCCGCCGCGGCACCACCCTGGAGAAGATGGCCCAGCTCAAGCCGGCCTTCAAGGAGGACGGCGTGATCCACGCCGGCAACTCCAGCCAGATCTCCGACGGCTCGGCCGCGCTGCTGATCATGAGCGCGGAGAAGGCCAAGGAACTCGGCCTCAAGCCGATCGCCCGGGTGCACACCGCGGTGCTCGCCGCCGCCGACCCGGTCATCATGCTCACCGCGCCGATCCCGGCCACCCAGAAGGCGCTGAAGAAGTCCGGCCTGAGCCTCGACGACATCGGTGTGTTCGAGGTCAACGAGGCGTTCGCCCCGGTGCCGATGGCGTGGCTGAAGGACATCGGCGCCGACCCGAAGAAGCTCAACCCCAACGGCGGTGCCATCGCGCTCGGCCACCCGCTCGGCGGCTCGGGCGCCCGCATCATGACCACGATGCTGTACCACATGCGCAACAACGGAATCCGTTACGGCCTGCAGACCATGTGCGAGGGCGGTGGGCAGGCCAACGCCACCATCCTGGAGCTGCTGTGACCGACACCCAGACCGCGCCGGCGGCGCTCACCGAGCGCCGCGGCAACGTCCTGCTCATCACCATCAACCGGCCGGAGGCCCGTAACGCCGTCAACGGCGCGGTGTCCACCGCCGTCGGCGACGCGCTCGCCGAGGCGCAGAACGACCCGGAGATCTGGGCCGTCGTGCTCACCGGTGCCGGCGACAAATCCTTCTGCGCCGGTGCCGATCTCAAGGCCATCGCGCGCGGTGAGAACCTCTTCCACCCGAATCACCCGGAGTGGGGATTCGCCGGCTACGTCAGCCATTTCATCGACAAGCCGACCATCGCCGCGGTCAACGGCACCGCGCTGGGCGGCGGCACCGAGCTGGCGCTGGCCAGCGACCTGGTGGTCGCCCGGCAGAGCGCGGTGTTCGGCCTGCCGGAGGTCAAGCGCGGCCTGATCGCCGGTGCCGGCGGTGCGTTCCGCATCGTCGAACAGCTGCCGCGAAAGGTGGCGATGGAGCTGCTGTTCACCGGTGAGCCGATCAGCGCCGAGGACGCGCTGCGCTGGGGCCTGATCAACAAGGTGGTGCCGGACGGCACCGAGGTCGAGGCGGCACTCGAACTCGCCCAACGCATCACGACCAACGCCCCGCTGGCGGTGCAGGCCAGCAAGCGGGTCGCCTACGGTGCCCGCGACGGCGCCGTGCCCGCCGAGGAGGCGTACTGGAAGCTCACCAACCGAGAGTTCGCGACCCTGCTCAAGAGCGAGGACGCCATGGAAGGCCCGCTGGCCTTCGCCGAGAAGCGCCAGCCCGTTTGGAAAGCCCGGTAAAGCACATGAAGAGAACGATCTACGAAGCCGAACACGAAGCGTTCCGCGAGACGGTCCGCGAGTTCATCGAGCGCGAGTGCCGCCCCAACCACGAGAAGTGGGAGCAGCAGCGCCTGGTCGACCGGTCCGCCTACGTCGCGGCCGGCAAGTACGGGCTGATCGGCTTCAACATCCCCGAGGAGTACGGCGGCGGCGGGACCGACGACTTCCGGTTCAACGCCGTCATCGACGAGGAGATCGCCCGCGCCGGTGTGCACGCCCCGGCGCTGAGCCTGCACAACGACGTCGTCGCGCCGTACTTCCTGCACCTGGCCAACGACGAGCAGAAGAAGCGCTGGCTGCCCGGTATCGCCAGCGGTGAGACCATCATCGCCATCGCGATGACCGAGCCGGGCGCGGGCAGCGACCTGGCCGGCATCCGCACCTCCGCGGTGCGCGACGGGGACGACTGGATCATCAACGGTTCCAAGACGTTCATCTCGTCGGGCATCAACTGCGACCTCGTCGTCGTGGTGGCCCGCACCGACCCGGAGGCCGGGCACAAGGGCTTCACCCTGTTCGTCGTCGAGCGCGACATGCCGGGCTTCACCCGCGGCCGCAAGCTCGACAAGGTGGGCCTGCACACCCAGGACACCGCCGAGCTGCACTTCGAGAACGTCCGGGTGCCGTCGGCCAACATCCTGGGCAAGGAGGGCTACGGTTTCTACCACCTGATGCAGAACCTGCCGTCGGAGCGGCTCTCGATCGCCATCACCGCGGTCGCCGGTGCGCGTGCGGTGTGGGAGGAGACCCTGCAGTACTGCAAGGACCGCAAGGCGTTCGGCCGGTCGATCGGCAGCTTCCAGCACAACCGGTTCCTGCTCGCCGAGATGGACACCGAGCTGGAGGTCACCGAGACCTACGTCGACCGTTGCCTGCGGGCCGTGGTCGACGGCGAGCTCAGCGCCGTGGAGGCCGCCAAGGCCAAGTGGTGGGCCACCGAGGTCGCCAAGAAGGTGGTCGACAACTGCGTGCAGCTGCACGGCGGCTACGGCTACATGATGGAGTACCGCGTCGCCCGCGCCTACTGCGACGGCCGCATCCAGACGATCTTCGGCGGCACCACCGAGATCATGAAGGAGATCATCGGCCGCGACCTGGGCGTCTGACCCGAAGCGGCACAACGAAAAATCCCCCGGACCGCCGGCCGGGGGATTTTTCGTTGTGTCGCTTAGCTTTCCGCGGTCTCCGAGCCGCTCTCGGCGTCGGTCGACCCGGCGGCCGACGACTCCTCGGCGGTGGTGGTCGTGGTGGTGGTGTTGCTCACCGCCGACGCACCGTCCTCGCCCTCGCCCTCGGCCCCGGTGGCGGTGCTGGTGCGCGGCTTGATCGGCTCCGGCGCGTCGGCCGGGTCGAGCACCTTGTCGATGATGTAGATGCGTGCGTTGGCGGCCTGGATGTCGCCGCACAGCACCTTGGCGGAGTCGTTGACGGTGATGTCCCCGCCCGAGCCGGTCACCTTCACCTCGGCGCCGTCCTGCGTCGGGCGCTGGCCCTTGACGTCATCGGGGCCGAGCAGGCCCAGGAAGGCGTGGTAGTAGCCGAGCTTGGTCAGCGCGGCCGGATCGCTCTTGATCGCCTCCCACTGGCCCTCCGGCAGCGCCTCGAACGCGGCGTTGGTGGGCGCGAAGATTACGTACGGGCCGTTCTCCAGCACCGGCACGATGTTCACCGCGGGGTTGATCCCGCCGGAGATCGCGCTGTAGAACGTCGAGACCTCGGGGATGTAGGACAGCGCCCGGCCGACCGGCATGACGGCCAGGGACCGCAGTTCGGGCATCTCGGCGCGGATGGCGCCGCACTCGGGCCCCTGCGGATCGGGGATCTCGGCAACCGGCGTGGGGGCCGGTGGCTCGGCGTAGGCGGTCGCCGCCAGCGGGAGCGACAGTGCGATCGCGGCGGCACCCGCCACGACGCCCAGGGTCTTGCTGGTGCGATTGTTCAACTTCACGCCTCCGTGCTTATCAGGTCGCGGCCGGGGATTCGGACACACCCGGTTCCGCGGCATGTGCATCGCCGTTGGCGATGGTATAGGGCAGTTCGGATCGTAGAGGTGCCCCCAGTGCCCGGCAAAGTCGGCCGTGACCTGCGTCACGCCGCCTGCTCCCCGCCCGGGTAGGTGCGCACTTACGATGACGGCCATGCGCGAACCCTTGATCGTCAGCGTCGCCGGACACACCCCCGAGATCCACGACCGGGCGTGGCTGGCGCCCACCGCCACCGTCGTCGGCCACGTGCGCCTGGCCGCCGAGGCCGGCGTCTGGTACGGCGCGACGCTGCGCGCCGAGGCCGAGCCGATCGAGATCGGCGCCGGCTCCAACATCCAGGACAACGTGACCGTCCACGTCGACCCCGGCTTCCCGTGCCGGGTGGGCGCGGACGTCACGGTCGGCCACAACGCGGTGCTGCACGGTTGCACGGTCGAGGACGGCGCGCTGATCGGTATGGGCGCGGTGGTGCTCAACGGCGCGGTGATCGGCGCCGGCTCGCTGGTGGCCGCCGGCGCGGTCGTCGCGCAGGGCACCGTCGTGCCGCCCCGCTCGCTGGTCGCCGGCGTGCCGGGCAAGGTGCGCCGTGAGCTCACCGACGAGGAGGTGGAGCGCAACCGCGCCAACGCCGCCGCCTACCGCGCGCTCATCGGGGTGCACCGCCCCGCCACCGCCTGACGCCCCTGTCCCCGCGTCCCCGCGCGAGCAGGTGAGGCGTGCCGGGCGGGCGAAGCGGGTACAGGCAACGGGTGAGGCCCCTGCGCACCCTGGTCACCGGCGCCACCGGCTACGTCGGCTCCCGGCTCGTCACCGCCCTGCTCGACGCCGGGCACGATGTCGTCGTGGCCGGCCGCGACCCGCGCCGGCTCGGCAGGTTCGGCTGGTTCGACGACGTGCAGTCGGTGCGTCTCGACGTGCACGACGCCGCGTCGGTCCGCGCCGCCCTCGCCGAGGCCGGCGCCCTCGACGTCCTCTACTACCTGGTCCACGGCATCGGCGAGGCCGGCTACCGCGAGGCCGACAACGCCGCCGCGGCCGACGTGGCCGCCGCCGCCCGGGACGCCGGGGTGCGCCGCATCGTCTACCTCGGCGGCTTCGTGCCCGCCGCCGACGGGCTGTCCGAACACCTCAACGGCCGCGCCGAGGTCGCCGACGCGCTCAACATCGCGGATGGCCCGGAGTTGGTGTGGCTGGGCGCGGCGATGATCATCGGCGCCGGGTCGACGTCGTTCGAGATGCTGCGCTACGTCGCCGACCGGTTCCCGGTCATCCCCACCCCGGCCTGGTCGGCCAACCCGATGGATCCCATCTCCATCCGCGACGTGCTCCACTTCCTGGTCTCCGCCGCCGACGCGGAGCGCGTCCCACCGGGCGCCTACGACATCCACGGCCCGCAGACCACCACCTACGGCGAACTGCTGCAGCGCTACTGCCGCATCGCCCACCGGCGCCGCCCGCAGCTGCCGGTCCGCGGGGTCGACATCGGCGTGGTGAGCCGGTGCAGCGCGGCACTGCTGCCCATTCCCGCCGGGCTTACAGCTGATCTCGTTGCCTCCCTTGACTTTCCGATGACCGCGGCGGAACCGCGGCTGGGCGACCTGGTGGACCCGCCGCCCGGCGGGCCGATCGGTATCGACGAGGCCATCGCCCGGTCGTTGTCGCCGGCCCCGCCGCGGCCGGTCGACGACCTCGCCGATCCGCACCACCTCGCCGACACCGACCCGGACTGGGCCGGCGGGGACACCCTGCGCATCCGCCGGCTGGCCGCCGCGGTCACGCCCGCGGCCGTGCACCCGGCGCTGGGGCTGCTCGACGCGGTGCCCGGCCCGGTCGCCGGGGCGGTGCGCACCGGGCTGGACACCCTGCTCGGACTGGTTCCGGGGATCATGCGGGCATGACCGAACCGCTCGACGAGCCGGCACCGGTGGTGCGCCGGCGGCGCGTCGTGGTGGCGGTGGTGCTGGTGGTGGGGGCGGCACTGCTCGGCTGGTCGCTGACCCGCCCGCCCGGCGAGACCTCCTTCTACTGGCTCACCCTGGCGCTGGCTGCGGTGTGGGCCGGCGGGGCACTGGCCTCCGGGCCGGTGCCGCTGGGGCGGGGCGGGCGGCCGCTGCTGCTCGGCCTCGGCGCCGGCGTCGGGCTGGCCGCCCTGTTCGTGCTCGGCGGCCTGGTCGCCCGCCGCATTGACCCGGTGTACGAATACGTCTCCCGCGTCCTGGAATTCGCCGACCAGGGCCCGCTGCTGCTGGTCGCCGTCATCACCGTGGTCAACGGGATCGCCGAGGAGCTGTTCTTCCGGGGCGCGCTGTACTCGGCGCTGGGCCGGGCCGCACCGGTGCTGTGGTCGACGGTCGCCTACGTGGCCGCGACGACCGCCGGCACCGGCAACCCGATGCTCGGTTTCGCCGCGGCGCTGCTCGGCCCGGTCTGCGCGCTGCTGCGCCGCAGTACCGGCGGTGTGGCGGCCCCGGTGCTCACCCACGCGGTGTGGGGGCTGACCATGGTGCTGGTGCTGCCGCGGCTGTTCTGACCGGCCCGCGACCGTGCGGTTTCGTCCGCGACACGCCGGGTGCGGCGTTCCGGGGCGCACACTCGCGCGACGGCCCCTACCGCAATGGGTGGGCCAGCTCGTCGCTGCGCATCCGGGCCGCGGCCATCGCCACCGCCGCGCACAGCACCGGCAACACCCCGGCCACCACGAAGATGGTCGGGATCGGCACCATCTTCGACAGCGGGCCGACGACCGCGAACGACACCGGCATGAACGCCAGCGACACGAAGAAGTCCAAGCTCGACACCCGGCCCAGCATCTCCGGCGGCACCCGCCGCTGCAGCAGCGTGCCCCAGATGACCATGGCGGCACCGTCGGTCATCCCGATCGCGAACGACGCGGCCGCCATCAGCCAGAACGAGCCGGTGGCGCCGATGACGATCAGCGCAAGCGAGCCCAGACCCCACATCGCCATCATCGTGGTCAGGTACCGCCGCGGCATCCGCCGCGACGACACCACCAGCGCCCCGATCGCGCTGCCCAGCCCGAACGCGGCGAGCACGAAGCCGTAGGCACGCCCGCCGTCGGCGAACCGCTCGCCGGTGATGAACGGCAGCAGCACCTCGATCGGCCCGACCACCACCAGCACGAACACGCTCGCGAACAGCAGCGTCCACAGCAGCCACGGGGTGGCCACCATGAACACGAACCCGTCGCGCAGGTCCCGCAGTACCCGGGCACGGGGCCGATCCTCCTGTGGCGCAGCCGATTCCGTGAACGGGCCGGCGCAGATCAGCAGCAGCAGGCCGAGGCCGAACAACCCGGCCACCAGCACCGCGCCGATCCCGGGCAGGGAGGCGCCGACCACCATGCCGCCCACCGCCGGCCCGACGGCACGCTGGAACACCGGCCGCACCACGCCCTCCACGCCGTTGGCGGCCAGCAACTGCTCCGGGGGCAGGATGCGCGGCAGGATCGCGCTGTAGGCCGGGAAGAAGAACGCCGCGGCCACCCCGAGCGCGGCGGCGGCCACCGCCATGTGCCAGATACGAAGCGCGTCAAGCAGTCCCAGCGCGGCGACGGCGGCCACCGCGACGAAGTCGACCGTCTCGACGGCGATGATGATCAGCCGCCGGCTCACCCGGTCGGCGACGATCCCGCCGACCAGCACGAACCCCACCAGTCCGGTGCCCATGCAGGCGGCCACCACCGACAGCGACGCCGGGTCGTTGTCGATCGCGATGACCTGCAGTGCCATCACCACCGTCCACATGCCCTCGGCGAAGACGGACAGGGTGACGGCGGCGATCAGCAGCCGGTAGGCGCGGACCCGGAACGGCGCGAGCACACGCCAGCCCGACAGCCGCCCGCGGCGGGTTTCGGACGGCGTGCTCACCCACCGATGGTCGCCGACCGCCCCGCTGCGGTCCAATGATTTTCAGCAGACGTCGGTGAAGCGCGGTGCGCGCTTCTCCTGGAACGCCGTGATGCCCTCGGCGACGTCGGGGGAGTGCAGCAGGACCAGCTGGCCCTCGCTCTCGCGCCGAATGGCGGGCTCGAGCTCGGTCAGCGTCGCGGCGTTGATCGCCTGCTTGGTCTTGGCCAGCGCCACCGCGGGGCCGTGCGCCAGCGCGCCGACGACCTTCTCCACCGCGGCCTCGAACTCCTCGGCCGGGTGCACCGAGCTGACCAGCCCGGCCTGGAAGGCCTCGGTGGCCGGCAGCCGCTCGGCCAGCAGCGCCAGCCGCATCGCCCGGGCGCGCCCGACCGAGGCGGCCACCAGGGCCGAGGCGCCGCCGTCGGGCATCAGGCCGATCTTGGTGAACGCCAGCATGAAGAACGCCTGCTCGGAGCAGACCACCACGTCGCAGGCCAGCGCCAGCGACACCCCGACACCGGCGGTCGGGCCCTGCACCGCGGCGACCACCGGCTTGGGCAGTCCGACGATCGTGCGCACCACCCGGTTGGCCGCGTCGAGCACCTGCTCCGGGGTACCGTGCGCGGTCGGGTCGGACTGCTCCTCGGCGCTGATCCCGGCCCCGGCGCAGAACCCCCGACCCGCGCCGCCGAGCCGCACCACCCGCACCCGCCGGTCGGCGGCGGCCTGCTCGAGCACGTCGCCGAGGGCGGTGAGCAGCGGCGCGGTCAGCGAGTTGAGGCTGTCCGGGCGGTTCAAGGTCACCCGCAGCACCGGCCCGTCGAGGCTGACGTGCAGGTCGTCGATGGTCTGGTAGGTGATGGCGCCGGAATCGGTGGTCATGTCTGCACCCTAAATTGTGAGGAGCCCCACAGGGCCGTATCGAGTCGACTTGGTTATACAAGTAAGCTATGTCGCGGTCAACCACGGGAAAGGTGAATTGAATGGCCGGACCTTTGCAGGGGTTGCGCGTGGTCGAGCTGGCCGGGATCGGCCCCGGCCCGCACGCCGCGATGATCCTGGGTGATCTGGGCGCCGACGTGGTGCGGGTGGAGCGCCCGCGCAACACGCCCGGACCGAGTCTTCCGCGCAGCGCTCGTGATCAGTTGCAGCGCAACCGGCGGTCGGTGGCCGCCGACCTGAAGACCGAGGAGGGCCGCGAGCTCGTCCGCCGGCTCATCGCCAAGGCCGACGTGCTCATCGAGGGCTACCGCCCCGGGGTCACCGAGCGGCTCGGCATCGGCCCCGCCGACTGCGAGCAGATCAACCCGCGGCTGGTCTACGCCCGGATGACCGGCTGGGGCCAGGACGGGCCGCGCGCCCAGCAGGCCGGGCACGACATCAACTACATCTCCATCAACGGCACCCTGCACGCCGTCGGACGCAAGGGCGAGAAGCCGGTTCCGCCGCTGAACCTCGCCGGAGACTTCGGTGGCGGCTCGATGTTTCTGCTGGTGGGCATCCTGGCCGCGCTGTGGGAGCGGGAGCGCTCCGGCAAGGGCCAGGTGGTCGACGCCGCGATGGTCGACGGCTCGGCGGTGCTGATGCAGATGATGTGGTCGTTCCGGGCCATGGGGATGTGGTCGGACGAGCGCGGCGTCAACATGCTCGACACCGGCGCGCCGTACTACGACACCTACGAGACCGCCGACGGCAAGTACATGGCGGTCGGCGCGATCGAACCGCAGTTCTACGCCGAGCTGCTCAAGGGCCTCGGCCTCGAGGGCGCGGACCTGCCCGACCAGAACGACATGAGCCGCTGGGACGAGTTGCGCGCCAAGTTCACCGAGGTGTTCAAGTCCAGGGACCGCGACCACTGGACGAAGGTGTTCGCCGGCACCGACGCCTGTGTCACCCCGGTGCTGTCGTTCGCCGAGGTCGAGTCGGATCCGCATGTGGCCGAACGGAACACCTTCTACAAGGAGGGCGACTTCCTGTTCCCGAACCCGGCACCGCGGTTCTCCCGCACCGTGCCGGACCGCCCGACGCCGCCGCGCGAGCCCGGTGAGGACACCGAGGCCGTGCTGCGCGACTGGAGCTGAACCCAACCGAGATGCGTTGGCCGGCACCGTGCCGGCCGGAGAGAGGAAGTATCAGTGGAGATCAAGGACGCCGTTGCCGTCGTCACCGGTGGTGCCTCGGGCCTGGGCCTGGCGACCACCAAGCGCCTGCTGGACCGGGGCGCCTCGGTCGTGGTCATCGACCTCAAGGGTGAGGACGTCGTCAAGGAACTCGGGCCGCGCGCCCGCTTCGTCGCGACCAACGTCGTCGATCCCGAAGGGGTCACCAAGGCGCTCGACATCGCCGAGGAGATGGGTCCGGTCCGCATCAACGTCAACTGCGCCGGCATCGGCAACGCCATCAAGACGCTGAGCAAGAACGGCCCGTTCCCGCTCGACGAGTTCCGCAAGGTCGTCGAGGTCAACCTGATCGGCACCTTCAACGTGCTGCGGCTGAGCGCCGAGCGCATCGCCAAGACCGAGCCGATCAACGGCGAGCGCGGCGTCATCATCAACACCGCCTCGGTCGCGGCGTTCGAGGGCCAGATCGGCCAGGCCGCCTACTCGGCGTCCAAGGGCGGCGTGGTCGGCATGACCCTGCCGATCGCCCGTGACCTGTCCCGTGAGCTGATCCGCGTGGTCACCATCGCCCCGGGCCTGTTCAAGACCCCGCTGCTGGGCTCGCTGCCCGAGGAGGCCCAGGCCTCGCTGGGCAAGCAGGTGCCGCACCCGGCCCGGCTGGGCGACCCCGACGAGTACGGCGCGCTGGCCGTGCACATCGTCGAGAACCCGATGCTCAACGGCGAGGTGATCCGCCTCGACGGCGCGATCCGGATGGCGCCGCGGTAAATCCGGGGAGAGGGGGAGACGCCGATGGCGCTGAAGACGAAGTTCACCGAGACGTTCGGGATCGAACACCCGATCGTCCAGGGTGGCATGCAGTGGGTGGGCCGGGCCGAACTGGTCGCGGCCGTGGCCAACGCCGGGGCCCTCGGGTTCCTCACCGCGTTGACCCAGCCGACGCCGGAGGCGCTGGCCAAGGAGATCGCCCGGACCCGGGAGCTGACCGACAAGCCGTTCGGCGTCAACCTCACCATCCTGCCGACGATCAACCCGCCGCCGTACGACGAGTACCGCCAGGTCATCGTCGAGTCCGGCATCAAGATCGTCGAGACCGCGGGCTCCAACCCGGCGCCGCACCTGCCGATGTTCCACGAGAACGGCATCAAGGTGCTGCACAAGTGCACCTCGGTGCGGCACGCGGTCAAGGCGCAGAGCCTGGGCGTGGACGGCATCAGCATCGACGGGTTCGAGTGCGCCGGGCACCCCGGTGAGGACGACATCCCGGGTCTGGTGCTCATCCCGGCCGCGGCCGAGAAGATCACCATCCCGCTGATCGCCTCCGGCGGCATCGCCGACGCCCGCGGTCTGGTCGCGGCGCTGGCGCTGGGCGCCGACGGGGTGAACATGGGCTCGCGGTTCCTGTGCACCGTGGAGTCGCCGGTCCACCAGAAGGTCAAGGAGGCGATCGTCGCCGGCACCGAACTCGACACCGAGCTGATCTTCCGCCCGCTGCGCAACACCGCGCGGGTGGCCAGCAACGCGGTGTCGCGCGAAGTGGTGGCGATCCTCGACAAGGGTGGATCGTTCGAGGACGTCAAGGATCTGGTGGCCGGCGTGCGTGGCAGGCAGGTCTACGAGACCGGCGACCTCGACGCCGGGATCTGGTCGGTCGGCACCTCGATGGGCCTGATCCACGACATCCCGACCGTCGGCGAGCTGGTCTCGCGGATGGTCCGGGAGGCCGAGGCGATCATCCGCGGCCGGCTGGCGGGCATGGTCGCCGACGACCTCGACGCCGTCCCGGCCTGAGCCGACCGTCGGCCCGAAAGCAGTCGCCCCGGGAGCATCCCGCTCCCGGGGCGAACTCATCTCCGGAGGGCATGAAGTACGGATCGCCGAGCAAACGCCCCGGCAATGGGGTGCGCGACGGATCGGGCGTGCCGGTCAGACCGCCTTCGCCAGCGGCTCCCAGTCCTCGAACTGCTCGGAGGTGTCGCCCTCGACGAGCACATCGCCGTGGTAGAGCGCCTCGAAATCGACCTTGATGACATCGGCACTGGTGTCGTCGATCCACATGACACCGAGCCTATGGATCGCCATTAAGGAATCTTTGAGTCACGCTTCGGAAAAGTCTGGCAATGTTACCCCCGAGTCAGTTTTCGGCCCGGCTCAGCCGACGTGGACCGGGTTGGTGCCGTTGAGCGCCACCCAGGTGATGATCGCCGCGGCCACCGCGAGCGCGAGCAGCCCGACCGACACCCGCGCCGGCCAGTGCCGCCGGCCCAGCAGCCGGTCCACCGAGTAGGCGCCCGCGCCGGTGCACAGCAGTGCCGCCGCGCCGAACGCGGCCAGGAACGGCACGTTGAACGGTTCCGACCAGAACGGGCCGCCGCTGACCAGGACCAGCCAGGCGTCGATCATGGCGGCGAGCACCGCACACGCCGCCAGCGGGGTGATCGCCCCGAGGATCAGGCCGAGCCCGCCCAGCGCCTCGGCGGCGGTGACCATGGCCGTGGCCAGCGTCGGGGCCCGCCAGCCGCCGGCTTCCATGAACCCGACGGTGGTGGTGAAGTCGGTGGCCTTGAGCAGGCCGGCCTGCAGCATGGTCGCGCCGACGGCCAGGCGCAGCAACACCAGCCCGATATCCGGCAGGACGGCGGGGGCAGGGCTGTTCGGTTGCGGAGTCGCCATGGCCGCAGCCTATGCGCGCCGGCCGACACATCGGCCGGATCCGGCGCCGGGGTGCCCCGATAGCCGCCCGGAAGCCCCCGCCGAAAGCGCCCGGACGGCCGGCTGAACGCTGCTAACTTAACGCCGGTAGCCGACCGTCCGGGGGGGTTCGCCGTGCTGCACCGCATCGCCCGCCTGGCCATCGCCGTCCCGCGGCGGGTGCTGCTGTTGGCCGCCCTGATCGCGGCGGCCGCCGCGGTCTACGGCCTGTCGGTCGCCCAGAGCCTGTCGGCCGGCGGGTTCCAGGACCCCACCTCCGAATCCGCGCGGGCCCAGCAGCTCCTCGCCGACCGGTTCGGCCGGGGCGACATGCAGCTCATCCTCGCCGTCACCGCCGACGGCGACGTGCTCGGCGAACCGGCCCGCGGCACCGCGCTGGAACTCGTCCGGCGGCTGCAGGCCGCCCCGCACGCCGCCGACGTCGCCTCCGCCTGGACCGCCCCGCCCGGCGCGGCGGCCGGGCTGGTCGGCACCGACGGGCACACCGGGCTGATCGTCGCCGGCATCACCGGCGGTGAGAACGACGCCCAGCGACACGCCGCCGCCCTCGTCGAGGACCTGCTCGGGGGCGACGCCGCCGACCGGGCCGGGGTGCGCATCCGGGCCGGCGGCGAGGCGATGATCTACCGGCAGATCAACACCCAGAACGAACGCGACCTGCTGCGCATGGAGGCCATCGCGGTCCCGCTCAGCTTCCTGGTGCTGGTCTGGGTGTTCGGCGGCCTGCTCGCCGCCGCGCTGCCGCTGGCCGTCGGGCTGCTGGCCATCCTCGGCTCGATGGCGGTGCTGCGCGCGCTCGCCGTGGCCACCGACGTGTCGATCTTCGCGCTCAACCTCATCGTCGCGATGGGGCTCGCCCTGGCCATCGACTACACCTTGCTCATCGTCAGCCGGTTCCGCGACGAGCGCGCCGCCGGCGCCGCCCCGGCCGACGCGCTGCTGCGCACCATGGTCAGTGCCGGGCGCACCGTGGTGTTCTCCGCGCTGACCGTCGCGCTGTCGATGGCCGCCATGGCGCTGTTCCCGATGTACTTCCTCAAGTCGTTCGCCTACGCCGGGGTGGCGGTGGTGGCGCTGGCCGCCGTCGCGGCCGTCGTCGTCACCCCGGCCGTGATCACCCTGCTCGGCGACCGGCTCGACGCCTACGACGTGCGGCGGCCCGCCCGGCGCCTGTTCGGCCGCCCCGACCCCGCGCCGCGGCCGGTCACCGACACCGGCTGGTACCGGCTGGCCCGCACCGTGATGCGCCGTGCGGTACCGGTCGGCGCGGCCGGGGTGGCGGTGCTGCTCGTGCTCGGCGCCCCGTTCCTGGGCATCCGCTGGGGGTTCCCGGACGACCGGGTGCTGCCCGCGAGCGCCAGCGCCCGGCAGGTCGGCGACGAGCTGCGCGACGGGTTCGCCGTCGACACCGCCCGCGACGTCACCGTCGTGCTGCCCGACGCCGGCGGCATCGGCCCGGCCGAGCTGGACCGCTACGCCGCCGAGCTGTCCCGGGTCCCCGACGTGGCCGCGGTGTCGGCGCCCGGCGGCACCTTCGTCGCCGGGGTGCGCAGCGGTCCGCCGGGCGCGCCGGCCGGCATCGCCGAGGACGCCTCCGGACGCAGCGCCTTCCTCACCGTCGCCGGTGCGGCACCGCTGTTCACCGACGCCTCGCGGACCCTGCTGGACCGGCTGCGCGCGGTGCCCACCCCCAACGGCGGGCCGGCGCTGCTCGGCGGCACCGCCGCGGTCAACCAGGACAGCGTCGCGACGATCATCGCCCGGATGCCGCTGGTGCTGACCGTGATCGCGGCGATCACCCTCGTGCTGCTGTTCCTGCTCACCGGCAGCGTCGTGTTGCCGTTGAAAGCGCTTGTGCTCAATGTGCTTTCCCTGACCGCTGCGTTCGGCGCGCTGGTCTGGGTGTTCCAGGACGGCCATCTCGGCGGGTTCGGCACCACCGCCACCGGGACCCTGGTGGCGACCATGCCGGTGCTGCTGTTCTGCATCGCCTTCGGGCTGTCGATGGACTACGAGGTGTTCCTGATCAGCCGGATCCGCGAGTACTGGCTGCGCAACCCCACCGGGACCGCCGACGCGCGGGCGCGCAACGACGAGGCCGTCGCCCTCGGCCTGGCGCGCACCGGCCGGGTGATCACCGCCGCCGCGCTGATCATGTCCATCTCGTTCGCCGCGCTGATCGCCGCGCAGGTGTCGTTCATGCGGATGTTCGGCACCGGACTGACCCTGGCGGTGCTCGCCGACGCCACCCTGGTGCGCATGGTCCTGGTCCCGGCCTTCATGCACCTGCTGGGCCGCTACAACTGGTGGGCGCCGCGGCCGCTGGCCCGGCTGCACGCCCGGATCGGCCTCACCGAATCGGCCGCACCGACCCCGGCCGCCGGCCCCGTCCCGGGCGGCGGGTGACCCGGTGAGCGCGCACCGGATCCGGCGACGCCGCGCCCCGCGCGGCGCGGGGGAGCGGATGCGCGAGGAGATCCTGGCCGCCACCACCGAGCTGCTGCTGGAGACCGGCGACGCCGGCGCGGTCTCCATCCGGTCGGTCGCCGGGCGGGTGGGCGTCACCGCCCCGTCGATCTACCTGCACTTCGCCGACAAGGGCGCGCTGCTCGACGCCGTGTGCGCCCGCTGGTTCGGGCGGCTCGACGCCGAGATGCGCCGGGCCGCCGGCGAACAGCGGTCGCCGCTCGAGGCGCTGCACGCCCAGGGGCTGGCCTATGTGCGCTTCGCGCTGGACAATCCGGAGCTGTACCGCATCGCCACCATGGGCCGGGACCGGCCCGGCGGCGCGGTGGACACCACGCTCGACAGCGCGGTCCTCCGGCATCTGCGGGCCTCGGTGCAGGCCCTGATGACGCAGGGCACCGTCCCGGCCGGCGACGCCACCGCCGTGGCCCTGGAGCTGTGGACCGCGGTGCACGGGGTGGTCGCCCTGCTGATCGCCAAACCGCATCTGCCGTGGGGGGATCCGCTGGCCTTCGCCGACCGGGTGCTGCGGGCGGTGTGCATCGGCCAGATCGTGGCCGGCCGGATCGGCCCCGGCACCGCCCCCGATGCGACGATCCGACGCGTGATGGAGTTGCTGCGATGACCGAGACGATCGACAACCCGATGTTCGCCCGGCTGTGGACGCTGCTGTCCGGCCACGAACCGGCGGCCATGCGGCGGCTGCGCCGGGAGAACCTGGCCGGACTGGCCGGCAGTGTGCTGGAGGTCGGCGCCGGCACCGGCACCAACTTCGCCCACTACCCGACGACGGTCACCAACGTGGTCGCACTCGAACCCGAGCGGCGGCTGGCCGCCCGGGCCACCGAGGCCGCCGTCACCGCCCCGGTCCCGGTGCTGGTCACCACCGCGGCGATCGAGGACCTGCCCGACGGGAACATCGCCGCCACAGCGCAATTCGACGCCGTGGTGTGCTCGCTGGTGCTGTGCTCGGTGGACGACCCGGCCGCGGTGCTGCGGCGGCTGTTCGAACTGCTGCGGCCCGGCGGCGAACTGCGGTTCGCCGAGCACGTCGCCGTCGACCACGGCGCCCGCGCCGGGCTGCAGCGGCTGGCCGACCGCACCGTCTGGCCCCGGCTGATGGGCAACTGCCACACCCACCGGCACACCGAGAAAGCCATCGCCGCAGCGGGTTTCGAGATCACCACGGTGCGGCGGGAATGGCTGCTGCCGGCCTGGGTGCCGGCCCCGGTGGGGCCGATCGCGATCGGCCGCGCGGTGCGGCCGGCCTAGTTCAGCAGGGCGGGCAGCCGGTCCAGCAGCCCGGGCAGCGCGCGGGCTGCGGTCTCGCGCAGCGACACCGTCGCCGACTCGGTCAGCGGCGTCGGCTCGGGGTTGACCTCGACGACCGGGATGCCGCGGGCCAGCGCCATCTCCGGCAGCCCCGCCGCCGGGTAGACCACCGACGAGGTCCCGACCACCACCACCAGGTCGGCATTGACCACCGCGTCGATCGACAGGCCCCAGGCGTCCTGCGGCAGCGACTCGCCGAACCACACCACGTTCGGCCGGATCAGCCCGCCGCACATGCACTCCGGCGGGTCGATCTCCTCGACCGGCTCGGGCATCTCCGGCAGCACCCCCTCGAACGGGGCGCGGCAGGCGTCGCAGTGGAACTCGAACAGGCTGCCGTGCACGTGGTAGACCCGCTCGCTGCCGGCCCGTTCGTGCAGGTCGTCGATGTTCTGGGTGATGACGTGCACCTCGTGGTCGCGCTGCCAGTCGGCGACCGCGCGGTGGCCGGCGTTCGGCTCGACCGACCGCATCATGTAGTGGCGCCACAGGTACCACGCCCACACCCGCTCCGGGTGTGCGCGCCACCCCTCCATGCTGGAGATCTGGTAGGGGTCGACCTTGGCCCACAACCCCGTCTCGGGGTCGCGGAACGTCGGGACCCCGCTGTCGGCCGAGATCCCGGCACCGCTGAACACCGTCACCTGCACATGACCAAGGTAGCGGGTCTGGGTGATACTGAACACGTGGCCGACTTGGGCGAATGGGTGCGCCTCGACCCCCGAGCCGCCAGGCCGCTGTTCGACCAGCTCCGCACCCAGATCATCGATGCCATCCGCGACGGCCGGCTCGCGCCCGGCACCCGCCTGCCGACCGTTCGGGAACTCGCCGCCGAGCTCGGGCTGGCGGTCAACACGGTGGCTCGCGCCTACCGGGAGCTCGAGGCCGCCGGGCTGCTGGAGACCCGGGGCCGGTTCGGGACCTACGTGGCCCGGGTGGACCCGGCCGACGAGGCGATGGCCGAGGCCGCCGCGGCCTACGCCGCCACCGCCCGCGCGCTGGGCCTCGGCCGCGCCGAGGCGATCGCCTACCTGGAGGCGGCCTTCGGCGCGCCGAACTCCAGCAGCACGTAGTGGCCGCGGAAGTCGTCGAACACCCGGAAGCGCTGGGACAGCCACAGCAGCGCGTTGAGCACCCGGCCGCGCGCCTTCGGGTAGGCCACGTCGTGCACCGCCCGCACCCCGGGCACGGTGTGCACCAGGTTCGCCGTCTCGGCCACCGACAGGGTGAACGGCATCGGCGGCACCGTGTAGCGGCGTGAGGTGCGCAAGCCGCGCTGCATCAGCCAGTGCAGCCGCTTGGGCGGCAGGTCGAACATCATCTGCCCGCCCGGGAACCGCCGGGCGCACTCGCGGATCAGCCCCATCGCCTCGTCCGGCTGCAGGTACATCAGCAGGCCCTCGGCGGTGATGAACACCCCCTCGCCGGCGTCCACCTCGTCCATCCAGGAGTAGTCCAGCGCCGAGCAGCCCAGCATCCGGACCCGCTCCGACGGCGGCAGCAGCTGCCGGCGCAGCTCCACCATGGGCGGCAGATCAACCGTCAGCCAACGGAACTGATCCCCGGCACCGGCGTCCCGCAGCCGGAAGAAGGTGGTCTGCAGGCCCTCGGCCAGCGCCACCACGGTGGCCTTCGGGTGGGTGAGCAGGTAGCGGCGGGTGGCCGCGTCGAAGGCCAGTGCCCGCAGCGCCATGTCCTGGCGCTTGGCGTAGCCGAACTTGGCGAAGTCGAAGTCGATGGCCTTGACCAGCTCGATCGCCATCGGGTCGTCGATGAGCCGGTCGGGCCGGGCGGCCTCCAGCGCGCGCACCTGCAGGGTGAGCAGCGCGGTCTCCGAGACGCCGGTGAGCGAGGCCTTGACGGGGGATTTCGGGGTCACGGCCGCCAATGTACCGAAACATCCGGTGCTGGGGTGAAATGTGAAGTGCAGCACCGGTATCCGACGATTGTGACGGGTAGGGCGGGGCGCGGGGGCGGGGTTCGCCGCGGGTGAACGCCGGACGCGGTGGGCCGGGTGGGCCCTGCAACCGGCCCCGGCGACGTAGGCTCGTCACCATGGCGCGTCAGGTGTTCGACGACAAGCTGCTGGCCCTGCTGGCCGGGAACTCGCTGGGTGTGCTGGCGACCATCAAGCGTGACGGCCGCCCGCAGCTGTCCAACGTCAAGTACTACTTCGATCCTCGGGCGCTCACGCTGCAGGTGTCGATGACCGAGCCGCGCGCCAAGACCCGCAACCTGCGCCGCGACCCGCGCGCATCCATCCACGTCAGCTCCGACGACGGCTGGGCCTACGCGGTCGCCGAGGGCAACGCCATCCTCACCCCGCCCGCGGCCGCCCCCGACGACGAGACCGTCGAGGGCCTGGTGCAGCTGTACCGCAACATCGCCGGCGAGCATCCGGACTGGGACGAGTACCGGCGGGCGATGGTCGACGAGCGGCGGGTGCTGATGACCCTGCCCATCTCGCACCTGTACGGGCTGCCGCCCGGCGTGCTGTAGGCCCCGCCCGAACGGGACACGCCGGGCGAGGGGAGTCCCCAGCGCCCGGCGTGGCCGGTATCGGGTCGGTGGGCGGGGTCAGTGAGCGACGGCCCGCTCCGCGCCGACGCCGGTCAGCGACCGCACCTCCATCTCGGCGGCCAGCGCGGGATCCTCGTCGTCCGGCGAGGTCAGCGTGCCGATGACGCCCAGCGCGAACGCGAGCGGGATGGACACGATGCCCGGGTTGGACAGCGGGAACCAGGCGAAGTCCGCGTTCGGCAGCATCGACGTCGGGGTCCCGGACACCGCGGGCGAGAACACGATCAGCACGATCGTCGAGATCAGACCGCCGTACATGCTCCACAGCGCGCCGCGGGTGTTGAACCGCCGCCAGTACAGCGAGAACAGAATGGTCGGCAGGTTCGCCGCCGCGGCCACCGCGAACGCCAGCGCCACCAGGAAGGCGATGTTCTGCCCGGAGGCCAGGATGCCCAGCACGATGGCGAACACGCCCAGCACCACCGCGGTGATGCGGGAGACCCGCACCTGCTCGTACTCGGTGACCCGGTGCTTCTTCATCAGGGTGGCGTAGATGTCGTGGGCGAACGACGCCGACGCGGTGATCGTCAGGCCGGCCACCACCGCCAGGATGGTCGCGAACGCCACCGCCGAGATGACGGCCAGCAGCACCACCCCGCCGAGTTCGAACGCCAGCAGCGGGGCCGCGGAGTTCTGCCCGCCCGGCGAGCCCAGGATGCGGTCCGGGCCGACCATGGCCGCCGCGCCGTAGCCCAGCGCCAGGGTGAACAGGTAGAACGCGCCGATCAGCGCGATCGCCCACACCACCGAGCGGCGGGCCTCCTTGGCGGTGGGCACCGTGTAGAACCGCATCAGCACGTGCGGCAGGCCGGCGGTGCCCAGCACCAGCGCCAGGGCCAGCGAGATGAAGTTCAGCTTCGAGGTCAGCGACGCGCCGTACTGCGCGCCGGGGGCGAGCACGTCGCGGGCGGCCACCGCCTCGTTGCTCGAGCCGGACACCGCGGTCTGGGCCGAGGCCAGGATGTCGGAGAAGTTCAGCCCGAACTTGAACAGCACCGCCAGCGTCATCAGCCCGGCGCCGCCGATCAGCAGCACCGCCTTGATGATCTGCACCCAGGTGGTGCCCTTCATCCCGCCGACCAGCACGTAGACGATCATCAGCACGCCCACCACAGCGATGACAAGCGCCTGGCCCCAATCGCTTTCGACGTTGAGTAGCAGGGCCACCAGGCCGCCGGCGCCGGCCATCTGGGCCAGCAGGTAGAACAGCGACACCGCCAGCGTGTTGGTGGCGGCCGCCAGCCGCACCGGCCGCTGCCTGAGCCGGAAGCTCAGCACGTCGGCCATGGTGAACTTGCCGGTGTTGCGCAGTAATTCGGCGACCAGCAGCAGCGCCACCAGCCACGCCACCAGAAAGCCGATGCTGTAGAGGAACCCGTCGTAGCCGTAGACGGCGATGGCCCCGGCGATACCGAGGAAGCTCGCCGCCGACAGGTAGTCCCCGGAGATCGCCACACCGTTCTGTGGTCCGGTGAAAGCCCTTCCGGCGGTGAAGAACTCGTCAGCAGAGGCGTTGCGGCGGCTGGCGCGCATCACCACGAACAGGGTGACGGCCACGAACGCCACGAAGATGGCGATGTTGATCGCGGGATTGCCGACGTCGGTGCCGGCGGCCAGGAACGTCGTCATCACCGCCCGCCCTCCAGCTCGGCGCGGATCCGCTCGGCGCGCGGGTCGATCTCGCGGTTGGCGAACCGCACGTACAGGCCGGTGATCAGGAACGTGGTGGCGAACTGCCCGAGGCCGATCAGCATGCCGACGTTGATCGCACCCCAGACCGGGATCGCCATGAAGTCATGGGCGAACGCGCCCAGCACCACGTACAGCGCGTACCAGACCAGGAACGCCGCGCTCATCGGGAACACGAAGCGGCGCAAGCGGCTTCGCAACTCCTGGAACTCCGGGCTGGACTGCACCGCCACGTAACGCTCGCGGGGGATGGTGGACTGGGTGGCAAGATGTGGTTCGGACACCGTCGATCTCCTCTGCACGTGATCCGGGATATGGCCAGAACCTAAATGCGATGCAGGTCACATCGACAGGGCCTGCGTCGACGAACCGGTAAACCCCGGAAGGCGTGCGCCGAACGGTCGGTGCACCACGACGAACGGTGAGCGGTTGGTGTCCCGGCTCAGTCCCGCGGCACCCGCTCCACGCCCATGCCGAGCCCCTCCGGCACGTGCATGCGCGCGAAGATCTGCGCCACGTCCCGCGGCCGGGTGCGCCGCGTGCAGCAGCTGACCAGCACCATCGTCGCGAACGCCAGCGGCACGCTGAGCACCGCCGGATAGCCGACGATCACCGCCGGCCAGCCGCCCAGCAGCCGCTCGTCGATGCCGCCGACGATCTCCACCGCCACCGCACTGGCCGACGACAGCGTGCCGACCAGCAGCCCGGCCGCCGCGCCGGGCACCGTCAGCCCGCGCCACCACACCCCGAGCACCAACAGCGGGCACAGCGTGGAGGCGGCCACCGCGAACGCCAGCCCGACACTGCGGGACAGCTCGATGTTGGCCGCCGACAGCGCCAGCGGGATCGGCAGCAGCCCGGCGATCAGCGCGGCGATGCGGAAGTCCCGCACCCGGCCGCGCAGCACGTCGGTGGCCAGCGCCCCGGCGATGCTCACCAGCAGCCCCGACGAGGTGGCCAGGAAGGCCGCGATCGCCCCGGCGGCGACCAGCGCGCCGAGCGCCTGCCCGAGCGCCCCGTCGAACGCCGCGCCCGGGGTGAGCAGCACCGCCGCGTCGGCGGTGCCGGTGATCAGCAGCTGCGGCACGTACAGCCGGGCGAACACCCCCAGCAGGGTGGGGAACAGGTAGAACAGCGACAGCAGCGCGATCACCGCCAGCGCGGTGCGCCGGGCCGCCCGGCCGTCGGGGTTGGTGTAGAAGCGCACCAGCACGTGCGGCAGCCCCATGGTGCCCAGGAACGTCGCGATGATGATCGACAGCACCTGCAGCCGCGGATGCGGCCCGCCCAGCCCGTTGCCCGAGGCCAGCCAGTCCGATCCGGCCGCGGGCGTGCCCGCCACCACCGGCGTGGCCGCCCCGGCGGGCAGGTGCAGCGTCGATCCGGCCGCCACGGTGTGCTCGCCCGGGGCCGGCACCGGCGCGTCGCGCACCGCCCGGCCGTCGAGCGTGCCGGTGACGGTGATCCCGGCCGGGGCCGGGATGTCCAGCACGACGTCGGTCTCCACCGTCACCGTGGTGTCCTCGGCCAGCCGCGGCGGCAGCGGCCCGCCGAGCTCGCCGCCCTGCTGGGCGAACAGCGCCAGCAGCGCCAGCGCGGGCACCGCGATCGCGGTGAGCTTGAGCCAGTACTGGAAGGCCTGCACGAAGGTGATCGAGCGCATGCCGCCGGCGACCACGTTGGCCACCACGATCGCCCCGACCGCCAGCGGCCCGATCCAGGCCGGGACGCCGAGCAGGGTCTTCAGCGCCAGGCCCGCACCCTGGTACTGCGGCACCAGGTAGAACACGAAGATCACCAACACGACCAGCATCGCCACCTTGCGCAGCCACACCGACCCCAGCCGGAACTCGGCGAAGTCCGGCACGGTGTAGGCGCCGGAGCGGCGCAGCGGTGCGGCGACGAACAGCAGCAGCCCCAGGTAGCCGGCGGTGAAGCCGACCGGGTACCACAGCGCGTCGGCGCCGTACTTGGCGATCAACCCCGCCACCCCGAGGAACGAGGCGGCCGACAGGTACTCACCGGAGATCGCGGCGGCGTTCCAGCGCGGCCCCACGGTGCGGGAGGCCACCAGGAAGTCCGAGGTGGTGCGCGACAGTCGCACCCCGTAGGCGCCGATCGCCATCGTCGCCACGGCCGCGACGATCAGGGCGGCAGCGGTCAGGGCCGATCCGCTCACGGCTCGCCGTCGACCACCCGGACGAAGTCCCGCTCACCCTGCTCGGCCAGCCGGACGTAGAGCCGCCCGGCCCACAGCAGCAGCAGGTAGATCAGGACGCCCAGGACCAGCCAGTTCAGCCGCAGCCCGCCGATCGAGGCCTGCGACAGCGCCGGCAGTGCGGCCGCGACGATGCCGACGACGCCGAGCACCACCGCGGCCAGCCGCAGCGCCAGCCCGAGCTGGGCGCGCACCAGGCCGCGCACCAGCGCGTCGCCGACCGGGGTCTGCTCCTGCAGCTCCACCCGGGTGCGCACCATCCGCGCGCCGCGCCGGTGGGCCAGCACCACCCGCTGCCGTTGCGGCCGCTCCGGGCTACTCATCGGCGCCGCCCGCCGGCTTGAGGGTGCGCATCGGGTGGCGCACCAGCCGCTCGCGCAGCTCCCGGGCCTGCCGGCGGCTCACCGGCAGCTCCACCGCCGGCGAGGCGCCGTTGGCGCGCAACCGCACCAGTACCGCGCCGTCGACCGTGCGCAGCCCGGTCACCAGCTTCAGCGCCACCAGGTAGGAGCGGTGGATGCGTTGGAAGCCGTGTTCGCGCCAGCGCGACTCCAGCGTCGACAGCGGGATCCGCACCAGGTGGGTGCCCGACGCCGAGTGCAGCCGGGCGTAGTCGCCCTCGGCCTCCACCCAGCCGATCTCGTCGCGCGGTACCAGGTGCGTCACCCCGCCCAGCTCCGCCGGGATGACGTCGGAGCCGGACCGTTCGGGCGGCGGCTCGGCGGCGGCGGTGGCCCGGGCGGACCGCACCCGCCGGATCGCCTCGCCGAGCCGGGCCTGCCGGATCGGCTTGAGCACGTAGTCGATCGCGCCCACGTCGAAGGCGGCCAGCGCCTGGTCGTCGTGGGCGGTGACGAACACCAGCGCCGGGCGGTGGGAGAACTTGGCCAGCACCCCGGCCAGTTCGATCCCGCTCAGCCCGGGCATGTTGATGTCGAGGAAGATCGCGTCGAACCGGCGGTGGTTGAGTTCGCGCAGGGCGGCGGTGGCGTCGCCGGCGCTGCACACCTCCCCGATGTCGGGGTGGCGGCTCAGCAGGTAGGTGAGCTCGTCGAGCGCCGGCGCCTCGTCGTCGACGGCGAGCACGGTGAGCTTGCTCATGTCTGTCGCACCCGATGGCTCACCCGATACTGCCTCCGTTGGCTCGGACCCCCGACCTGAACTTGGGTACCCGCATTATCACCTTGGTGCCCGCGCCGATCGCCGTTTCGACGACCAGACCGTAGTCGTTACCGAACGCCGCCCGCAGTCGGTGGTCGACGTTGGTCAGCCCGACGTGCGCGCCCTCGCCCGGATCACCCGGCAGCGCGTCGCCCGGACCGGCGCGCAGCTTGTCCGGATCCATGCCCACCCCGTCGTCCTCGACGGTGATCACGCAGTCCGAGCCCTCGTCGCGGGCGACGATCTCGATCGACCCGCCGCCCTTGGCCGCCAGCCCGTGCCGCACCGCGTTCTCCACCAGCGGTTGCAGTGCCAGGAACGGCAGCACCACGTTGAGCACCTCCGGGGCGACCTGCAGCCGCACCCGCAGCGCGTCGCCGAAGCGGGCCCGCTCCAGCGTCAGGTACCGGTCGATGTTGCGCAGCTCGTCGCGCAGCGTGGTGTACTGCCCGGCCGACCGGAACGAGTAACGGGTGAAATCGGCGAAGTCCAGGATGAGTTCGCGGGCCCGGTCCGGGTCGGTGCGCACGAACGACGCGATGGTGTTGAGCGCGTTGTAGATGAAGTGCGGGCTGATCTGGGCGCGCAGGGCGAGCACCTCGGCGCGGTCCAGCCGCGCCCGCGACGCGTCGAGCTCGGCCAGCTCGATCTGGCTGGCGGCGTAGCCGGCCACCTCGCCGATCGCGCCGAGCAGGCCGGGGCCGGGCACCCGGGTGGTCAGCACCACCAGCACGCCGTGCGCCTCGCCGCCCTCGGTGAGCAGCGGCTGGGCCACCACGGTGTGGGGCCGGTGCCGGATCATCACCCGGCGCTGGCCCTGCAGCGCCTCCCGGGCCGCGCGGGCGCACGGCTCGAGCGCGGCGTCGCCGAACACCTCGGTGCCGGGCGGGTCGGTGGCCAGCAGCTGCGCGTCGGCGTCGTAGAGGGCGACGCCGTCGGTGCCGGTCAGGTCCCGCAGGAACGGCGCTGCGGTGCGGGCCGATTCGCGGTCGAGGCCGCGGCGCAGCGCGTGCGCGGCCAGCGACGCGGTGTGCAGCGCGGCGTGCACCGCCCGCTCGGTGGGGGTGGCCACCACCCGGCGGGTGCGCACGGTGACGACCGCGGCCACCACCACAGCGACGATCAGGGCCGCGGTCAGGGCGAACGTCAACTCACCGGACACCGCGGTCACCCTATGTCGTCGGGCGGGGACGGACGAGGAGTTTCCCGCCGCACGCAGCGCCGGAGACCGGATCCCCCGATGGCCTAAGGTTGCTGCTATGGCCGCCAAGCTCTGCCTGGTCCAGGATCCCGACGCCGACGCGCTGCTGGAGTCCGAGCCGTTCGCGCTGCTGCTCGGGATGCTGTTGGATCAGCAGATTCCGATGGAGGTGGCGTTCTCCGGGCCGAAGAAGCTCGCCGACCGGCTCGGCGGGCTCGACGTGCGCGAGATCGCCGACACGGACCCGGAGCGGTTCGCCGCGGTGTGCGCCGAACGCCCTGCGGTGCACCGGTTCCCGGGCTCGATGGCCAAGCGGATCCAGGCCCTCGCGCAGGAGATCGTCGACCGCTACGACGGGGACACCGCCGCCATCTGGACCGCCGGCGACCCGGACGGCGCGGAGGTGCTGCGCCGGCTCAGGGCGCTGCCCGGTTTCGGCGAGCAGAAGGCCCGGATCTTCCTGGCACTGTTGGGCAAGCAGTACGGCGTGACACCGCCCGGCTGGCGCGAGGCCGCCGGCGACTACGGCAGAGCCGGGGTGTACATGTCGATCGCCGACGTCACCGACCCCGGCTCGCTGGAGAAGGTGCGCGCCTACAAGAAGAAGATGAAGGCGGCGGCGAAAGGCTGACCGGCTGTGCCACGCTATGGGCATGAAGACGCACCTGAACTGCCCGTGTGGTGAGGCCATCGTCGGCAAGGACGAGGACGACCTGGTGGAGAAGGCTCAGCAGCACCTGGCCGACAAGCACCCGGGCCTGGAGTACGAGCGCGAGCACATCCTGTTCATGGCCTACTGATCGGCGCGCCCGCCCACACCCCGACGTGGTCGTGGACCGGGCCCGCACGGCCCCGCCCCGGGCCGGGGCCCGGTCTGAACGCGCTGTCCTGAGGAACCGAGGCTACGGCACCACCGTGGAGCCGATGGTGGGCATGAACTGACACTGCTTGTCGACGGTGGTGACCTGGCCGAAGATCGTCGACAGGATGCTGCCCGAGCCGGTGTCGACGATGGCGGTCAGGGTGGTGGGGCCGTCGGGGTTGATGTCCGGGCGCGGCTTGAGCGTGGCGGTGCCGGACTTGCCCGTCGTCAGGTTCACCCAGGTGACGTTCAGCGGCAGCTTCTGCTCGGGCGCCGGGCCCGGGGTGCCCACCGCGGTGAACACGTAGGCGGTCTGGCCCGGGCCGGGGCCCGGGGTGGGGATGTTCGCCGGGCCGGCCACCGAGATCGCCGTCGCGAGCACATTGCCGCCGTCGGCCAGGCAGCCGTTGCTGATCGACGGGTACATGAACTCCTGGATCGGCGGGCTGTCCGGGGCGAACCCGGGCGGGGCGGTGTTCGGGCCGGTGGCCGCCGCGGCCGGAGCGGCGTCGGGACCGGGTGCGGGCGCCGGCGCCGGGGCGGGCGCGGGCGCGGGGACCACCACCTCCGGGGCCGGGCCGAGCGCCTGCGGATTCACCCCCGGCGGCAGGTGCGCGCGGTTGCCGGCGGCCGCGTTCGGCGCCGGCAGGTGCACCACCGACTCCGGGGCCGGGCCGACGGCGAACGCCGGGTTGACCCCGGGCGGCAGATGCGACTGCGCGCCCGGCGCGGCCCCGGGCGCCGGCCGGTGCGCGACCGGCGCCGCGGGCTGCGACACGAACTGGTTCACCGCCGCCGCGAGGTTGCGCGAGTCCGGCGCAGCCGCGGTGTCCCCGGCGAACACCGCCGCCGCGGCCATCAGCGTGGACGCGGCATTGGTCGGATCACTGGCCGCCTGCTGGATCGCCGGGGCCAGACCCTGCACCGCCGACAGCCCGGGCGCCTGCAGGCCGTCGAGCGTGGTGCCCGGCTCGGCGGCCGCAATGCCGGTGCCGCCCAGCAGCAGCGCCGAGGAGCCGAGCGCAACCGCGGTGGTCAGCAGCGTTCTGGTCGGTGACATGGTCCCCCAATGCGATTCGGTCGGTGGTCCGGACGGCGGTGATCGTCGGGTTCAGATCACGGCAGCGCCGACAGCGGCGAGAGCTGCTGCAGCGGCAGCCCGCCCTCGGCCACCGGGGCGGTCGCCGCGGCCGGATCGGCCGGCGCGGTCGGGGCGAGGTTGCCAAGCGCCGGGGCACCGGTCGGCAGCAGGTTGGTCAGGTTGCCCGGGAACTGCGCGGGCAGCTGGGTCAGCGCGGTCGCCGGGTTCGGCACGCCGGGCGCGACGACGGTGGCCGGCTGCTTGACGATCGGCGCGCTGACCGGCATCCCGCCGGTGGCCGGCACGCTCGGGGTGGCGGCCGGCGCATTGGCGGCGGTCTGCCCGCTCAGCGCGGCGGCCGCGCTCTGCAGCAGCTGCGGCGCGTTGGCCGCGGCCGCGGCCAGCTGCTCCATGAACGGGATGCTCGGCGCGGCCGGGCCCGGCGGCGCCGGGGCGGGCGCCGGCTGGGCGGCCGCGGTCGCGCTGAACGTCATCGCGATCGAGATCGCGCCCCCGGCGGTGAGGACGCTCGCGGCGAGGAGTTTCTTGGTCAGTCGCATGTGTCTTCCAATCGGCTCGGACGGCTGCTGCTGCCCAAGCTACGGAGTTACTGGTGTTACTCAAGTGACTCGTGTGGCGTTTATGGAACCGTTACGGACGTGAAGGCGTCCGGTGACCGGATCGCTAAAGTCGGAGCAATCGAGACCACACACGCCCGACCGACCGCTGCGCGCCCTCGCCGACTGGTGGCCTGGGCGCCGTGGCTGTTTGTGCTCAGCGTCGCCGCCCGGCTGGCCTGGACCTACCTGGCCCCCAACGGCGCCAACTTCGTCGATCTGCACGTCTACGTCGGCGGTGCCGACGCCGTCGACGGACCCGGCGCGGTCTACGACTACGTCTACGCCGAGCAGACCCCGGACTTCCCGCTGCCGTTCACCTACCCGCCGTTCGCGGCCATGGTGTTCTACCCGCTGCACCTGGTGCCGTTCGGGGTGCTGGCGTTCTGCTGGCAGCTGGGCATCATCGCCGCCCTCTACGGGGTGGTGCGGGTCAGCCAGCATCTGGTCGGCCGCCCGGACCGCGCCACGGCCCTGCTGTGGACCGCCGTCGGCATCTGGACCGAACCGGTGCGCAGCACCTTCGACTACGGCCAGATCAACGTGCTGCTGGTGCTGGCGGTGCTGTGCGCGGTGGCGACCAGTCGGTGGTGGCTGTCCGGGCTGCTGGTCGGCCTGGCCGCCGGCATGAAGCTCACCCCGGCCATCTCCGGCTGCTACCTCGTCGGCGCCCGGCGGTGGCGTGCGGCGGTGTGCTCGGCACTGGTGTTCTTCGCCACCGTGGGCGTCTCGCTGCTGGTGATCGGCGACCAGACCCGGCGCTACTTCACCGAACTGCTCGGCGACGCCGAGCGGGTCGGGCCCGTCGGCACCGCCTTCAACCAGTCCTGGCGCGGCGGCATCTCCCGCATCCTCGGCCACGACGCCGGCTACGGGCCGCTGGTGCTGGCCGCCGTCGCCGCGACCGCGGTGCTGGCGGTGCTGGCCTGGCGCGGCATCGGCGGCGCGGTCGACCGGCTGGGCGGCATCCTGGTGGTCCAGCTGTTCGGGCTGCTGCTCTCGCCGATCTCCTGGACCCACCACTGGGTGTGGCTGATCCCGCTGATGATCTGGCTGTTGCACGGCCCGCAGCGGCACCGCCGCGGCGCGCGGCTACTCGGCTACGGCTGGCTGGTGCTCACCCTGATCGGGGTGCCCTGGCTGCTGAGCTTCGCCCAGCCCACCATCTGGGAGATCTCCCGGCCCTGGTATCTGGCCTGGGCCGGGCTGGTCTACATCGTCGCCGCGCTGGCCACGCTGGCCTGGATGGCGGCTAGAGCAGCCGATCGATCTCGCGCGCCAGCGCCAGATCCTTCTCGGTGATCCCGCCCTCGGAGTGCGTCACCAGGCTGAACGTCACCGTCCGCCAACGGATGTCGATGTCGGGATGGTGGTTCGCCGCCTCGGCGCGCTCGGCCACCCGGCGCACCGCCTCGATCCCGTCGGGAAACGACGGGAACCGCACCGACCGGCGCAGCACCCCGTCGACGCGCTGCCACCCGTCGAGTTCGGCCAGCGCGGCGTCCACCTCGGCGTCACTCAACACGGCCATGGTGTGACGGTACGCCCGACGCTGCTATAGCGTCTGCTCGATGCCAGAGCAGATCGTGGTCGCCGGGGCGCTGATCGAGCGGTCGGCGCTGCTGGTCGCGCAGCGCACCCGGCCGCCGGAACTGGCCGGGCTGTGGGAGCTGCCCGGCGGCAAGGTCGCCCCCGGCGAGACCGAGGCGCAGGCACTGGCCCGGGAGCTGCGCGAGGAGCTCGGGATCGACGTCGAGGTGGCCGAGCGGCTCGAGCCCGACGTGGCGCTGTCGCCGACCGTGACGCTGCGGGCGTTCCGGGTGCACCGCCGCGGCGGACAGCTGCACGCCCACGACCACCACGCGCTGCGCTGGGTCACCGCCGCCGAGTTGGCCGGGCTGGCGTGGGTGCCCGCCGACCGGGCCTGGCTGGGCGAGCTGACCCGGCTGCTGGCCGCCGACGGTCAGTAGCGCAGCCGGTCACCGGCCCAGGGTGCCCGGCGCTCGTGGCGCACCGCGTACAGCGGGTGCAGCAGTACCGGATGCCGGCAGTGCGGGCAGGACGGCTGCGGCTGGTTCGCCGACGCCAGGGTCAGGTGGTGGCAGGACCGGCACCGGACCACGTACAGCGCCCGGAACCAGGTCAGCAACCCCAGATAGACCGCGGCGACCGTGAGCGTCGCCAGGGCGACGATCAGGGCGATCGTCAGGACCTCGTACACCGCCATCTCGGACCTCCGCGATCCTCGTCGGAACGGGTGGGTGACGCGCTGTCAAGTGTATCCGCTCTGTGAGATCGGTCACAGCGGTCAGGACTTGCGGGCCCGGGTGAAGACCTTCTTCAACTTCTTCCCGCGCAGGCCGCTGACGTGCGCCTTCCGCACCTTGGACACGACCACCGGGCAGCGTTTGCAGCGCGGGTCGCTGCGGCAGCACTTCTTCTTGGGCTTCAGCTTGGCCAGCTTGCTGCTCTTCACCTTCGGTCCGCGGGGTCCTTCTGCTTCTCTTCGGTTTCGCGATCGGCCACCCAGACTGCCAGACTGTCCGGCGTGCTTTCTCGCCCGGATTTCCGAAACGTAGCGATCGTCGCGCACGTCGACCACGGCAAGACCACCCTGGTCGACGCCATGCTGCGGCAGTCCGGGGCGCTGCAGGAGCGCGGTGAGGTCGTCGAGCGGGTGATGGACTCCGGCGACCTCGAGCGCGAGAAGGGCATCACGATCCTGGCCAAGAACACCGCGGTGCACCGCCACCACCCGGACGGCTCGGTGACGATCATCAACGTCGTCGACACCCCCGGCCACGCCGACTTCGGCGGCGAGGTGGAGCGCGCCCTGTCGATGGTCGACGGGGTGCTGCTGCTCGTCGACGCCTCCGAGGGGCCGCTGCCGCAGACCCGGTTCGTGCTGCGCAAGGCGCTGGCCGCGCACCTGCCGGTGCTGCTGGTGGTGAACAAGACCGACCGGCCCGACGCCCGCATCGCCGAGGTGGTCGAGGAGAGCCACGACCTGCTGCTCGACGTCGCCGCCGACCTCGACGAGGAGGCCCAGGCCGCGGCCGAGCGGGCGCTGGACCTGCCGACGCTGTACGCCTCCGGGCGCGCCGGGGTGGCCTCCACCGTCCGGCCCGCCGACGGCCAGGTGCCCGACGGCGACAACCTCGACCCGTTGTTCGCGGCGCTGCTCGAGCACATCCCGCCGCCGTCCGGCGATCCCGAGGCACCGCTGCAAGCCCTGGTGACCAACCTCGACGCCTCGGCGTTCCTGGGCCGGCTGGCGCTGGTGCGGATCCACAACGGCCGGCTGCGCAAGGGGCAGCAGGTGGCCTGGCTGCGCGAGATCGACGGCGAGCCGGTGGTGGCCGGCGCCCGGATCACCGAACTGCTCGTCACCGAGGGCGTGGAGCGCCGCCCCACCGAGGAGGCGGTGGCCGGCGACATCGTCGCGGTGGCCGGCATCGCCGACATCATGATCGGCGACACCCTGGCCGACCCCGAGCACCCGGACCCGTTGCCGCGCATCACCGTCGACGAACCCGCCATCTCGGTGACCATCGGCACCAACACCTCCCCGCTGGCCGGCAAGGTGCCCGGCCACAAGCTCACCGCCCGGATGGTGCGCAACCGGCTCGAGCAGGAGCTGGTCGGCAACGTCTCGATCCGACTGGTCGACATCGGCCGCCCGGACGCCTGGGAGGTGCAGGGCCGCGGCGAGCTGGCGCTGGCGGTGCTGGTGGAGACCATGCGCCGGGAGGGCTTCGAGCTCACCGTCGGCAAGCCGCAGGTGGTCACCAAGACCATCGACGGCAAGCTGCACGAGCCCTACGAGATGCTGACCATCGACATCCCCGAGGAGTACGTCGGCGCCATCACCCAGCTGATGGCCGCCCGCAAGGGCCGCATGGAGGACATGACCAACCACGCGGCCGGCTGGGTGCGGATGGACTTCTCGGTCCCCAGCCGCGGGCTGATCGGCTTCCGGACCGAGTTCCTCACCGAGACCCGCGGCACCGGCATCGCCAACGCGGTGTTCGACGGCTGGCGGCCCTGGGCCGGCGAGATCCGCGCCCGGCACACCGGCTCGCTGGTCTCCGACCGCGCCGGGCAGGTCACCGCCTACGCCATGCTGCAGCTGGCCGACCGCGGCACGTTCTTCGTCGAACCCGGTGACGACACCTACGAGGGCCACGTGGTGGGCATCAACCCGCGCGCCGAGGACCTCGACATCAACGTCACCCGGGAGAAGAAGCTGACCAACATGCGCTCCTCGACCGCGGACGTGATGGAGACGCTGGCCAAGCCGATCAAGCTCGAACTCGAGCAGGCCATGGAGTTCTGCGCCCCCGACGAGTGCGTGGAGGTCACCCCGGAGATCGTGCGGGTGCGCAAGGTCGAACTGAGCGCCTCGGCCCGGGCCCGGGCGCGGTCGCGGGCCAAGGCACGCGGGTGACGGCCCGCCGAGCGTGCGTGCAGTGCGTGGCAGCCACGGCCGCCGGTCCCGGCGGCTCGGTGCACCGGAACATCGCGGCGCGGTCGCTACCCTGAACTGCGTGCCAGCCACGCCCGCCCGCATCGTCGCCGCCCTGTCGGCCCTGACGATGCTGGTGGGGGGCTGCACGGTGAGCCCGCCGCCGGCGCCGCAGAGCACCGAGACCGCCCAGCGGCCGGCCCCGCCGCAGCCCCGGGTGATGCAGATCATCATGGCCATCGACTCGATCGGGCCGGGCTTCAACCCGCACCTGGTGTCCGACCAGTCGCCGGTCAACGCCGCGGTCGCAGCGCTGGTGCTGCCCAGCTCCTTCCGGCCGGTGCCGGACACGGCGTCGCCCACCGGCTCGCGCTGGGAGCTCGACACCACGCTGCTGGAGTCGGCCGAGGTGACCGACGAGGACCCGTTCACCGTCACCTACCGGATCCGGCCGGAGGCGCAGTGGACCGACAACGCCCCGATCGGCGCCGACGACTTCTGGTACCTGTGGCGGCAGATGGTCAGCCACCCCGGCGTGGTCGACCCCGCGGGCTACGACCTGATCACCGGAGTGCAGTCGCTGGAGGGCGGCAAGCAGGTGGTGGTGACGTTCGCCCAGCCGTACCCGGCGTGGCGGGAGCTGTTCAACAACATCCTGCCCGCCCACATCGTCAAGGACATCCCCGGCGGATTCGGGGCCGGGCTGGCCCGGGCGCTGCCGGTGACCGGCGGGCAGTTCCGGGTGGAGAGCATCGACCCGCAGCGCGACGAGATCGTGCTGGCCCGCAACGACCGCTACTGGGACACCCCGGCCACCCCGGACCTGCTGCTGTTCCGCCGCGGCGGGGCCACCGCCGCGCTGGCCGACTCGATCCGCAACGGCGACACCCAGGTCGCCCAGGTGCACGGCGGGGCGGCCGCGTTCGCGCAGCTGTCGGCCATCCCCGACGTGCGCACCGCGCGGATCGTCACCCCGCGGGTGCTGCAGCTGACGCTGCGCGCCAACCAGCCCGAACTCGCCGACGTGCGGGTGCGCAAGGCGGTGCTGGCGCTGTTGGACGTGGACCTGCTCGCCGCGGTCGGCGCCGGCGACGACAACACCGTCACCCTGGCCCAGGCGCAGGTGCGCTCGCCGTCGGATCCCGGCTACGTGCCCACCGCGCCGCCGGCCATGTCGCGCGACGCCGCGCTGGAGCTGCTCGCCGAGGCCGGCTACGAGCTCGAGGAGGCGCCCACCCCGCCACCCGGCCCGCCGGGTGCCCCACCGCCGCCGCAGCGGCCGCGCATCGTCAAGGACGGGCTGCCGCTGACGCTGGTGCTCGGTGCCGCCGCCAACGATCCGACCTCGGTCGCGGTCGCCAACACCGCCGCCGATCAGCTGCGCAGCGTCGGGATCGAGGCGTCGGTGCTGGCCCTGGACCCGGTCGCGCTCTACGGCGAGGCGCTGCCGGAGGGCCGGGTGCACGCCGTCGTCGGCTGGCGGCACGCCGGGGGAGACCTGGCCACCGCGCTGGCGTCCCGGTTCGGCTGCCCGGCCCTGCAGGCCACCGAGGTGGTCACCGACCCGGCCGCCGTCCCGGAACCGGACGTACCGCAACCGGACGGCCCGACCGGCACCCCCGGCACGGCGCCGCCCACACCGGCGTCCACCTCGGCCCGGCCGGGTCCCAGCCCGTCGGCGACCACCACGACCCCGGCCACGCCCGCTCCCGACAACGGGGCGCTGGTGCAGGCGCCGAGCAACATCACCGGCATCTGCGATCCCGAGATTCAGCCCCGCATCGACGCCGCGCTGCAGGGCCGGCAGGACATCGACGAGGTGATCGCCGCGGTCGAACCCCGGCTGTGGGCGATGGCCACGGTGCTGCCGATCGTGCAGGACACGACGATCGTGGCCGCCGGGCCCAGCGTGCGCAACGTCAGCCTGACCGGTGCGGTGCCGGTGGGCATCGTCGGCGACGCCGGGATCTGGCGGAAGGTGCCCTAGCCGGCCGGGATGTGCCGCAGGGTCTCGACGATCCGCGCGACATCGCCGCGGTAGGAACGGCCCTGTCTCCGGATGGGCCGGAGACAGGGCCGTCGATGCCGGTGAGCCGACGCCGCCGCGGTGGTTTGCCGCGCGTCCGGTCACCGGTGACCGATCAGGAATCCGATCCAGCGTTGTCGCTGTCGGGGTGCCCCGACGCGCGTTCGGCCTTGGCCGACCGCAGACCGAAACTCGCGGATCGCAGGTCCCGCTTGGAAACCCGGGGCGTGGTGTCCGCAACCGGCGCTTTGTCACCGGCGTCGTTCACCGAATCGGGCTCGTCCTCGGGGCTGGAGACCTCCTCGACCCCGTCGGAGGGCGACGGGGCGTTCCGCGATCTGTCGGCGTCGGAGCCGGACGGTGAACTCGGCTCGTCCTCGCCGTCGACCACCGGCCCGACGGCATCCTCGTCCGCCGGTCCGGTCCCGGTGGGGGCCGGGTCCGTTGTGGGAGCGACGTCGCCGACCACCGGCGAGGGCGGCACATCGGCGGTCCGGGCGCTCTCGCCGACGACCGGATCGACGGTGGTCGACCCGAATTCGGTGATCTGCGCCGCCACCGTGGCGTTGGCGACGGTGGGCTGCCAACCGAGGGCCGCGGCGATCGCGTTACGGATGTTCAACAATGCGGCGAGCGGTCCGGCGGGTGAAAGGAGCCCCGGTGCGTCGAGGAGGCCGGCGAGCTTCGGGCCGTAACCGCCGTTGAGCAGACCGTCGATCAGCGTGGCGGGTGCGTTGAGCACCGCATCGATCACCGCGCCCGGATGGCCGGTGGCGAACGCGTCGAGCACGTTCTGCAGTGCTGTCCCGATGGAGCCGAGCGCGCTGACCGGTGGTCCGAAGATCGCCACGGGCAGCAACAGATTGACGACGGGCAGTATCTCGCGGACCACCGTGCCGAGATTGGTCAGCGCCTGCACCGCCGGGACTGCGATGGCGTTGAGCAGTCCGATCAACGGCATGCCGAGCGACACCGGAATGTCGATGATGGTGTTGACGAAGCCCTCGACGTTCCCGGCCGTCAGGTGTGCGACCGCCTCCTGGAGCTTCGCCGGGGTGTCGATGAACAGGCCGTGGGTGAGCAAGGTGGCTGCCGACCCCAGGGTGTCGACGAGGTTGCGAATGTTCGGCAGTTGGTTGGCTATGACCTGCTCGAGGATCGGAGCGGGCGACACCAGCAGGATGTCGGCCAACTGTTCGACGTTTGCCAGGGCGCGAGAGATCACTTCGGAGTAGAACTGCCCCGGGTTGGCGGTCAGGTCGACCGCCTGCGTCGAAAAGGCCGGCGCAGTGATCTCGGGGAGCGGGGTCGCCGTCGGGGCGAACGCGATTGCTCCCGCGCCGAGCATCGCCACACCGGTGCAAAGACGCGATTTCACGACGTGATACATGCCACTCCTTGTTGGGTCGTGTGACTCGTACCGGCTCTATATTTACCGCAAAGTCAGTTAGCTGTGAGCGCGACTGGGAACCGAGTCCGACGGTGCCGACGCGCCACCGGTTCGGTTGCACGACCCGTGATCCCTTTCGCAAACTGGGATTTGGTCTGATGTTCCGGGACGCGACGAGGTGGCCCGGCATCCACCGACGCTTTGCGATGTCGGTGACAATCAAGTAGATGCGGCCGGCCACCCCGGGTCCGCGGTTCACCACCTGCCGGCGCGCTGCACCTTGTCGGGCCGACCGGCGCCCAGGGTTTCGGTGCGCAGTGTGCGGCGGGGTGTCGTGGCGGTGCCGGCTCGGTCGGGGGCCTGCGTGACGGACGGGTGCCCGTTGCGTGGCCGACCGGAGCGGTGGCGAGCTTCGTCTTCGACGGTGTCGTCGGTGCCCGGCGGTTCCGTCGTTTCTCGCAGGGACGTCCGGTGGGTGGTGTGCGGTGCAGGAGGCGGAGCGTCGGACGGCCTTGCGGTCGGCGGCGGTTCGGTGAGTGTCCGGTCGATGTCGGCGTCGATGTCGGCGCCGATGGCCCGTGCGACGTCACGGCGCAGCCACAGCCCGAGCGCCACCGGGCCCGGACCGACGGGGCGCGCGGTCAGGAGACCGGGCAGCGGCAGCAGGCCGAAGACCTTCGGGCCGTAGCCGCCGTTGAGCAGCCCGTCGACCACCGTCGCCGGAGCGTTGACGATCGCGTTGACCACCTCGACCGGGTCACCGGCGCCGGCCGCGTCGAGCACCTGCTGCACCGCCACACCGGCTGCGCCGAGCGTGGACAACACCGGGCCGGCCAGCGCCAGCCCGGCCCCGACCACGGCACCGACCAGCACCTGATCGACGACGTTGGCGATGTTGTCCACCACCTGGATCGGCCAGCCCAGTGCCGCGACGAGCGGATAACCCAGCGGCAGCGCGAATTCCAACGGGATCTCCAGCAAGGCCTCGACGAACCCCGCGACGTCGCCGCCGCCGAGCCGGTGCAGCGCACGGGCGAGCTGGTCCGGCAGATACCCGGTCAGCCCCTCGGCGACGGTGCGCGCCGAGTCGGCCACGATCGCGAAGAACTCGGTGGCGAAGGCGATCTGGTTCGCGGCGACCTGGGTGAGGATCGGCGTCGGGTGCTCGGCGAACACCTCGATCATGGTGCCGATGTTGGCGGCCGCCCGTTCGATGACCTCGGCGTAGTAGTCGACCGGGTTGACGACCGGCTGGATCGCCCGGGTCACCACCGGCACCGGCTGCGGCCGGTCGGGCAGGGGGGTGACGGGGCCGAATGCCACGGCGGCGGCGCCGGCCAGGGCGACACCGGTGGCCAGGCGGGACTTCGCAATGGTCTGCACGTCGCTCCTCACATCGGTTGTGGTTCAACGGGACCGGCGCGAAATTTACCTGAGCGGAAATTCAGGTGGGGAATCGCTGGACAGCGCGAGGCCCCGGTGCCGGCGACCGTTCGCCGGAACCGGGGCCTCGGGGGCGGGTTATTCGGAGTCGCTCGAATTCGAGCCGGCGTCACCACCGGCCTTGCCGGCCGCGGCCTTCGCGCCGGCGCCGGCCTTCGCGCCG
>NZ_CALDGS010000155.1 GCF_937941905.1 uncultured Mycolicibacterium sp. | reverse complement strand
TGGCCGAACGCGCCCGCAACAAAGCCCACCGCACCCAAACCGGCAAACCCCCACCCGAACCCGGATAGGCTGACCGCTCGTGAAAGTCCTCACCGCACTGCTGAATCCGGTCAGCGCCGCCGATGATGCGCGCCTGCTCAAGGAGGCCGGCGCGGCCGGGGTGTTCACCTTCGAGGGCCCGCACGACGTGTTCACCCCTCTGGTGGCGGCGGCGCCGGTGCCCGGCCTGGAGCTTATGACGAACGTGGCGATCGCGTTCCCGCGCAACCCGATCCACCTCGCCCACCAGGCCAATGACCTGCAGTTGCTCAGCCGGGGCCGGTTCGTCCTCGGGCTGGGCACCCAGATCCGCACCCAGATCGAGAAGCGGTTCGGCGTGCCGTTCGACCGGCCGGCCGCGCGGATCCGGGAGCTCGTCGAGGCGCTGCGCGCGATCTTCCGCACCTGGGCCACCGGGGAGCGACTGGACTTTCGCGGCGAGTTCTACCGCCACACCCTGATGACCCCCACCTTCAACCCGGGGCCGAACCCCTACGGCCCGCCCCCGATCTACCTCGGCGCGCTCGGGCCGTTGATGACCCGCACCGCCGCCGAGGTCGCCGACGGGCTGCTGGTGATGCCGTTCAGCTCCACCAGGTTCCTGCGCGAGCACACCCTGCCGGCCGTCGCGGAGGGCCTCGCCGCGGCCGGACGCACCCGGGCCGACCTCGAGGTGGTCCCGGAGATCATCGTCTCCCCGGGTGAGGACCACACCGCCGCGCGCCGGCTGCTGGCCTTCTACGGCTCCACCCCGGCCTACCGCCCGGTGCTGGACCTGCACGGCTGGGGGGACCTGCAGCCCGAGCTCAACGCGCTGTCCAAGCAGGGGCGCTGGCAGGAGATGGGCACCCTGATCGACGACGAGGTCCTGCACACCATCGCCGCCTGCGGCACCCCGGCCGAGATCGCCGAGCACATCCGGGCCCGCACCGACGGCGTGGCGCAGCGTGTCTGCCTCTACGCCGCCGGAGTCATCCCGCCGGAAACGGTCGCACAGATCATCGACGCGCTTATGGTGGGGGAAGAAGGAGGTTCTCGATGACCGCGAGCCTGCACCCCGACGGCGAGTACACCGATGTGCTGATCATCGGGGCCGGAATCTCCGGGATCGGCGCCGCCTACCGTCTCCGCGAACGCAACCCCGCGATCGGGTACACGATCCTGGAACGGCGCTCCCGCATCGGCGGCACCTGGGATCTGTTCCGTTACCCCGGAATCCGTTCCGACAGCGACATCCTCACCCTGAGCTTCCCGTGGGAGCCGTGGACCCGGCCGGAGAACGTCGCCGACGGCCCGGACATCCAGGACTACCTGATCCGAACCGCCCGCAAGCACGGCATCTACCCGCACATCCGGTTCGACACCCACGTGCTGTCGGCGGACTGGGACTCGGCCACCGACACCTGGACGGTGCGGGCCACCGAGCACGGGCAGCCCCGGACCTACCGCTGCCGGTTCCTGTTCTTCGGCACCGGCTACTACAACTACGACGAGCCCTACGCACCGGAGTTCCCCGGCATCGAGCGTTTCCGCGGCCGGGTGGTGCACCCCCAGCACTGGCCGGAGGACCTCGACTACACCGGCAAGCGCATGGTGGTGATCGGCAGCGGCGCCACCGCGATCAGCCTGATCCCGTCGCTGACCGAGCAGGCCGCGCACGTCACCATGCTGCAGCGCACCCCGACCTACCTGCTGTCCGGGCAGCGCATCAACCCGGTGGTGCAGTTGCTGCGCCGCATCCCGCCCAGGCGGCTCGGCTACCGGCTGGCCTGGCTGTACAACCTGCTGTTCGTGGTGGGCAACTACGCCATGTCCAAGGCGGCACCGCGGTTCACCCGCCGCATCGTGCGCGCGGTGGCCCGGTTCTATCTGCCCAAGGGCTATCCGGTCGACGTCCACTTCAACCCGCCGTACGACCCGTGGGACCAGCGGCTGTGCCTGATCCTGTCCGGCGACTTCTACAAGGCCATCCGCTCCGGGCGCGCCGACGTGGTCACCGACCGCATCGACCACATCGACGAGTCCGGCATCGTGCTGCGGTCGGGCGGCCGCATCGACACCGACATCATCGTCACCGCCACCGGTCTGCAACTGCATGCGCTCGGCGGGGTGCGGTTGTTCCTCGACGGCGAGGAGATCAAACCGCAGGACCGGTTCGTCTACAAGGAGCACATGCTCGAGGACGTGCCGAACCTGGCCTGGTGCATCGGCTACATCAACGCCTCCTGGACGCTGCGCGCCGATCTCACCGCCCGCGCGTTCGCCCGGCTCGTCGCCCACATGAACAAGCACGGCTACACCCACGCCTACCCGCACCTCGGCGACGTGCCGATGGCGGAGAAGCCGGCCTGGAACATCAACGCCGGCTACGTCAGACGCAGCCCGCACGCACTGCCGAAGTCGGGCACCCGGCGACCGTGGAACGTCCGGCACAACTACCTGCTCGACGCGATCGACCACCGGTTCGACCGCATCGGCGAGTCGATGGTGTTCGGCCGGGCGCCGGCCAGGGTGACCCAGCCGGCGTGACCCCCGGCGGCGTCCTCAGGGCGCGACGCTGAGCCAGTCGGCGAACCCCGACGGGTCGTGGCGGCCGAGCGCGCCGTGCTCGAACAGCCCCCAGCCCTCGACGGTGCGGCCGCCCTCGGTGCAGACCGCGCGGCCGACGTGGTCGATCACCCCGAACATCGCCCGCCCGGACACCGCCGGGTCGGTCATGTCGTAGGTGAGCCGCTCGACGAACTTCTCGCCCTTCCACATGCCGTGCAGCCAGTCGGCGTCCCCGCCGTAACCGCCCCCGATGTGGATCGGCACCGCGAGCTTGGACTCCACCTCGAACACCACCGGGGTGCCGTCCGGGGTGGACGCGGAGATGGTGGCGCCGTGGGGAATCCGGGTGCCGGAGGCGTAGTGCACCTGCACCCGGGGCCATCCGAGTTGCTCGACCCTGCCGTCGCGCCAGATGCGGGTGCAGTCGTTGAGGGTGCGGAACCCGCTGGGCTCCTCCTGGATGATGAGCACGATCGCGAACTCGTCGAACGCCATCGGCACGTACAGCCACCACATGCCCTCGAACGGCGGGTCGGCGGGCCGGCCGGCGGGCTCCGGCTCCCCGATCGGCCGGATGCCCCAGGACCGGTCCCGGGTGCCGATCCAGCGGTCCGGGTCGACGGCGATGTCGCGGCCATCCACGGCGATGGTGCCGCGCCAGGTGCCCACCTGCGCGAACCGCTGGGCGTCCAGGGTGATCCGGTTGCCCTGCCGCATGATGTGCGGCTGCTCCTGCACGACGTCGAACAGCCCCTCCCAGGTGAGGTCGCAGGCGATGCCCTCGGTCTCCTCGAGCACGATGCGCAGTTTGCGCAGCGGTTCGACGACCTCCACCCGGTAGCTGTTGACGTGCTGGTTGAGCCGGTCGGCGTCGATCGCGTCGGACAGGTGCACGGCGGTCTGCACATCGCCCTGGCGCACCAGCACGAAGGCGTCCTTGACCCCGAGGTTGGGGTAGTAGCCGATGCCGGTGATCAGGAAGATCCCGCCGGTGCGGTCGTGGGCGTTGAAGTAGGAGCGGTCGTAGAAATTGCGGTCCGAACTGCCCGGCCAGGCGATCGGCTGCGGGATCTGGTGGACCGGGTACTCGTCGAGCGGGCCGATCATCGCGCCTCCTCGCCGATCAGGCGGCGCAGCAGCGCGCCGTGGTAGAACAGCGACTCCACGTCCTCGGGCCGCTCGATCTCGCCGAACCGCACCCGGCGGGCCCCGGTGCGCATGAACACGCAGGCCCAGATCACCCCGGAGTACACGTAGAACCAGTGCAGGCCACCGAGTTCGACGCCAGTGTGCTCGCGGTAGACCGCGCGCACGTCGTCCTCACGCATGAACTCCGGCATGCCGGGCAGCCCGGCCAGACCGGTGAGTTCCTGGAACACCATGTGCGCGAAGATCAGCCACGCCACGTCCTGCTCGCGCGGGCCCAGGGTGGCCATCTCCCAGTCCAGCACCGCCACCGGGCGGAAGTCCCGGTACAGCACGTTGCCGATGCGGGCGTCACCCCAGGTCAGCACCGGCTCGGCGGCTGCGGCGTCGGTGGGGAAGTGCTCGCGCAGCCAGGCCAGCGCCCGCTCCACCAGCGGGGAGCGGCCGATGTCGGGGACGGCGAACGCGTACCAGTCCTCCAGCCAGCGCAGGTTCTGCTCCAGCGCGTTGCCGGCCGGGTCGCCGAGCAGGAACCCGAAGGTCTGCCGCGGCTGCGGAATCGAATGCAGGCGGGCCAGCACGGCCACGGTGGCGTCCTGCAGTTCACGCTGCCGCGCGGCGGGGGCGTCGTAGAGCCAGTTGTCGCCGAACGGGTACGGCATCACGTCCGGGGGCATCACGCCGTCGACGAAGTCCATCAGGAAGAACGGGCTGCCCAGCACCTCGCCGGACGGCTCCAGCCAGCGCACCGTGGGCACCGGAACGTCGGTGTGCTCGGCCACCAGGCGCATCACCTCGTACTGGTGGTCGAGTCGGTAGGCGGAGAACACCGGTACGTCCTCCGGGCGGGGCGCGACCCGTGCGACGAACCGCTGCGCGGACGGCGCGCCGTCGTCGCGCCGCCGGACGGTCAGGATGAGCGTCTCCGACGACATGCCGTTGGAGTCCACCCCGCTCTCCACGGTGACGCTGGGCTCGGCCCCGGGCGGCAACACCCCGGACAGCCAGTCCGACAGGTTGCGGGGCAGTTCCTCGAGGTTGCGGCTGGAGCGCTGCAGGCGGCTGACCTCTTCGACAGCCGGTTCGCTTGCCACGGCGGATCCTTCCTCACGTTGTGACGGTCGACACGATCGACGGTGCCACATCGCGGCAGCACCGTGGCCGCATTTCTGGAATCTGTTCTAGTTCTCGCCGCGCCAGCGCAGGATCTCCAGCGCCACCGCCACGTGCACGCCGTTGTCGGCCAGCGGGCGGGGCAGCAGCCGCTCGGCCCGGGCCAGCCGGCGCAGCAGCGTGTTGCGGTGCACATACAGCCGCTCCGCCGCCGCCGAGGCGTTGTGCCCGGCGGCGATGAACATCCAGACCGCCTCGCGCAGTTCGGGTTCCGCACCCGCCAGGGCGCCCAGTGTGCGACGGATGAACAGATCGGCGCGCTCCGGGTCGACGGTCACCAGGGCGACGAGCTCGACCTCGTCGAAGGACGCCACCTGCCGGGGCGAGTGCAGCCGGCCCAGCATGCGCTGGGTGGTCAGGGCGTCGAGGTGGCTGCGGCGGAAGCCCTCCACCCCGGCGGCGGTGGTGCCGACCGCCACCCGGACCTCCGGGTGGGCCGCGGCGGCCCCGGACAGCGCCGCCCGGTCGATGCCGGACCGGCCGGCCACCCACACCCACCGGGTCGCGGTGCCGGCCAGCACGTTCAGCGGGCGCGCACCGGCGGCGGCGCCGACGGCGTCGACCACCTCGTCGAGTGCCCGGGCCGCGGTGTCGGGCTGCTCGCTCCACACGATCGCCGCGGTGTGGTGCTGGTCGAGCCGGTAGCCGAGCTGGGCCTCGGCCCGGCGTCGGCCGATCGGCGCGCCCTCCAGCAGCAGGGTGGCCACCCGCAGCCGGTCGGCGTTGCTGCCCCGGGTGAGCTCGGCGCGCTCGGTGTCGATCAGCTCGCTGAGCCGGGCGATGGTGGAGTCGATGAAGCTGCTCACCGACTGCGAGGTGACGGCGAGCACCTCGCGCAGCACCGCGGGATCGTCGGTGAGCTCGAAGACGATCTCCATCCACCGCCGCCACGACACGTTCTGGCCCACCCGGTACCCCTCGAACGCGTACGACTCCAGGCCGCGGCGGACCAGGTCGCGGGTGAGCGCGGCGGCCTCGTCGCCGAGGTAGCCGGGCACCGGCGCGCCGGGGGCCCGGACATTCGCCGAGGCCCAGTGCAGCAGGTGCGCCCGGTTGACGCGGCTGCTCGCCGCGGCCATCTCCGGGCTCTCGGCGAGCAGCGGATTCGCCGCCGACACCGCCCGGTCGAGCTCGTCGAGCCAGTCCTGCGGGGCGTTGAGGACGCGTTCGGCGCCGCGCCGGATGACCTCGCGGGCAGCGGGGGAGGGCATGGCCCGAGCCTAGCGGCCCCCGTTGGTGCAGAGTGCACTGTTTCTGATGGGAATCGGTGCGGTTTGCCCCTGTACTTCCGGCGGTGGAGGCGATCACGATGTGGGAGAGGTCACCCCATCGGGTCGGAGGAGTGCCATGTCACAACCCGTCGAGCAGTTGGACGTGCTGATCATCGGAGCCGGCATCTCCGGCATCGGCGCCGCCTACTACCTGCAGCGCGACCACCCGGCGAAGACCTACACCGTCCTGGAGGCGCGGGACGGCATCGGCGGCACCTGGGATCTGTTCCGCTACCCCGGCATCCGGTCCGACTCCGACCTGTTCACCTTCGGCTACGAGTTCCGGCCCTGGCGCGGCGAACCGATCGCCACCGCCGACCGGATCCTGGACTACCTGCGCGACACCGCCCGCGAGTTCGGCATCGACCGCAACATCCGGTTCCACCACCGCGTGGTCGGCGCGAACTGGTCGGGGCGCGAAGGGCGCTGGCTGGTCGACGTGGTGCGCACCGACACCGGCGAGCCGCTGCGGTTCGCGGCCCGCTGGCTCTTCTGCGCCACCGGCTACTACCGCTACGACGAGGGCTACACCCCGCACTTCGAGGGCCGGGAGCGTTTCGGCGGCACCATCGTCCACCCGCAGCACTGGCCCGCCGACCTCGACTACGCCGGCAAGCGGGTGGTGGTCATCGGCAGCGGCGCCACCGCGGTCACCCTGGTGCCGGCCATGGCCGACACCGCCGCCCACGTCACCATGCTGCAGCGGTCGCCGACCTACGTGCTGCCGGTGCCGGGCCGCGACGTCATCGCCGAGACCCTGACCCGGCTGCTCGGCGAGCGGTTGGGCTACACCGCGACCCGGTGGAAGAACATCCTGCAGCAGCGCACCATCTACCGGTTCTGCCAACGCTTCCCGCGGCCGGCCCGGCGGATCATCCGCCGGCTCAACGCCGCTCAGCTGCCGCCCGGCTATCCGGTGGACGTGCACTTCAACCCCCGCTACAACCCCTGGGACCAGCGGCTGTGCGTGGTCCCCGACAGCGACCTGTTCAGAGCGATCCGCAACGGCAGGGCCTCGGTGGTCACCGACGAGATCGTCACCTTCACCGAGACCGGCATCCAGCTGGCCTCCGGGCAGCACCTCGACGCCGACATCATCGTCACCGCGACCGGGCTGAGCCTGCTCATGCTGGGCGGGATCACGTTCTCGGTCGACGGCGCGCCGGTGAACCTGCGCGAGAAGCTGGTCTACAAGGGCATGATGCTCGCCGACGTGCCGAACCTCGCCTTCGCGATCGGCTACACCAACGCGTCCTGGACCCTCAAGGTCGGCCTGGTCTGCGAGCATCTGTGCCGCATCCTGCGGCACATGGACCTGCACGGCTACGAGGTGTGCGTGCCGCACAACGCCGACCCGGCCATGGTCACCCGGCCGCTGCTGGACTTCGCCGCCGGCTACGTCCAGCGCTCGCTCGACGAACTGCCGCGGCAGGGCGCCGGTGCCCCCTGGGTGCAGTCGATGGACTACCTCGCCGACATCCGGATGCTGCGCAGGGGGCCGGTCACCGATCCCAACCTGCGGTTCGCCCACGTCCCGGCGCCCGCCCTCACCGGAACAGGAGCACGGAGATGAGTTCGTTCACCGACAAGGTCGCGGTGGTCACCGGCGCGGCCTCGGGCATCGGCGCCGCCCTGGCCGTGGAGCTGGCCGAACGCGGTACGCGCCTGGCCGTCAGCGACGTCGACGAGGTGGGTCTGCAGGCCACCGCCGACGCCGCCCGCCGCCGCGGTGTCGCGGTGCACACCGCCCGGCTCGACGTGGCCGACCGCGACGCGGTGACGGCCTACGCCGACGCGGTGCGGGAGCACTACGGCGTGGTGCACCAGCTGTACAACAACGCCGGCATCGCGCTGGACTCCGGCAGCGTACTGGCCGCCGAGCACGCCGGCTACGAACGCATCCTCGGGGTGAATCTCTGGGGCGTCATCCACGGCACCAAGGCGTTTCTGCCGCACCTGATCGCCTCCGGCGACGGTCATCTGGTCAACATCTCCAGCATCAACGGCATCTTCGCCCAGAGCTGCTCGAGCGGGTACTGCACCACCAAGTTCGCGGTGCGCGGCTTCACCGAGTCGGTGCGGGTCGACATGCTCGCCGCCGGGCACCCGGTGCGGGTCACCGTCGTGCACCCCGGCGGGGTGCGCACCAACATCGCCAACGCCGCGCTGTCCAACGCCGCCGCGGTCGGGGCCACCCCCACGGCCCGGGACCGGCGCCGGGTCGAGATCTACAACACCAAGCTGCTGCGCATGCCGCCGCAGCGGGCGGCCCGGATCATCCTGGACGGGGTCGCCGCCGGGCGGCCGCGCGTCCTGGTCGGCGCCGACGCCAAGCTGCTCGACCTGCTGGTACGGCTGATGCCCGGCACCGCACCGAGGTTCGCCGCCTGGCTGGACCGGCGCACCTTCGGCCCGGTGACCGACGATCTGCCCGCGGAGGTACGGCGATGACCCTGGCCCTGCCCACCGAGACCGACCGGTTCGCCGAACTGCCGCACGGCGTCCGGCTGTGCTACCGGATCGACGGCGACCCCGACGGCCCACCGCTGGTGCTCGTCGCCGGGCTGAGCCTGGACCTGGAGTCCTGGCCGCCCGCGCTGGTCGACGGGCTGGTGCGGCACGGATTCCGGGTCGTCCGGTTCGACAACCGCGACGTCGGCCGGTCCTCCCGGATGACCACGCGACCCCCGGGCACGCTGCGACTGCTGGTCGGCCGCGCCCGCCGGGACGGCTACGATCTGGCCGACATGGCCCGCGACACCGTCGGGCTGCTCGACCATCTCGGCATCGAACGGGCCCACCTGGTCGGCATGTCGATGGGCGGCATGATCGCCCAGACCGTCGCGGCCCGCCGGCCGGAGCGGGTGCACACCCTCACCTCGATCTTCTCGACCACCGGGGCGCGCGATGTCGGCCGGCCGGCGTGGTCGACCCGGCTGCGGCTGGCGACCACCCCGCCGAACACTCGGGCGGCGTTCGTCGAGCACCAGCTGGCCATCGCCCGCCACATCACCGGCGACACCCTGAAGCTCGACGAGGCCGCCACCGCCCGGGCACTGGCCGCGGCCTTCGACCGTGGCGGCGGCAACAACCGCGCCGGGGTGCTGCGGCAGATCAACGCCATCTTCGCCGCCGGCGACCGCACCCCGGAACTGCGCCGGATCACCGCCCCGACCCTGGTGATTCACGGCTCGGCCGACCGGATGGTGCACCCCAGCGGGGGACGGGCCACCGCCGCCGCGATCTCCGGTGCGCGGGCCGTCACCATTCCCGGCATGGGGCACGACCTGCCGCCCGGCGCGATCGACACGCTCGTCGAGCTCATCGCAGGTCACGCCACCGGCACCCCGGCCACCCCCGAGCGGGCCGAGCCGATGGCGGTGCTGCCGCCGGGCCCGCGCTGGCCGGCGCCGGTGCAGGCGGTGGCGATGTCGTACTTCAAGGCGGCCGCCACGCGGCGCTGGGCGCGCCGGTACGGGCCGGAGTTCACCACTCACGTGCCGATCTGGGGCCCGGCCGTCGCGGTCACCGAGCCGGAGCTGATCCGGCGGGTGTTCACCGCGCCGACCAGCGAGATGCAGTCGGTGTCACCGAATCTGGACGTGATGTTCGGCAGCGGCTCGATCTTCGGGCTCACCGACGAGGCGCACCTGCGCCGCCGCCGGCTGCTCACCCCGCCGTTCCACGGCAAGCGGATGCGCGCCTACGAGGAGCTCGTCGCCGAGGAGACCCGCCGGGAGATGGCGACCTGGACTCCGGACGTGGAGTTCCCGGTGATGCCGTCGACGATGCGCATCACCCTCAACGTCATCCTGCGTGCGGTGTTCGGTGCCGAGGGGGCCGAGCTCGACGAGCTGCGCGAGCTCACGCCGCGCTGGGTGGAGCTCGGTTCGAAGCTCTTCCCGCTCACCCCGCTGCACCGCGACCTCGGTCCGTGGAGCCCGTGGGGTCGGCACCTGGCCTACCGGCGGCGGTTCGACGAACTGTTCGAGCGGCTCATCGCCAAGGTGCAGGCCGATCCGAATTTCGAGGAGCGCCAGGACATCCTGTCGCTGCTGCTGCAGGCCCGGTACGAGGACGGCTCGGCGATGGGCCACCGGGAGATCAGCGACGAGCTGATCACCCTGCTGGCCGCCGGGCACGAGACCACCGCCACCAGCCTGGCCTGGGCGTTCGAGCGCCTGCGCCGAAACCCCGGGGTGCTCGCCGAACTCGCCGTCGACATCGACGCCGGCAACACGAAGCTGTTGCAGGCCACCATCTTCGAGACCCAGCGCACCCGCCCCACCATCGACGGCACCTACCGGCGGGTCGACGTCGACGGCTTCCGGCTCGGACCGTGGATGCTGCCGAAGGGCTACCACGTCTTCGTCAGCGCCGCCGCGGTGCACAACGACCCCGCCGTCTACCCGGAACCGGAACGGTTCGACCCGCACCGGTTCATGGCCAGGCCGCCGGACAACGCCGCGTGGATCCCGTTCGGCGGCGGCACCCGCCGCTGCCTGGGCGCGGCGTTCGCCAACATGGAGATGAACGTGGTGCTGCGCACCGTGCTTTCGGCCTGGGAGCTGGTGCCCACCGACGAACCCGGTGAGCGGACGACGTTCCGCGGCGTGGCCTACGCCCCGAGCCGGGGCGGGATGATCCGGGTGCGGCCGCGTTCCGGCGCTCACCCCGAGCCGAGCTGACGCTTGTTGCGCGCACTGACCGCCTCGAACGCCGCGCCGAGCCCGGCGAAGTCGCGCTGCTGCGCCGAGGCGATGCGCTGTTCGGCGGCCAGCGCCGGGTCCAGCACCGCCGCGGCCCCGGTGGTGTAGATCTCCTTGAGCCCCCGCATCACCGGCCCGGGCACCTCGGCGATCATCGCGGCCAGCTCGAGCGCGCGGTCCAGCAGCCGCTCGTGCGGGATTACCTCGGTGACCAGCCCGATGCGTTCGGCCCGCCGGGCGTCGACGACCTCGCCGGTCATCGACAGCCGCCGCGCCATGGCGTGCCCGACGACCCGCGGCAGCCGCGCGGTCATCCCGCCGCCCGGCAGGATGCCGACCCGGGCATGGGTGTCGGCGAACACCGCCCGCTCCGAGGCGACGAGGAAGTCGCAACCCAGCGCCATCTCCAGCCCGCCGGTGAACGTCGGTCCGTTGATCGCGCCGATCACCGGGGTGCGCAGCCGGCCGACCACGGTGATGCAGTCGGTGTTGCGGAACTCCTCGAAGTACGCCGCCCCGGCCCGCTCGGCCGCCTTGAGGTCGACCCCGGCGCAGAACGCCGGGTCCGTGCCGGTCAGCACCAGCACCCGCACCCGCTCGTCGGCGTCGGCCGCGGTGAGCGCGGCGTAGAGGGCCCGGATCAGGCCCGGGCTCAACGCATTCCGGGCCTCAGGCCGGTTCAGGGTGAGCACCCGGACCGCGCCGTGGTCGGCGGTCAGTACCAGATCGGTCACATCCGCGACTGTACGGCCAGATCCAGCAGGGGCTGCGGCAGCGCGCCGAGGCCGAGGGTGACCGCGGCGGTGACGGTGACGGCGGCGGTGGTCAACGCCCCGGGTGACGCGACGACGGGCGCGTCGTCGGGCGGGTCGGTGAAGAACATCAGCACGATCACCCGCACGTAGAAGTAGGCCGCCACCGCGCTGGCGATCACCCCGACGATCACCAGCGGGATCGCCCCACCCTGCCCGGCGGCCTTGAACACCGCGAACTTCCCGACGAACCCGCTCGTCAGCGGGATCCCGGCGAACGCCAGCAGAAACAGCGAGAACACCGCCCCGGCAAGCGGATAGCGCCGGCCCAGCCCGGCCCAGGCCGACAGCGCGGTGACCTCCTCGCCGGCGCTGTCGCGCACCAGCCCGGCCAGCGCGAACGCCCCGAGCGACCCGAACCCGTAGGCGAACAGGTAGAACAGGGTGGCGGCCACCCCGGCGTCGTCGGCGGCGACCACCCCGGTGAGGATGAACCCGGAGTGCGCCACCGCCGAGTACGCCAGCATCCGCTTCACGTCGGTCTGGGTGACGGCGGTGACCGTGCCGACCACCATGGTCAGGATCGCCACGACCCACAGCACCGGTCGCCACTGGTCCTTCAGCCCGGGCAGCGCCACGTCGAAGACCCGCAGCAGCGCGCCGAACGCCGCCACCTTCGTGGCCGCCGACATGAACGCGGTCACCGCGGTGGGGGCGCCCTGGTACACATCGGGAATCCAGGAGTGGAACGGCACCGCCCCGACCTTGAACAGCAGCCCGACCAGCAGCAGCCCGGCCCCGAGCAGCGCCAGCGCGGTCGCCCGGCCGGTACCGGACGACACCGCCGCACCGATCCCGGGCAGGCTCAGGGTGCCGGCGTAGCCGTACAGCATGGCCACCCCGTACAGGAAGAACGCCGACGAGAACGCGCCCAGCAGAAAGTATTTCAGCGCCGCCTCCTGTGACAGCAGGCGGCGGCGCCGGGCCAGCCCGCACAGCAGGTACAGCGGCAGCGAGAGCACCTCGAGCGCGACGAACATGGTCAGCAGATCGTCGGCGGCGCCGAACAGCATCATGCCGCCGGTGGCGAACATGGTCAGCGGGAAGACCTCGGTCTGGATCACGCCCATCCGGGTCGCCACCTGTTCGGCCACGCTGCCCGGCACCACCGCCGCCTGGGGGGTGAACCCGTCGAGGCCGCCGGCGTATTCGGGCCGGCGCTCGGCGATGAGCAGCACCCCCAGGACGGCCAGCAGCACCACCGTGGCCTGCAGAAACAGCGCGGCCCCGTCGATCACCACCGCGCCCAGCACGGCGGAGCGGCCCGGTCCGTCGGCATCGACCGCCAACCGGACGATCGCCGCCAGCGCGCCCGCCGGCCCCGCCAGCGCCAGCCCGAGTTGCACCCCGTAGCGGCGGCCGCGGGGCACGAACGCCTCCACCAGCACGCCGGCGACGGCGACACCGAACACGATGAGCAGCGGCGCCAGCAGGCCGTATTCCACCTGTGGAGTAGGCATCTCAGCGTCCCTCTCCGGCCGGGGCGGTCAGCGTGTGCGCCACCGCCGGGTTGATGACGTCCAGCGCCGGCTTCGGATAGATGCCCAGCACCAGCAGCAGGGCGAGCAGCGGCGCGACCACCACCAGCTCACGGGGCAGCAGGTCGCGGATCGGCGTGCCCTCCCGCACCGGGCCGGTCATCATCCGCTGATACGTCCACAGGATGTAGACCGCCGAGAGCACCAGCGCGGTCGCCGCGGCCACCGCCGGCACCGGGTAGCGGGTGAACGTGCCGACAAGCACCAGGAATTCGCTGATGAACGGGGCCAGCCCGGGCAGTGACAGGGTGGCCAGCCCGGCCACCAGGAAGGTGCCGGCCAGCACCGGTGCCACCTGCTGCACCCCGCCGTAGTCGGCGATGCGCCGCGACCCGCGGCGGGCCACCAGGAACCCGGCGATCAAGAACAGCGCGGCGGTGGACAGCCCGTGGTTGACCATGTAGAGCGTCGCCCCGGCCTGGCCCTGGCTGGTCATCACGAAGATGCCCAGGATGATGAACCCGAAGTGGGAGATCGAGGTGTAGGCGATGAGCCGCATCACATCGGTCTGCCCGATGGCCAGCACCGCGCCGTAGACGATGCCGACCACCGCGAGGGTGACCACCAGCGGCCGGAACAGCGCGGCCGAGTCGCCGAACAGCGGCAGGCAGTAGCGCAGCATCCCGAAGGTGCCCACCTTGTCCATCACCGCCATCATCAACACCGCCGAGGCCGGGGTGGCCTGCACGGCGGCGTCGGGCAGCCACCGGTGCAGCGGCCACAGCGGCGCCTTGACCGCGAAGGCGAACATGAACCCGGCGAAGATCAGGTGCAGCAGCACCGGATCGGCGGCGATCCCGCCGTCGGCCAGTGCGCGCAGGTCGAAGGTGCCGCCGCCGACCACGTACAGGCCCACCACCGCGGCCAGCATGACGAGCCCGCCGACGAGGTTGTAGAGCAGGAACCGCACCGCCGCCCGGGAGCGCTGCGCCCCGCCGAACCCCCCGATGAGGAAGTACATCGGGATGAGCATCGCCTCGAAGAACACATAGAACAGCAGCACGTCCAGCGCCACCAGCGACATCAGCACCATGCCCTCGACACCGAGCATGAGCGCGAGATAGACGTGCACCGACCGACCCGCCAGGCCGGGGCGGTCGTCGGCGTCGTGCCAGCCGGCGACCACGAGCAGCGGCACCAGCACCGCGGAGAGCACCACCAGCGCCAGCGCGATGCCGTCCACGCCGAGGAGGTAGCCGGTCCCGAACGAGGGGATCCAGCGGTGCGATTCGACGAACTGGAACCGGGCACCGGCCGGGTCGAACCCGGCGGCGAGCAGCAGCGCGATCACCAGCACCAGCAGCGACACCGCCAGGGCGGTCCACCGGGCGGCGCCGCGCCGCGCCGCCGGCAGCGCCAGCACCAGACCGGCACCGGCAACCGGCACCGCCCACAGCAGCGTCAACCACGGCAGGTTCGCGTTCACCACAGTTGCACCACCAGGATCCCGGCGACCAGCAGGGCCGCCCCGGCCAGCATCGACAGCGCATAGGAGCGAGCGAAGCCGGTCTGCACCCCTCGCAGCAGTCCGGACATCCGCTCCACCCCTGCGGCCAGCGCGGCCGCCACCCCCTCCACGCCCCGCTCGTCGACGGTGACCAGCGCCGCGGTCAGGCGCCGGCCGGGGCGCATGAACACCGCCTCGTTGACGGCGTCGCCGTACAGGTCGCGGCGCGCCGCCACGGTCAACGCCGAACCCGGCGGCGGTGACTCGGGCACCGGCCGGCCGGCGTACATCCGTGCCGCGATCCCCACCCCGGCGGCCACCGCCGCCAGCACGACGCCGGTGACCACCCAGGCCGGCACGGCGTGGTGGGCCTCGTGGCCCCCGACGACGGGCTCCAGCCAGCGGGGCAGGGTCCCGCCGACGGCCAGTGCCGCCCCGGCGCCGACCGAACCGACGGCGAGCAGCACCATCGGCACGGTCATCACCGCGGGTGCCTCGTGCGGGTGCGCCCCGGGCGCCCACCGCCGCTCGCCGAAGAACGTCAGCAGCATGACGCGGGTCATGTAGAAGGCGGTGATGCCGGCGCCGAGGATCGCCGCGCCGCCGAGGACGACGCCCCTGACCCCGCCGGCGCCGAGCGCGGCCTCGATGATGGCGTCCTTGGAGAAGAACCCGGCCAGTGGCGGTACCCCGATGATCGCCAGGTAGCCCAGCCCGAACGTGGCGAAGGTGACCGGCAGCGCCCGGCGCAGGCCGCCGTAGCGGCGCATGTTCACCTCGTCGTTCATCGCGTGCATGACCGAACCGGCGCCGAGGAACAGCCCGGCCTTGAAGAACCCGTGGGTGAGCAGGTGCATGATCGCGAACGCGTACCCGGCCGGGCCCAGCCCGGCGGCCAGCATCATGTAGCCGATCTGCGACATCGTCGATGCGGCCAGGGCTTTCTTGATGTCGTCCTTGGCGCAGCCGATGACCGCCCCGAACAGTAGGGTGACCGCCCCGACGGCGACCACCGCCAGTTGCGCCGTCGGCGCCAGGTCGAACACCGGGCCGGACCGCACGATCAGGTAGACCCCGGCGGTCACCATGGTGGCGGCGTGGATCAGTGCCGACACCGGGGTCGGGCCCTCCATCGCGTCGCCCAGCCAGGACTGCAGCGGCACCTGTGCGGACTTGCCGCACGCGCCGAGCAGCAACAGCAGTCCGATCGCGGTGAGCACGGACGCCGGGGCGGTGGGTGCGGCGGCGAAGACGCCGGCGTAGGAGACGGTGCCGAACTCGGCGAACATCACCATCAGCGCGATCACCAGGCCCATGTCGCCCACCCGGTTGACCACGAACGCCTTCTTGGCGGCGGCGGCCGCCGAGGGCTTGTGCGACCAGAACCCGATCAGCAGATAGGACGCCAGCCCGACGCCCTCCCAGCCGACGTAGAGGCCGAGGAAGTTGTCGGCCAGCACCAGCAGCAGCATCGCCGCCAGGAACAGGTTCAGGTACCCGAAGAACCGCCGCCGGCCGGGATCGGTGGCCAGGTACCCGACCGAGTAGATGTGGATCAGCGACCCGACGCCGGTGATCAGCAGCACGAAGCACATCGACAGCTGGTCGAGCTGCAGGCCGAAGTCGACCTGCAGCGCGTCCACCGGCACCCAGGAGAACAACACCTCGTGCACGGCCCGGTGCCCGGCGTCGCGGCCCAGCATGCCGGCGAACAGCACCGCGCCGACGGCGAACGACCCCAGGGCGGCGGCACAGCCGAGCAGATGGCCCCAGCGGTCGGCCCGCCGGCCCGCCAGCAGCAGCACCGCCGCACCGGCCGCGGGGATCGCGATGAGCGGCCAGATCATCAGTGCCTCAGCAGGTGTGCATCGTCGACCGACGCCGACCGGCGGGTGCGGAAGATCGCCATGATGATGGCCAGCCCGACCACCACCTCGCAGGCGGCCACCACCATGGTGAAGAAGGCGACCACCTGGCCGTCGAGACCGCCGTGCAGCCGGGAGAACGTCACCAGCGCCAGATTCACCGCGTTGAGCATCAACTCGACGCACATGAACATGACGATGGCGTTGCGCCGTAGCAGCACCCCGGTCGCGCCGATGGTGAACAGCAGCGCCGACAGGTACAGGTAGTGCTCAGGACTCACCGGTGCCCCCCGTTCGGGTCGCGGCTGCGCAGGATCGGGCTGACCGACAGCTCGGCGGGCCGGCCGTCGGGCAGCCGGGCCGGGATGTCGACGGCGTTGTGCCGGGCGTACACCCCGGGGGCGGGCAGCGGGGTGGGGTGTTCGAGATGGGCGAACCGCTGCTGGGACAGCTCGCGCTGGGTGCGGCGCCGGTCGAAACGCTCCCGGTGCGCCAGCACCATCGCGCCGAGGGCGGCGGTGATGAGCAACGCGCTGGTCAACTCGAACGCCCACAGGTAGCGGGAGAAGATCAGCGCGGCAAGGCCTTCCACGTTGCCGTCGGCGTTCGCCGCGTCCAGCCCGGCCACCCCGGCGGTGGAGACCGTGCCGATCCCGGCGATCAGTGCCACGCCGAATCCGAGGCCGGCGGCCAGGGTGGCCGCCCGCTGCCCGCGCAGCGTCTCCACCAGCGACTCCGGGGTGTCGACGCCGATCAGCATGAGCACGAACAGGAACAGCATCATCACCGCGCCGGTGTAGACCACCACCTGCACCACCCCGAGGAACATCGCGTCCTGGGCCAGGTACAGCCCGGCGAGCGCGATCATGGTGGCGGCCAGGAACATCGCCGAGTACACCGCCTTGCGCGCGGCGACCACGCCGACGGCACCGGCCAGCGCGACCGCCCCGAGCCCCCAGAACGCCAGCGCCTCCCCGGTCACGGTGCGACCTCCGGGGTTTCGGCGCCGACCCGGCCCAGGTAGTAGTCCTCGTCGGTGCTGCCCGGCGCCATCGGGTGCGGCGGCGGGCGCATCCCCGGCTGCAGCGGCGCCAGCAACCGGTCCTTGCCCCAGATCAGGTCGGCGCGGTTGTCGTCGGCCATCTCGTAGTCGTCGGTCATGGTCAGCGCTCGGGTCGGGCAGGCCTCGATGCACAGCCCGCAGCCGATGCAGCGCAGGTAGTTGATCTGGTACACGCGGCCGTAGCGTTCGCCGGGGGAGTAGCGCTCGGTCTCGGTGTTGTCGGCGCCCTCGACGTAGATCGCGTCGGCCGGGCAGGCCCAGGCGCACAGTTCGCAGCCGATGCACTTCTCCAGCCCGTCCGGGTACCGGTTGAGCTGGTGGCGGCCGTGGTAGCGCGGGGCCACCGGGCCGGGCCGCTCCGGATACTGTTCGGTGACCGGCCGTTTGAACATCGCCCCCAGGGTCACCCCGAACCCGGCGACGGCGTCCCACCACTTAGGCATGGGTCTTCTCCCTCGACGGCAACGGCGGTACCGGGAACGCCCCGGCCGGCGGCGGCGGTGCGGGCGCCGGCCGGCGGGCCCGGGCGGCGAGGACCCGCCACCCCGCCACGACGAGCACCAGCACCGACATCGCCGCGGCGCTGGTGAATCCGACGGACCAGCCCAGCCCGCCGTGCAGGCGCAGCCCGTCCAGGGTGGCCACCAGCACGATCCACACCAGCGACACCGGGATGAGCACCTGCCAGCCCAGCGCCATGAACTGGTCGTAGCGCAGCCGCGGCAGGGTGGCGCGCAGCCACATGAACACGAACATGAACAGCCACACCTTGGCGGTGAACCACAGCAGCGGCCACCAGCCGCCGTTGGCGCCGTCGAGCATGCTGATCGGCCACGGGGCGTGCCAGCCGCCCAGGAACAGCGTGGTGGCCAGCGCCGAGACCGTGGTCATGTTCACGTACTCGGCGAGCATGAACATCGCGAACTTCAGCGACGAGTACTCGGTGTGGAAGCCGCCGACCAGCTCGCCCTCGGCCTCGGGCAGGTCGAACGGCGCCCGGTTGGTCTCGCCGACCATCGCCGTGACGTACACCAGGAAGGACGGCAGCAGCAGGAACACGAACCAGACACCGTCCTGTGCGGCCACGATGCCGGAGGTCGACATGGTGCCGGCGTAGAGGAACACCGCCACGAACGACAGCGCCATCGCGATCTCGTAGGAGATCACCTGCGCGGTGGAGCGCAGTCCACCCAGCAGCGGATAGGTCGACCCGGACGCCCAGCCGGCCAGCACGATCCCGTACACCCCGACCGAGGTGACCGCCAGGACATAGAGCACCGCGACCGGCAGATCGGTCAGCTGCAGCGGGGTGCGGTGGCCGAACACCGAGACCGCCGGGCCCATCGGGATCACCGCGAACGCCATGAACGCCGGGATCACCGCGATCACCGGGGCCAGCAGGTAGACGGGTTTGTCCGCACCCGCCGGCACCAGGCCCTCCTTGAGCGCCAGCTTGACCCCGTCGGCCACCGACTGCAGCAGCCCGAACGGGCCGACCCGGTTGGGCCCGTAGCGCATCTGCATGCGGCCCAGGACCTTCCGCTCGATCAGGATGGCCGCCAGCACGGTCAGCACCAGGAACCCGAAGACGCCCACCGCCTTCGCGGCGATCAGCCACAGCGGGTCGTGCCCGAACAGCGTGGGATCCGGATGCGTCATGGCCGCCCCCGCGAGATCTCCACCACCGCACCGGGACTCACCCCGAGCCGCCGGTACACCGGTGTGCCCGGTGCGTTCAGCGGCAGCCACACCACGTCGTCGACCATGTCGGTGACCTCCAGCGGGAGGGTGACCGTGCCGCGGTCGGTGCCGACGGTGACCGGGTCGCCGTCGGCGGCGCCGATCCCGGCGGCGGTGGCCGCCGACAGCCGCGCCACCGGCCGGCGCGCGGTGGCGGCCAGGTGCGGTTCGTTGTCCTGCAGGCGGCCGGCGTCCAGCAGCATCCGCCACCCGGCCAGCACCGCCCGGCCCGGGCCGGGGACGGTCGGGGGCGGGCCGGCGACGTCGGGGCCGGGCGGCGGCGGGCCGGCCCACCGGCCCAGCGCGGTCAGCTCGTCCGTCGCGGCCTCGACGGTGGGCAGGCCCAGATCGACGCCGAGCTCGTCGGCCAGCACGTGCAGCACCCGCGCGTCGCTGCCGGCGCTGCTGCGCAGGGCGGCGTCGAAGGAGCGGATCCGGCCCTCCCAGTTCATGAACGCCCCGGCCTTCTCCACCACCGGGGCGACCGGGAACACCACGTCGGCACGTTCGGTCACCGCGCTGTGCCGCTGCTCGAGGCTGACCACGAACCCGGCCGCGTCCAGGGCGGCCAGCGCGGCCGCCGGGTCGGGCAGGTCGTCCGGTTCCACCCCGCCGACCAGCAGGGCGGTCAGCGCCCCGGCCCGGGCGGCGGCCAGGATGCCGGCGGTGTCGCGCCCGGGTGCGGCGGGCAGGTCGGACACCCGCCACGCGGCGGCCACCTCGGCGCGGGCCGCGGCGTCGTCGACCGGACGGCCGCCGGGCAGCAGCCCCGGCAGCGCCCCGGCCTCCAGCGCCCCGCGCTCCCCGGCGCGGCGCGGAACCCAGGCCGGCCGTGCCCCGGTCGCGGCGGCCAACCGCGCCACCGCCGACAACGCCCCGGGCAGCCCGGCCAGCCGTTCCCCGGCCAGGATCACCGCGCCGGGTGCGGCGAGGTCGGCGTCGGCGGTCAGGCCGTCGAGCGCGGCGGCCTCCCCGCCGGGCGGGGCCGGCACCAGGCGGGCGGACAGCTTGCGCACCCCCGGGCTGGCCAGCGGGGCCACCGCGGTCACCCGCAGCCCGCGGTTGCGCACCGCCTTGCGCAGCCGCAGGAACACGATCGGCGACTCCTCCTCCGGTTCGAACCCGACCAGCAGCACCGCCGGGGCGGCCTCCAGGTCGGCGTAGGTCACCGTCACCGGGCGGCCCGCGACGTGCGCCGCCAGGAACGCCGCCTCCTCGTCGCTGTGCGGCCGGACGCGGAAGTCGATGTCGTTGGTGCCCAGCACGATCCGGGCGAACTTGGCGTAGGCGTAGGCGTCGGCCAGGGTGACCCGGCCGCCGGTGAGCACCCCGGTCCGGTCGCGCGCGGCCGCCAGCCCGGCCGCGGCGGTGGCCAGCGCCTCCGACCAGGACGCGGTGCGCAGCGTGCCGTCGGTGTCGCGCACCAGCGGGGTGGTGATCCGGTCGGCCACCGTGGTGTAGGTGAACGCCCACCGGCCCTTGTCGCAGTTCCACTCCTCGTTGACCTGGGGGTCGTCACCGGCCAGTCGGCGCAGCACCACGCCGCGCCGGTGGTCGGTGCGCAGCGCGCAGCCCGACGCGCAGTGCTCGCACACGCTCGGCACCGACACCAGGTCGAACGGGCGGGCCCGGAACCGGTAGGCGGTACCGGTCAGCGCGCCGACCGGGCAGATCTGCACGGTGTTGCCGGAGAAGTAGGAGTCGAACGGCTCGCCGGCGGCGATGCCGACCTGCTGCTGCGCGCCGCGCTCCATCAGGTCGATGAACGGGTCCCCGGCGATCTGTTGGGAGAACCGGGTGCAGCGGGCGCACAGCACACAGCGCTCGCGGTCCAGCAGCACCTGTGCCGAGATCGGGATCGGTTTGGGGAAGGTGCGTTTGACGTCGGTGAACCGGGTTTCGGCGCGGCCGTGGGCCAGCGCCTGGTTCTGCAGCGGGCACTCGCCGCCCTTGTCGCAGACCGGGCAGTCCAGCGGGTGGTTGATCAGCAGCAGCTCCATCACCCCGCGCTGGGCGGCGTCGGCGACCGGCGAGGTGTCCTGGGTGCGCACCACCATGTCCGGCAGCACCGTGGTGGTGCAGGACGCCATCGGCTTGCGCTGGCCCTCGATCTCGACCAGACACTGCCGGCAGGCGCCCACCGGGTCCAGCAGCGGATGGTCGCAGAAGCGCGGGATCCGGATGCCGGCGAGTTCGGCGGCCCGGATGACCAGGGTGCCCTCCGGGACGTCGACCTCGACGCCGTCGATGGTCAGCCGCACGGTGGTCACACGCCCACCCCCTCGGTGGCGAACACGGTCGACGCGTGCGGGTCGAACGGGCAGCCGCCGTCGAGGTGCGCGAGGTACTCGTCGCGGAAATGGCGCAGCGAGCTCAGGATCGGGCTGGCCGCGCCGTCGCCGAGCGCGCAGAACGACTTGCCCAGGATCATGTCGGCGATGTCGCCGAGCTTGTCGATGTCGGCGGCGGTGGCCCGACCCGCCTCCAGCCGGTCGTAGATCTGCACCAGCCAAAAGGTGCCCTCCCGGCAGGGCGTGCACTTGCCGCACGACTCGTGGGCGTAGAACCGGGTCCAGCGGCCCACCGCCCGGACCACGCAGGTGGTCTCGTCGAAGATCTGCAGCGCCTTGGTGCCCAGCATCGACCCGACCGACGCCATGCCCTCGTAATCGAGTGGCACGTCGAGGTGTTCGGCGGTCAGCAGCGGGGTCGACGACCCGCCCGGGGTCCAGAACTTCAGTCGGTGCCCGGCGCGGATGCCGCCGGCGTAGTCCAGCAGTTCGCGCAGCGTGATGCCCAGCGGCGCCTCGTACTGGCCGGGCCGGGTGACGTGTCCGGACAGCGAGTACAGCGTGAAGCCGGGCGACTTGTCCGACCCCATGGCGCGGAACCAGTCCACACCGTGCAGCAGGATGGGCGGCACGCTCGCGATCGACTCGACGTTGTTGACCACCGTCGGGCAGGCGTACAGCCCGGCCACCGCCGGGAACGGCGGCCGCAGCCGGGGCTGGCCGCGCCGGCCCTCCAGCGAGTCCAGCAGCGCGGTCTCCTCACCGCAGATGTAGGCGCCCGCCCCGGCGTGCACGATCAGGTCGAGGTCGTAGCCGGAGCCGAGGATGTCGCGGCCGAGATAGCCGGCCGCGTAGGCCTCGGCGACCGCGGCCCGCAGCCGCCGCAGCGCCGGCACCACCTCGCCGCGCAGGTAGACGAACGCGTGCCGGGCCCGGATGGCGTAGGCCGCGATGATCGCCCCCTCGACGAGGAAGTGCGGGGTGGTCAGCAGCAGCGGGATGTCCTTGCAGGTGCCCGGTTCGGACTCGTCGGCATTGACCACCAGGTAGTGCGGTTTGGCGGCCGCACCGGTGTCGCCCTGCGGGATGAACGACCACTTGGTGCCGGTGGGGAAGCCCGCCCCGCCGCGGCCGCGCAACCCGGCGTCCTTGACGGTGGCGATCACCGCGTCGGGATCCGTCGCCAGCGCCTTCGCCAACGCCCGGTACCCACCGTGGCGGCGGTAGGTCTCCAGCGTCCACGGCTGCGGTTCGTCCCAGAACCGGCTCAGCACGGGCGTCAGCGGGGTCATGGCAGGCCGTCTCCCTCCGGTGCGGTCATGCCGCGCTCCCGGGCCACCCGCAGCCCGGCCAGGGTGGCCGGGCCGGGCCCGCCGGCGTCGGGCGGGGGACCGTCGGACAGGCCGGCCAGGATGCGGGCGGTCTCGCGGAACGTGCACGGCGCCGCGCCCCTGGCCGGCGTGGGTGGTCTGCCGGCCCGCAGCGCGTCGACGAGCTCGCGGGCCGACGCCGGGGTCTGGTTGTCGAAGAACTCCCAGTTGACCATCACCACCGGCGCGTAGTCGCAGGCGGCGTTGCACTCGACGTGTTCGAGGGTGACCCTGCCGTCCGGGGTGGTCTCGCCGACCTCGACGCCGAGGTGTTCCCGCAGCGCATCCAGGATCGCGTCGCCGCCGAGCACCGCGCACAGCGTGTTGGTGCACACCCCGACCAGGTAGTCGCCGGTGGGGGTGCGCCGGTACATCGAGTAGAACGTGGCGACCGCCGCGACTTCGGCCTCGGTCAGGCCCAGATGTCTTGCGCAGAAGGCGATCCCGGCCGGGGTGAGGTATCCGTCCTCGGCCTGGACCAGGTGCAGCAGCGGCAGCAGCGCCGACCGGGGCTGCGGATAGCGGGCGATGATCTCGGCCGCGTCGGCGTCCAGTCGCGCGGTCACCTCGGGCGGATAGCAGCGCTCGGCCGTCACTAGCGGTCCACCCCTCCCATCACCGGATCGATCGACGCCACCGCCGCGATCACGTCGGCGACCAGGCCGCCCTCGCACATCGCCGGGACCGCTTGCAGATTCGTGAACGACGGATCGCGGAAGTGCACCCGGTACGGGCGGGTGCCGCCGTCGGAGACCAGGTGCACGCCGAGCTCGCCGCGCGGGGACTCCACCGCCGTGTAGACCTGCCCGGGCGGCACCCGGAAGCCCTCGGTGACGAGCTTGAAGTGGTGGATCAGCCCCTCCATGGAGCGGCCCATGATGTCCGCGACGTGCCTGGGCGAGTTGCCCAGCCCGTCCGGGCCGAGCTCCAGCTCGGCCGGCCAGGCCAGCTTGCGGTCCTCGATCATCACCGGGCCCGGCCGCAGCCGGTCCAGGCACTGCTCGATGATCTTCAGCGACTCGTGCAGCTCCCGCACCCGGATCCGGTATCGGCCGTAGGCGTCGCAGCTGTCGGCGGTGACCACGTCGAACTCGTAGTGCTCGTAGCCGCAGTAGGGCTGCGCCCTGCGCAGGTCGTGCGGCAGGCCGGTGGCGCGCAGCACCGGGCCGGTGACCCCGAGCGCCATGCAGCCGGTCAGGTCCAGGTACCCGATGCCCTGGTTGCGCGCCTTCCAGATCGGGTTCTCGTCGAGCAGGTGCTCGAGGTCGCGGAACCGGCGCGGCAGCAGGTCGAGCAGCTCCCGGACCCGCCGCACGGTGTCGTCGGGCAGGTCGGCGGCCACCCCGCCCGGGCGGATGTAGGCGTGGTTCATCCGCAGCCCGGTGATGTGCTCGAACAGCGACAGGATCAGCTCGCGTTCCCGGAACCCGAGGAACATCGCGGTCATCGCGCCCAGCTCCATGCCGCCGGTGGCCAGCGCGACCAGGTGCGAGGAGATCCGGTTGAACTCCATCAGCATCACCCGGATCACGTTGGCGCGCTCCGGGATCTCGTCGGTGATGCCCAGCAGCGCCTCCACCCCGAGGCAGTAGGCGGTCTCGTTGAAGAACGGCGACAGGTAGTCCATCCGGGTCACGAAGGTGACCCCCTGGGTCCAGGTGCGGAACTCCAGGTTCTTCTCGATCCCGGTGTGCAGGTAGCCGATTCCGCAGCGGGCCTCGGTGACCGTCTCGCCCTCGATCTCCAGGATGAGCCGCAGTACGCCGTGCGTGGACGGGTGCTGCGGGCCCATGTTGACCACGATCCGCTCGCTCGCGTCGGCGTCGGCGGCGGCCCGGGCGGCCGCGACGATCTCGTCCCAGTCCCGGCCGCCCAGCGTGATCACCCGCTCCCGCGGGCTGTGCGTCTGCGTCATCAGTTGTAGGCCCTCCGCTGGTCGGGCGGCGGGACGGTGGCGCCGTGGAACTGCACCGGGATGCCGCCGAGCGGGTAGTCCTTGCGCTGCGGGTGCCCCACCCAGTCGTCGGGCATCTCGATGCGGGTCAGCGCGGGATGGCCGTCGAAGACGATGCCGAAGAAGTCGTAGGTCTCCCGCTCGTGCCAGTCGACGGTGGGGTAGACGTGGTACAGCGACGGGATGTGCGGATCGGCGTCCGGCGCGGCGACCTCCAACCGGATCCGGCGGTTGTGGGTGATCGACATCAGCGGGTAGACCGCGTGCAGTTCCCGGCCGGTGTCCTGCGGATAGTGCACCCCGCTGACCCCCAGGCACAGCTCGAACCGCAGCGCCGGGTCGTCGCGCAGCGTGCGCGCCACCACCGGCAGCCGGTCCCGGCTCACGTCCAGCGACAACTGCCCGCGGTGCACCACCACCCGTTCCACGGCGGCGCCGAACCGCTGCTCGCCCAGGGCGTTCGCCAGCGCCTCCACCACCTCGTCGAACCAGCCGCCGTAGGGCGGTTCGGTGCCGCCGGGCAACGCCACCGGGTCGACGAGCCGGCCGTAGCCGGAGGTGTCGCCGCTGTCGGTGTTGCCGAACATGCCGCGGCGCCAACGGATGATCTCCGGGTCGCCGCGGCCGGTCACTTCCGTACCCCCGCCAGGGCCGCCCGCTCGGTCTCCCGGATCACCTCGTCGCGGTGCACGCCGAGCGGCATCTCGGCGATCTTCTCGTGCAGCTTGAGGATCGCGTGCAGCAGCATCTCCGGCCGCGGCGGGCAGCCGGGCAGGTAGATGTCCACCGGCACCACGTGGTCGACCCCCTGGACCACCGCGTAGTTGTTGAACATGCCGCCGGAGGAGGCGCACACGCCCATCGCCAGCACCCATTTCGGTTCGGCCATCTGGTCGTAGATCTGGCGCAGCACCGGCGCCATCTTCTGGCTCACCCGGCCGGCGACGATCATCAGGTCGGCCTGCCGCGGGGTGGCCGAGAACCGCTCCATGCCGAACCGGGCGATGTCGAACCGGGGGCCGGCGGTGGCCATCATCTCGATCGCGCAGCAGGCCAGCCCGAAGGTGGCCGGCCACAGCGAGCCCTTGCGCACGTAGCCGGCGATCTTCTCGACCGTGGTCAGCAGGATGCCGCCCGGCAGCTGTTCCTCTAGGCCCACGACAGGCCTCCCCGCCGCCAGACGTAGGCATAGGCAACGAACACCGTGAGCATGAACAGCACCATCTCGACCAGGGCGAACAGCCCGAGCCGGTCGAACGCCACCGCCCACGGGTACAGGAACACGATCTCGATGTCGAAGACGATGAACAGCATCGCGGTCAGGTAGTACTTGACCGGCATGCGCTGGCCGAACCCGCGCTCGGCGCCGGCACGCGGCGGCAGCGGCTCGATCCCGCACTCGTAGGCGGCGAGTTTGGCGCGGTTGAACCGGCGGGGACCGATCAGCACGGCGATGCCCACCGACACCACAGCGAACACGGCCGCGATCGCGCCCAGCACCAGGATCGGTGTGTAGAGGTCCATGAGCTCAGCGCTCCCTCGCGTGGCTGTTGTGTGAGCCAAGACACAGCCTAGCCTGGTTTGGGATTCCCGCCACACATTTTGGTTAGTATGTTTCACCACCGCCCGGCACGGTGGTCGCTGCGCCTTCGGTGGCCAAACAGCAACGCGCGCAGGCGGATTCGGTGAGCGTTGCGGTCCGGGATGCCGGGTCAGGAGATCGGCGCGCGCAGCAGCGACACCACTGCCTCGCCGAGCCGGATCGGATCGATCGGATGCGGCACCGCGGCCTGCGCCCGCGACCAGTTCGCCAGCCAGGCGTCGTCGGCGCGGCCGGTCAGCACCAGCACCGGCGGGCAGTCGTCGAGCTCGTCCGTGAGCTGCTTGGCCACGCCCAGGCCGCCGGCGGGGGAGGCCTCCCCGTCGAGGATGATCAGGTCCACCGGCGGGGCGCCGGGTTTGCAGTGCTCGAACACCATGGGGGCGGTGGCGACCTCGACGTAGTCCAGCTCGGGCAGCTCGGGGTGCACCCGGCGGCCCAGTGCCAGCCGCACCGCCTCCCGGGTCCCGGCGTTGTCGCTGTAGACCAGCACGCGCAACGGCGCCACGCCGCCGATGCTACTGCGCCGGGCCGCGGTCGGGGCCCGGTCCGCCGATGCGGCTGCGGCTCAGTTCTCGTCGTAGCCGGGGTGGGCGACGGCGAGCCGGTGGCGCACCAGCGTGCGCAGGCACGCCAGCACCTCGTCGGCCCGGTCGTCGAGCGCACCGGCCCGGATCGCCTCGGCCAGCTGCCGCTCGTCGGTGCAGCCCAGCGCGGCCAGCGCCGCGGCCACCGCACCGGCCGAGCCGTCGAGCAGCTCGCGCTCGACGATGCGCAGCACGTTGGCCGCCACCCGGGCGTGGAACGCCACCGGGCCGTCGCAGGCCTGCCGCACCTCGTTGTCGAGGAACTCCGCCACCGCCGCGACGAGCTCGGCGGCGGTGGGCCGGCCGTGGAAGTTCATCGGGGTCCGCCTCCGGTCAACAGGTCCAGCACATCCCATTCGGTCTCGCAGACCCGTCGGCCGATGGCGGCCAGCTCCACCGAGCGGGTCTGCCCGGACAGGTGCCGTTCGGCCTGGTAGCGGCAGATCACCCCCCACTGCAGGGTGGCGACCGTCAACCACCAGCGGAAGGCGGCGCGGTCCACCGGTACCCCGGCGGCCTGCTCGTAGGCCGACAGGAACGCCTCGACGCCGCCCAGCCCGCCGGCGCCGAGCCGCTCCGGGGCGCCGAACCGCCAGGCCCGGATGCAGAACCAGGCCAGGTCCTCGTAGCGCTCGCCGCGGTGCACCAGCTCCCAGTCCAGCACCGCGGCCAGCCCGTCGTCGTCGACGATCAGGTTGCCCATCCGGAAGTCGCCGTGCACCAGCACCGGCGGGGACGGATCCGGCCGCTCGGCGGCCAGCCGCCGGAACGCCCACTCGAAGGTGGCGTTGGTCTCGCCCATCTCGTCCCAGCGCCGCCGCCACTCGGTGAACGGGTCGGTGTGCGGCAGCGGCAGCCCGGCCGGGTCGGCGCGGTGGATCGCCGCCAGCGCGGCCGCGCACTGCCGCAGCAGCCGGGCCCGCCCGGCGTCGTCGAGCCGGCGCTGGATGCGGCGCACGATCGTCTCGCCGGCCACCGCACCGCAGACCAGGTAGGGCTCGCCCAGCGCGGCGGGGGAGTCGTCGGCGGTCACGATCCGCGGCACCGGCGCGCCGGCCGCCGCGGCACGCCGCTGTACGGCGGCCTCGAGTTCCATGCTCGCGTGGACGTCGTCGGCGGCCCCGGTGCGCAGGATGAGCGCCTCCCGGCCGGCGTCGCCGACCGCGTCGAAGGACCAGGTGGTGCGGCTGGCCCCGCCGGTGAGCCGGTGCAGCCGCTCGACGCGCACCGGGTGGCCGTGTGCCGCGGTGAGCACCTCGGCCAGCCGCGGGGCGAGTTCGGCGCCGTCCGTCGCTGCCCGCCCCATCAGCGCCTGCCGAAGCCGAACAGCCGCTGGGCCACCCGCCGGATCTGGATCTCCTCGGCGCCCTCGGTGATCCGGTACCGGCGGTGGTGGCGGTAGATGTGCTCGAACGGCTCGTGCCGGCTGTAGCCCACCCCGCCGTGTACCTGCATGGCCCGGTCGGCGGCCTCGCACACCAGCCGGTTGGCCCGGTAGTTGGCCATCGACACCTTGTCGGAGACCTCCATGTGGTGGTTGAGGTCGAGGTGCCAGGCCGCGTAGTAGACCAGCAGCCGCACCATCTGCGCCTCGGTCTGCAGCTCGACCAGCGGCCACTGCACCGCCTGGTTGACGCTCAGCGGCTTGCCGAACACCACCCGCTCGTTGGCGTAGGCCACCGCCCGGTCGATGCAGTACTGGGCCGCCCCCAGGCTGGACGCGGCCTGCCGGATCCGGTTCTCGTGCAGGAAGGTCTGCGCCACCTCCAGGCCGCGGTCCACCTCGCCGAGCACCGCGTCGGCCGGCACCCACACGTCGCGCAGCTCCACCTCGCCGTGGTCGCTGGGCATGTTGAAGGTCCACCAGTAGTAGGGCACCGAGAACCCGGGCGCGTCGGTGGGCACCAGATACGCGGTGATGCCCCGGGCCTGGCCGGGTTCACCGGAGGTGCGGGCGAAGATCAGGTCGTGGGTGGCCCGGTGCACCCCGGTGTTCCAGCGCTTGCGGCCGTTGATCACCCAGCCGCCGTCGCGGGGTTCGGCGCGGGTCTCCAGCCAGGTGGCGTCCGAGCCGTGGTCGGGCTCGGTCAGGCCGAACGCCATCGAGCGCTCGCCGGTGATCATCGGCTCGATCCACTCGGCCTTCTGCGCCTCGGTGCCGAACCGGTCCATCATGATCACCTGCGGGAAGTTCCCGACGATGGACGACTCGTTCTGCAGGTCGTTGTGCAGGCCGAGGCCCTTGTGCGCCAAGTGTTCCCGAATGATCGCCATGTCCAGGTTGGTGCCGTCGCGGCCGCCGTAGCGGGCCGGCAGGCCGTAGCGCAGCCAGCCGGCGGCGTCGGCGCGCCGGCGCATCTCGTCGAGCAGGTCCTCCCACTCCCGGCGCGGCACCCCGTCGTGCTCCCAGTCGGTGCGGGCGTACTCGCGGCGGTGGTCGAAGTACTGGATGTGTTCGCGCTCCAGCGGTGCGATCTCGGCCTCGATGAAGGCGTCCATCTCGGCCAGCAGGCCGGGGATGTGCTCCGGAAGCTCGAAATCCATTGTGATCTCCCTTGTTCGGGCGCTTACTCGCCGTACAGCGTCCTTTTCCAGATCGTCGCCAGGGTCCGGACGGCGTCGGCGTCGCTCATCCGGATGCCCATGCCGGAGCCGCCGACGAACACCGCGGTGAAGTTCTCGAACATCAACGCGAACGCCGCCGCGGTGTGCTCCGGGTCCAGCCCGGCGGCGTAGCCGTGCTGCTGGGCGCGGCGCACCGAGGCGGCGAAGATGTCCGCCCCGAACCGCCGGAACCGGTCCTGCACGTCGGCGAACCGGGGCTGGGTGGCGGCCAGTTGGGCCACCGCGATCATGATCCCGATGTTCTGTTTGAAGACGTTCCAGTAGCCGGTCACCACCGCGGTGAAGAACTCGTCGTCGTCGGGGGAGTCCGGCATCCGCATGCGCGGACCGGTCGGGGTGAGCACGTCGCGCAGGAACGCCTCGGCCAGCGCGGCGAGCAGATCCTCCTTGTCGGCGAAATAGCGGTAGAACGCCGCCGGGCTCTTGCCCGCCGCGGACATGATGTCGGCCAGCGTGGTGCCGTGGAACCCACGCTCGGCGAACAACTTCCGGGCCGCCTGCTCGATGGCCAGCCGGGTCTGACGGCCCTTCGGGCTCAGCGGCCGCGGGGCGGCGGGGCCGGTCATGGCCGGCTCAGCCGAGTTTCCGGTCCCCGGCGCGCAGCAGCGCGCTGGGCAGGTCGTGGCCGACCAGCCGGCGCGCCACCGCCGCCGCCTCGATCGCCTTTCCGAGGTCGACGTCGACGGCGACACCGCTGTCGCGCAGCAGGTACACCAGGTCCTCGGTGGCGATGTTGCCGCTGGCCCCGGGGGCGAACGGGCAGCCGCCCAGACCGCCCACCGAGGCGTCCAGCCGGGTCACCCCGGCGCAGACGGCCGCCCACGCGCTGGCCAGCCCGGAACCGCGGGTGTTGTGGAAGTGCGCGCCCAGCGGCAGGTCGCCGATCCGCGGCCGCACCGCCTCGATGAGCTCGGTCACCCGGCCGGGGGTGGCGGTGCCGATGGTGTCGGCGATCGCGATCCGGTCCGCCCCGGCGGCCACCGCGGTGTCGACGACGCGCAGCACCCGCTGCGCCGGGGTGGGCCCGTCGAACGGGCAGTCCCACGCGGTGGCGACGATGACCTCCAGGGTCGCCCCGGCGTCGTGGGCGATGGTCGCGATGTCGGCGATCGCCGCGGCCGCCTCGGCGGTGTCGCGGCCCACGTTGGCGCGGCTGTGGGCGTCGGCCGCCGAGACCACGTACTCGATCGAGCGCAGCCCGGCCGCGACCGCGCGGCGCGCACCGTTGGGGCTGGCCACCAGTGCCGAGAAGGCGATGTCGCCGAACTCGTGCAGGTGTGCGGCGAGTTCGGCGGCGTCGGCCAGCGCGGGCACCTTGGTCGGCGACACGAAGGCGGTGACCTCGACCTCGCGCACCCCGGTGGCCGCCACCGCGGCCAGCAGTTCGAGCTTGGCCTCCAACGGGATGGGGGTCTCGATCTGCAGTCCGTCGCGCAGACAGACCTCGCGGATCGTCACCCGTTGCGGCAGTTGCACCTAGATCACCCCCTCGGCCTGCAGCCGCGCCAGCTCCTCGGCGGACTTGCCGAGCAACCCGCGGTAGACCTCCTCGTTGTGCTGCCCGGGCCGGGCCGGCCCGGCGTTGCGGATGGTGCCGGGCGTCTCCGAGAGCACCGGCACCACGCCCGGGCCCTTGACGTTGCGGCCGACGCGTTCGTCGAAGTGGTCGGCGATCATCCCGCGGGCGCGCAGCTGCGGATCCTCGAACACCTCGGCGACGGTGTTGATCGGGCCGGCGATCACCCCGGCGGCCGTGAGCGTCTCGATGATCTCGGCGGGCTGCCGCCCGGCGGCCCACTCGCCGATGATGCGGTCCAGCTCGTCCTGGTTGCGGCCGCGGGCGAGGTGGTCGACGAACCGCTCGTCGGTGGCCAGCTCGGGCCGGCCCATCGCGGCGCACAGCCGGCGGAACACGGTGTCCTGGTTGGCCGCGATCACCACCCAGCTGCCGTCGGCCGCCCGGTAGATGTTCGACGGCGCGATGCCCTCCAGCCGGGTGCCCGACGGGCCGCGCACCACCCCGCCGATGTCGTAGTCGGGGATGGTCGACTCCTGTACCGCCAGGCAGGATTCGGTCAGCGCGGCGTCGACCACCTGGCCGCGGCCGGTGACCGTGCGGCGGTACAGCGCGGCCATCGCGCCCTGGGCGGCGAACATGCCGGCCAGGGTGTCGCCCAGCGACAGCGCCAGCCGCGGCGGCGGCCCGCCCGGGAACCCGTTGAGGTGGCGCAGCCCGCTGGCCGCCTCGGCGACCGAGGCGTAGCCGGGCTTGTGCGCGTCCGGCCCGGTCTGTCCGTAACCGGACACCCGCACCAGGATGAGGCCCGGATTGCGTTGGGACAGCACGTCGTAGCCGAGTTCCCAGCGTTCCAGCGTGCCGGGCCGGAAGTTCTCCACCACGACGTCGGAGCGTTCGACGAGCTCCAGGAACAGCTCCCGGCCGGCCGGCTTGCGCAGGTCCAGGGTGATGGCCTTCTTGTTGCGGGCCTGCACCGTCCAGAAGAACCGGTGCCCGTCGAGTTCGGCCTGCCCCCAGGTGCGCAGCGGATCCGGCTGGCCCGGAGGCTCGATCTTGAGCACCTCCGCACCCATGTCGCCGAGCAGTCGCCCGGCGAACGGCCCGGCGATCAGGGTGCCGAGCTCGAGCACACGGATACCGTCGAGCGGGCCGGCGACCGTCATGCCGCCTCCCCGAAACCGTGCCGGGCCAGCCAGTCGGTCACGATGCCGACCGCCTGACGGAGTTTGTCCCGCTGGTCGGGACCCGCGTAATAGTGGTTCGCGCCGGGAATCTCGTGCATCTCCTTGTCCGGGTGGCCGATCGCCTCGTAGAGCCTGCGGGTGTGGCTGGGGGTGCAGGCGTCGTCGGCCAGATTACCGATCACCAGGGTCGGCACGGCGATGTCGCGGCCGCACCGGATGCCGTCGGCGTTTGCGTCGTCGTAGCTCCACTGCGACAGCCAGCTGCGCAGCGTGCAGAACCGGGCCAGCCCGACCGGGCTCATGTTCACCACCTTCGGATCTCCGAGGTAGCAGGTGCCCGGTTGGCGTTCGTTCGGGTCCACGGTGGGATCCAGCCAGCGCGGGTCGGCCATGGTGCCGTGCACCACGAAGCAGAACTCCTCGTCGGGTCGGCCCTGCGCCTTCAGCTCGGCGAGCTTGTCCTTGACCCAGGCGGTGATCCGGCGGTTGCGGGCGATCTGTGCGCTGCGGTAGCGCTCCAGGAACTCCTGGGTGTACGGCGGCTGGTTGGGGTTGTCCGGGTTGTACAGGTCGAGTTCGGGATCGCGTTTGGTCGGGTCGGACTCGTCGAGGATCGACGCGTCGAGCCACTCGGTCAGCGTGCCGTGCCGGCTGATGTGGGCGGCCAGCAGCATCAGCCCGTCGGCCGGGATCAGCCCGAGCGCGGTCAGGTCCGGGCCGTCGCCGGACGGGCTGGCGGTGACCGTCGGGTGCTGGGCCTGCTGCTGGTAGAACACCGACAGCGAACCGCCCCCGCTCCAGCCGGCCAGCACCACCCTGTCGTAGCCGAGCCGCTGCTTGGCGTCCTTGACGCACTCGCCGAGGTCCTGCACCACCTTCTCCATCAGCAGTGCGGAGTCGGTGCCGCGGAACCGGCTGTTGCAGTAGATGACGTGGTGGCCGGCGCGGGCCAGCGCGTTGATCATCGGCAGATAGGCGCCGCCGCCGATCGGGTGCATGAACACCAGCACGGTGTCCGACGGCCGGTTGCGCGGCTTGAGCAGGTGGCTTTCCAGCACCACCAGCTCGGCGACGCCGCCGTAGACGTCGCGGACCCGCGAATCGTTCTGGTAGGCGATGAGATACGGGATGCGGTCGTATTCGTACTTGGTCACTGGTGCTGCCCCAGGTCGTTGGCCAGAACTTCGGGGGAGGGGACGAGCCGGCGGCGGGTGTCGATCGCGATGACCTGCCAGTCCACGCTGTCGTACTCGTCGAACTTGCGGCGGGAGCGTTCCCGGGCCTTCTCCGGGGCGCCGTGGTGCACGCCCTGCGGGGCGTGGCTGATCAGCCCGGGCGGCATCGGGATGCCGTACAGCGAGCCGCCGTGGAAGAACGCGATCTCGTCGTAGTCGACGTTGCGGTGGTACCACGGCATCCGCTCGGTGCCCGGCACGCTCTCGGCCGGCCGGGGCAGGAAGTTCATCACGTACACGCCGGTGGCCTGCATGAACAGGTGCACCGTCGGCGGCAGGTGCACCCGGGCCGAGGTCACCACGTTGTACTCCTCGATGTTGAACGTGAAGGGGAAGTTGTCGCCCTGCCAGCCCTCGACGTCCAGCGGGTGGTGCCGGTAGTACAGGGTGGTCGGTCCGCCCTCGTGCACCAGCCGCACCACGTACTCGTCGCGGCCGTCGGATTCCAGCGGTTCGGGGTCCGGGACGCGCGCCTGCGAGGGGTCGAACGGGAAGTGCCGGCCGAGGTATCCCGGTGGGGGAACGCGGAATTCGTCGGTGGCCTCGATCATGAGCAGGGTGGTCGCGGACTCCGGCAGCTGGCGCCAGGTGCACGCCTTGGGCAGGTAGATCCAGTCGCCCACCCGGTAGGACAGCGGGCCGAACTCGGTCTCGATCCGCCCGGAGCCGGTGTGTACGAAGCACAGCAGGTCGCCGTCGACGTGGCGGACGTGGAAGGGCATCTCGGCGCTGCGCCGGCTCAGCGAGATCCGGCAGTCGGGGTTGCTGAACAGCAGCAGCGGGGAGCCGGCCGGGTCGGTGGCGTCGGACGGTTCGAGCTGGCCGGCCAGCACGTCGACCGGGCGCAGCGGGCCCTCGGCGCGGAACGCCGTCGGATCGTTGCGGCGGTACAGGCTGGCGGTGCGGCCGGTGAACCCGCCGCGGCCGAGCTCGTCGTCTTTGAGCCCGTCGAGGTCGGCGTGCATCCGCCGCGGCGTGCGCCCCTTGCGCAGCTGGACGAACGATTCCATCGGGGCCTCCTCAGGCACAGAAAGTGAAACTGACTTCAGTTTTACTTCGATGTACCGGTCCGCGGGGCCGGTTTGCCCCTTTTTCTCCGCCGAGCAGTCGCGTACACCGCTGTCGCGGCCGGTTCAGGCGGCGCGCGTCGGCTCGCGGGTGGGTCAGATGAGGGCGAAGGGGGAGACCGGCAGGCCGAGCTCCAGGGCCCCGGCCAGTTCGCGGGCGGTGTCGTAGTCGAACGCCACATGCCCGGCCAGCACGTCGACGTCGCGCTTGTACCGCTGCATCGGGTGCGACAGGAACTGCGCGCTCGCCCCGGAGGCGGCCACCAGATCGGCGATCACCGACCGGGACTCGTGCACGATGTGCGCCGCGGCCAGTCGGGTGTCGGCACGCACCTGCCTGGGCACCTCGGTCCCGGCGGCGACCAGGGCCTCGATCCGGCCCACCGTGTCGTCGAGCAGGCCGTGCAGCGCGCGGATCCGCACCCGGGCCCGGGCCAGATGGGCCTGGGCGATGGGCTTGTCCTTCTGGGCGGTGCCCTCGTAGGCGAGCACCCGGCCGCCGAGCCGTTCGGCGAACAGGTCGGTGACCCGTTCGGCGCTGCCCAGGGCGGGCATGGCGGCCAGCAGCGCCAGCGCGGGCACCATCGGCCAGCGGTAGGTCGGCGCGTCGTGCAGTGCCGCGCCGGGCGCGGTGCCGGCGTTGATGTCGGTGATGTGCAGCAGCCGGTGCTCGGGCACGAACACGTCCTCGACCACGACATCGGCCGAGCCGGTGGCGCGCATCCCGGCGGTGTGCCAGGTGTCCTCGACGCGCACCTGGTCGGCCGGCAGCAGTGCCAGGGCGGGGAAGATGCCGTCGTCGGGGCCGCACAGCGCGCCGACGAGCACCCAGTTGGCGTGCATGATGCCGGTGGCCCACGACCACCGGCCGCTGATGCGCACCCCGCCGTCGGCGGGCAGGCCGCGGCCGTTGGGCGCCAGCGGCGCCGGGGCCAGCACCGGGCGGTCGGCGAACACCTCGCGCTGGGCCTGCTCGGGGAACAGCGCCAGCATCCAGTTGTGCAGCACGAAGAACCCGATGGTCCAGGCGCTGGACGTGCAGCCGTGCGCCAGCCGGCGCACCGGGTCCAGGATCGCCGGGAAGTCGGCCTGGCGGCCGCCGAAGCGGGCGGGCACGAGCAGTTCGGTGAGCCCGGACGCGATCAGGTCGGCGACGGTGGCGTCGGGCAGGCGGCGCAGCTGTTCGGCCTCGGCCGCACGGTCGGCGAGGCGCTGGACGAACTCGGGCGTGACCGGCATGGCCGGGAAGCTACCATACTTTTTTGTATGGATACCCCGGGTTCAGGGGCGCAGCATGAGGTCCAGGAACCGCTCCCAGCGGGGCGCGGCCGCGGGTCCGGGCCGCTCGCCGGACAGGTGCAGGAACCCCACCCCGGCCGCGAAGGTGGCGTCGGCGCGCAGACCGGCCTCCTCGGCGTCGAAGCCGTGGTCGAGGAAGGCCCGGCGCACCGCCTCGAGCACCCGCCGGTCGGCCGCCCGCACGCTGGCGGCCACGGCCGGGTCGGTGCGCGCCCACTCCCGCATCGCGCGCTCCAGCGTCCAGTGCCGTGGGCTGGTCAGGATCGCCATCATCCGCGCGAGCCGCTGCCGCGGCGGCAGGGTGCCGAGCCGATCGACGTCGCGCCGGTCCTCGTCGCGCAAATCGCCCCAGGCCGCCACCAGTCGGCGCCGATAACCGGCCATTGAGTCGAAATGCCAATAAAAGCTGCCCTTGGTGACCCGCAGTCGCTCGCAGAGGCGGTCGAGTTTGAGCGCCCCGATGCCGGATTCGGCGAGCAGCTCGAAGCCGGCACGCAGCCAGTCGTCCTCGGTCAGTCTCCCGTTGACCTGCGCTTTCTCCGAATCCCGCGACCGCGCCATGAGCCGCAGCTTACGGTTGTGTGACGGGTTGACAGGCGTGGTCCGGGGGGCTTTGAATTGTAAGTCTCGTAAATATTTCATTTTCGCAGCTAACCGGCCGGGATGGGGGCAGGGGGGTTTCTGGACGGCTGGTCGCGTGTTTTACTGCTGACGCGACAAGTGTGATATGTGCCCGCGCCTGTGCAGTCGTCACGGTGTCGGGAGCGGTCGAACGATGAATGGATGGTCTATGACGTTCCTGGACAAACTGCGTAGCCGTTGGGCGCGCCGGTTCTCGGTCGCCGCGGTCGTGGCACTGCTGCTGCCCGGTGCGGTGGCCCTCGCCGGTGGGTCCGCCACCGCGGGCGCGTTCTCCCGCCCCGGGCTGCCGGTCGAGTACCTCATGGTGCCGTCGCCGTCGATGGGACGTGAGATCAAGGTCCAGTTCCAGAGCGGTGGTCCCGGCTCGCCGGCGGTTTACCTGCTCGACGGTCTGCGTGCCCGCGACGACTACAACGGCTGGGACCTCGAGACGCAGGCGTTCGAGTGGTTCCTGGACTCCGGGCTGTCGGCGGTGATGCCGGTCGGCGGCCAGTCCAGCTTCTACACCGACTGGTACGGCCCGGCCTGCGGCCACAACGGCTGCCAGACCTACAAGTGGGAGACCTTCCTGACCTCCGAGCTGCCGCAGTGGCTGGCCGCCAACCGCAACGTGCGGTCGACCAACAACGCCGCGGTGGGGCTGTCGATGGCGGGTTCCTCGTCGCTGATCCTGGCCGCCTACCACCCGAACCAGTTCACCTACGCCGCCTCGCTGTCGGGCTTCCTGAACCCGTCCGAGGGCTGGTGGCCGATGCTGATCGGCCTGGCGATGGGGGATGCCGGCGGCTACAGCCCCGATCCGATGTGGGGCCCGGGCGGCAGCGAGGCGTGGCTGCGCAACGACCCGATGGTGCAGATCCCGCGGCTGGTGGAGAACAACACCCGCATCTGGGTCTACTGCGGCAGCGGCCGGCCGGGTGAGCTCGGCGGCGGCGGTCTGCCCGCGGAGTTCCTGGAGGGGCTGACCATCCGCACCAACATCACCTTCCGGGACAACTACATCGCCGCCGGTGGGCACAACGGGGTGTTCAACTTCCCGCCCGACGGCACGCACACCTGGGTGTACTGGGGTGCGCAGCTGCAGCAGATGATCCCCGACCTGCAGCAGCACCTGCTCTGATCCGGTTCGTGGGCGGGCCGGTGGCCGGGAGGCCACCGGCCCGCTCGCGTCGTTCCGGGGACCGGTCGGCCGGGGCGCCGACCGTTACGGCGCCGGTGGTGCGGCCGACCCGGCGAGCTCGCCGGACACCCGCGCCAGGGTGTCCACAAGCTGCGAAAGCCCGGGCTCCTCGACCGGGAAGTGACCGCATTCCTCCAACAGCACCACCTGGGTGCGTGACGGAATCCGTTGCACGAAGCCGACACTCAACTCCGGCGGGGTCCAGGCGTCAAGGGCCGGGTGCACCAGCGTCACCGGGGCCGCAGTGAACCGCTCCGGCGGGGTGTGGGCGAAGGTCAGCCAGGACGCCAGGAACCCGACCGGCACCCGCACCCCACCGCCGCGCGGATCGGTGGCACACCGCCGCGACAGCGCCGGATTACGGCTCATCGCCGCGATGTCGACCACCCACCGGATCGGGATGCGCACCCGGCCGGCCACCCGCGCGGCCGCCCGTGCCAGCGCCGGGGCGGGGCCGGCCGGCCCGGGCCGTCGCATCGCCGCGCGGCGCGCCGCCGGATCGGTCGGGTCCAGCAGGCAGGTGGCCAGCACGTGGTCAACCAGGCCGGTGCGGGCGGCGACCTCATAGCCCAGCAGCCCGCCCATGCTCGCGCCGAGCACCGCCAGCGGCCGGCCGTCGGCGGCCCGCTCGGCCCGCACCAGGTCGCAGACCAGCGCCACCCAGTCCGGGTAGCGCACCGCGGCGGGATCGGCGGCGACGGTGCGCCCGTAGGGCGGCAGGTCCGGGGCGAGCACCTCGAACCCGGCACCGGCGGCCAGCGCCGCCAGTGGCCACAGCGCACCCGAGTGCCCGCCGGCGCCGTGCAGGATCAGCAGCCGGGCGGGCGCTTGCGGACGCGGGACGCGGGCGAGGTGCACCCGCACGCCCGGCGCGTCCCAGTGGTCGTGCACCGGCTCGAACACCGCCGACCGGTAGCGCTCGGGCAGAAACGCGGCGTAGCCGTCGGGGTCCATGCCCCCAGCGTGGGCGCGCCGGCCGCCGGGCGCAACGGTCGGGCTACTTCAGCTCGGCCGAGGTGAGCCCGAGCAACCGGCGGGCCACCACCAGCTGCTGGATCTGCTGGGTGCCCTCGAAGATGTCGAGGATCTTGCTGTCGCGCGCCCACTTCTCCAGCAGGGTCTGCTCGGAGTAGCCCAGCGTGCCGGCCAACTCCACCGCCTTGAGGGTGATGTCGCTGGCCATCCGGCCCGCCTTGGCCTTGGCCATCGACGCCTCCTTGGAGTTCGGCGTGTCGTTGTCGGCCATCCAGGCGGCCCGCAGCGTCAGCAGGTAGGCGGCCTCCCAGTCCGACTCCATCCGCAGGAACTCCGCGGCCGGGGCGGCCTGGGCGTGCGCGGGCTTGTCGTAGGAGATCTCGATCCCGGCGTCGGTGAGGATCCTGCGCAGATCCTCCAGCGCGGCGCGGGCCACGCCGACCGCCATGCCGGCCACCACGGGACGGGTGTTGTCGAAGGTCTCCATGACCCCGGCGAACCCCTTCTCCACATGGATCTCGGGGTCGCCGAGCAGGTTCTCCTTGGGGATCCGGACGTTGTCGAAGCGGATCACCGCGGTGTCGGAGGCCTTGATGCCGAGCTTGTGCTCGAGCCGTTCGACCGTCACACCCGGGTGGTCCCGTGGCACCACGAAGGACTTGATGGCCGCGCGGCCCTTGGACTTGTCCAGCGTCGCCCACACCACGATGTGGCTGGCCCGCGACCCGGCGGTGACGAAGATCTTCTCGCCGTTGATCACGTACTCGTCGCCGTCGAGCACCGCGGTGGTCGAGACCGCCGCCGAGTCCGAGCCGAAACCCGGCTCGGTGATCGCCATCGCGGCCCAGACGTTCTTGCCGAACCGCTCGAGCTGCTCGGGGGTGGCCACGCTGTTGATCGCCGCGTTGCCGAGCCCCTGCCGGGGCACCGACAGCATCAATGCCACGTCGCCCCAACTGATCTCGATGACGTTCAGCACGGCGGACATGTTGCCGCCGTTGACCGCCTCCTTCTTCTCCTTGGGCTTGGTGTCGTCGCGGAACGCCTCGGCGCCGGCGAAGGAGATGGTCTTGGCCTCCGAGATGCCCTCGAAAAGGTCGGCCAGCGTGTCGAGTTCGACGGGGTAGGCGTGCTCGGCGAGATCGTACTTGCGCGAGATCGGGCGCAGCATCTCGGCGGCACCCTGGTGCCCCTTCTCGACGACCGCCTGCAGCTTCTTGGGAAGCTCGAGATTGATTGCCATTGCGGGAAAGCCTTTCTAGAGAACGACCACGCCCTCGGCGACGCCGATGGCCCGCAGATCGCGGTACCACCGTTCCACCGGGTGCTCCTTGGTGTAGCCGTGGCCGCCGAGCAGCTGCACGCCGTCCAGCCCGATCTGCATGCCCTTGTCGGTGGCGAACCGCTTGGCCAGCGCCGCCTCCCGGGCGAAGGTCATGCCCCGCTCGGCGCGGGCGGCGCCCCGCCAGGTGATCAGGCGCAGCCCGTCGAGCTCGATGGCGATGTTGGCGCACATGAACGCCACCGACTGGCGGTGGGCGATCGGTTCGCCGAAGGCGTGCCGCTCCTTGACGTAGGGCACCACGTAGTCGAGCACCGCATGCGCGGTGCCGACGGCCAGCGCGGCCCAGCCCAGCCGGGCCAGCGCGACGGTCTCGGTGTAGTCCTCGTCGGTCGCCTCGTCCTCGCCGAGCCGGGCGTCGAGACCGACCGTGACGTCGTTGAGTTCGAGCTGGCCGAGCGCGGCGGCCCGCAGCCCCATGCTCGGGTCGGCCTTCACCGACACCCCCGGGGTGGACGACTCGACGATGAACAGCGCGGGCCGGCCGTCGAGTTGGGCGCCGACGATGAACAGCTCGGCGTTCGCCGCGGCCGGCACCAGCGACTTGACCCCGTTGAGGCGGTACCCGCTCGGGGTGCGGGTCGCGGTGGTGCGCAGCGCGGTCGGGTCGAACAGCGGCTGCGGTTCGGCGATCGCCACGCAGGCCTGCGGCACGTGCTCGCCGGCGAACGCCGGCAGGTAGGTGGCCTGCTGGTCGGCGCTGCCGAAGTGGGTCAGCGCGGCGGCCACCCCGCCCGGGGCCAGGATCGGCAGGGCCAGCCCCATGTCGCCGTAGGCGAGCGCCTCGGCGACCAGCGCGGTGGTGACCGTGCTGCGGTGGGCGGCGATGCCGTCGAAGTTCTCCGGGATGTTGATCGCGGTGATGCCGAGCTCGGCGGCCTTGTCGATCAGATCGGGCGGGTAGGTGGTGGCGTCGTCGGCCTCGCGGGCGGCCGGGCGCAGGTACTCGGCGGCGAACTCCCGGACCGTGTCGACGATCATCTGCTGTTCGTCGGTGGGGGTGAGGTCGAACAGGTCCGAGCCGGAGCGGTCGCCGTTGGGCGCCAGCCGGGTCGGCCCGCCGGCCAGGCCCTTGATCTTCTTGAACTGCCGGTTGGTCGCGCCGGCGGCGGAGAACACGGTCTTGACGCCGTAGCGCAGCCCCTTGTTGAGCGGGTCGCGCAGGTTGTAGCGGTCCAGGAACTCCTGGCCGACCAGCGGCGTGATGATCGCCAGCCCGATGTCGGTCGGGGTCCGCTTGTGCCGCTGCAGGCCGACGGCGCTTTCCGGGCCGGTGCGCCGGCGCCGGCGGCGGGCGGTGTTCTTCGACGGCAGGGTGTTGGTCATGTTGGCTGCCTCACTGAAGGTGCGTGCGGATACGCGGATCTGACTCCAGAGTAAGGTAGCGGAACTGACTCTGGAGTAAGGTGTGCCGCACCTCACAGTGCGGCGGGCTCAGGAGCCGCCCAGCAGCCCCAGCACCGCCCGGTGCAGCCGGCCGTTGGTCGCCACCGCCGAGCCGCCGTGCGGCCCGGGGACGCCGTCGAGGTTGGTGAAGCTGCCGCCCGCCTCCCGCACCACGACGTCGATGGCGGCCAGATCCCACAGGTTCACCTCGGGTTCGGCGGCGATGTCGACCGCGCCCTCGGCCAGCAGGCAGTAGGAGAAGAAGTCGCCGAACCCCCGCACCCGCCACACCGCGTCGGTCAGGGCGATGAAGCGGTCCCGCAGCCCGCGGTCGGCCCAGCCGGACAGGCTGGAGAACGACAGGCTCGCGGCGTCGAGCTCGGCCACCGCCGACACCGAGATCCGGCGCGGCTCGCCGCCGCCGAACGCGGTGTACGCGCCCTGCCCGGTGCCGGCCCACCACCGCCGGGCCAGCGCGGGCGCGCTCACCACGCCGACCACCGGCACCCCGTCGACCAGCAACGCGATCAGCGTCGCCCACACCGGCACACCGCGGACGAAGTTCTTCGTCCCGTCGATCGGGTCGATCACCCACTGCCGGCCGCTGAACACCGCGTCACCGCCGTACTCCTCGCCCAGCACCGGGTCGTCCGGCCGTTCGGCGGCCAGCAGCTCCCGCAGCCGGGCCTCCGCCGACCGGTCGGCGTCGGTGACCGGGGTCAGGTCGGGTTTGTGCTCCACCCGCAGGTCCAGCGCACCGAACCGGTCCATGGTCAGCGCGTCGGCCCGGTCGGCCAGCCGCAGCGCGAGGGTGACATCGGCGGAGTAGTCGATCTGGTCGGATTGCATGCGAGCAGTCCTACCATGGCCGTGTGTGGGAATTCGTCGTGCTGCTGGTGCTGGTCGGGGCGATCGCGGTGCTCGCCGCCCCGTGGATCATGCGCCGGCGCGGCGTGGGACCCGACATGGCGCACGGCACCCTGCTGGTGACCGGGGTCAGCCCCCGCCCGGACGCGCAGGGCGAGCAGTTCGTCACCATCACCGGGGTGATCACCGGCCCCACCGTGCACGAGCACGTCGTCTACCAGCGCATGGTCGTCGACGTGAACCAGTGGCCGAAGATGGGGGACCTGATCCCGGTGGTCTACGCCCCGAACAACCCGGACAAGTGGGCGTTCGCCCCGCCGGAGGCGCCGGCTCAGCCGTGACCGACGCGCAGCAGCTCGGCCACGCTGGCGATCTTGATCCGGGGCCGGCCGGCCCGCAGCCCGGACTCGCGCTCGTGGCGGTCGATCTGGCGCCACTGCTCGCCGGTGACCAGCATCGGCTGGCGGGTCCGTAGCCACTCGGCGAGTTCCGCCGCGTGGTCGGGTCCGACGTCGGCGAGCTCGCGGCCGCGCAGATCGGCCAGCAGGGTGTTGACGGTGTCCTGGGCGTCCTTCTTGTTCGTGCCGATCACCCCGGAGGCCCCGCGCTTGATCCAGCCCACGACGTACTCGTTGCGGCTGCCGGCCACCCGGCCGTCGGTGTGCGGGATGGTGCCGGTGCGGTCGTCGAACGGCAGGCCCGGGGTGGGCATGCCGCGGTAGCCGACGGCGCGGACCACCAGTTGGGTCGGCAGCTCCTCGCGGGCACCGGTGTCCTTGGCCACGATGCGGCCGTTCGGATCGGTGACCAGCTCGTTGCGGCCCAGCACGATCGACTCCACCCGGTCCCCGCCGCGGATCTCGATCGGCGAGGTGAAGAACCGGAAGACGATCCGCCGCGGCGCGCCGCGGTCGCCGCGCTCGGCGAACTCGCGCAGCACCTTGATGTTGTTGCGGACGGTCCGGTCGGCGGCCTCGAGGTCGTCGTCGCCGATGCCGGCCAGATCGGCCGGGTCGACGATCACGTCGACGTCGCGCAGCCCGTCGAGGTCGCCGAGCTCGCGCAGCTCCAGCGTGGTGAACGCGGCCTGCAGCGGGCCGCGGCGACCGACCACCACCACCTCCTCGATGCCGCGCGGGCGCAGCGAGTCCAGCGCGTGGTCGGCGATGTCGGTGGTGGCAAGCACCTCGGGGTCGGAGATCAGGATGCGGGCCACGTCCAGGGCGACGTTGCCGTTGCCGATCACCACGGCCCGGGTGCCGGTCAGGTCCGGCTCCATGTCCCGGAAGTGCGGGTGGGCGTTGTACCAGCCCACGAAGTCCACCGCGGCCACGCTGCCGGGCAGGTTCTCGCCCGGGATGTTCAGCCGCCGCTCCGACTGCGCGCCGATGGCGTAGACCACCGCGTCGTAGCGCTGCGCCAGCTCGGCGGGCTGCACGTGCTCGCCGACGGTGATGTTGCCGAAGAACCGCAGCCGCGTGTCGGCGGCGGTGCGCTCGAACTGGGCGCTGATCGACTTGATCTTCGGATGGTCGGGGGCCACCCCGGAGCGCACCAGGCCCCACGGGGTGGGCAGCATCTCGAGCATGTCGACCCGGACGTCGGCGAGGTCACCGGTGTCGGCGGCCTTCAGTAGCGACGCCGCTGCGAAGAACCCAGAAGGACCGGAACCGACGATCGCTACGTAAACCGGACGCATACCGCACCTTCTGTCGCTGCCACCGCCCGCGGTTCGGTCGGCGCGGGTGTGTGGCCTTCCACTCATTCCGATGCTAGTCATGATCTGCGCCACCGCGCCCGCGGTAGCGCCGAACTCATGTCCCGGCGGCGGGGTCGGTAACGTGGACAGTCGTGGATCCTGACCGCCAAGCCCAAATCGCCGAACTCGACGCCACGCTGACGACGGTGGAGCGCGTCCTCGATATCGACGGGCTGCGGAGCCGTATCAAAAGCCTCGAGGAGCAGGCCTCCGACCCGGACCTGTGGAACGACCAGGCCAACGCGCAGCGCGTCACCAGCGAGCTGTCGCACGCCCAGGGGGAGCTGCGCCGGGTCGAGGAGCTGCGCCGCCGCCTCGACGACCTGCCGGTGCTCTACGAGCTCGCCGCCGAGGAGGGTGGTGGCGACGAACTCGCCGAGGCCGACAAGGAGCTCGCCGCCCTGCGCGCCGACATCGAGGCGATGGAGGTCCGCACGCTGCTGTCCGGCGAGTACGACGAGCGGGAGGCGGTCGTCACGATCCGGGCCGGCGCCGGCGGCGTGGACGCCGCCGACTGGGCCGAGATGCTGATGCGGATGTACATCCGCTGGGCGGAGAAGCACGACTACCCGGTGGAGGTGCTCGACACCTCCTACGCCGAGGAGGCCGGCATCAAGAGCACCACGTTCGTGGTGCACGCGCCGTACGCCTACGGCACGCTGTCGGTGGAGCAGGGCACCCACCGGCTGGTGCGGATCAGCCCGTTCGACAACCAGGGCCGGCGCCAGACCTCGTTCGCCGACGTCGAGGTGCTGCCGGTGGTGGAGACCACCGACCACATCGAGATCCCGGAGAACGAGATCCGCGTCGACGTGTACCGCTCCAGCGGCCCGGGCGGGCAGTCGGTGAACACCACCGACTCGGCCGTGCGGATCACCCACCTGCCCACCGGGATCGTGGTGACCTGCCAGAACGAGAAGTCCCAGCTGCAGAACAAGGCGTCGGCGATGCGGGTGCTGCAGGCCAAGCTGCTGGAGCGCAAGCGCCAGGAGGAACGCGCCCAGCTCGACGCGCTCAAGGGTGACGGCGGCAGCTCATGGGGCAACCAGATGCGCTCCTACGTGCTGCACCCCTACCAGATGGTCAAGGATCTGCGGACCGACTACGAGGTCGGCAACCCGAGTGCGGTGCTGGACGGAGACATCGATGGATTCCTGGAAGCGGGGATCAGGTGGCGTCACCGGAGAGACGACGATTAACGGCCCGCTGGCCTTCTCTCCCGCCGAAAGCTGGCACAACTTCTGGCACGGCGAGATCGGCGCCTGGATCCTGACCAAGGGCCTGGACATCACCCTGCTGGTGATCGGGGCGGTGCTGGCGGCGCGGTTCATCACCTGGGGCTCGCGCCGGGTGACCCGCCGGCTCGAGGAGGACTTCGTCAGCGGGGACGCGCTGGTGCGCTCCGAGGCCTCCAAGCACCGCCAGGCGGTCGCCTCGGTGATCTCCTGGGTGGCCATCGTGCTGGTCGCCGTGGTGGTGACGATGCAGATCACCAACGTGCTCGACATCCCGGTCGGCTCGCTGGTGGCGCCCGCCGCGGTGCTCGGCGCGGCGCTGGGCTTCGGCGCCCAGAAACTCGTCCAGGACCTGCTGGCCGGGTTCTTCATCATCACCGAGCGTCAGTACGGCTTCGGTGACCTCGTGCAGCTGAGCATGACCGGCGCCCCGGACGACGCCCGCGGCACGGTGGAGGAGGTCACGCTGCGGGTGACCAAGCTGCGCACCGCCGAGGGCGAGGTCTACACCGTGCCCAACGGCAACATCGTGCGGTCGCTGAACCTGTCCAAGGACTGGGCGCGCGCCGTCGTGGACATCCCGGTGCCGGTCACCGCGGACCTCAACCAGGTCAACGACGTGCTGCACGACGTGTGCCGCAAGTCGCGGGAGGATCCGCGGCTCAAGGACCTGCTGCTCGACGAGCCCTCACTGATGGGGGTGGAGAGCATCGGACTCGACGAGGTGAACCTGCGGATGGTGGCCCGCACCCTGCCGGGCAAGCAGTTCGAGGCGGGGCGCCGGCTGCGGGTGCTGGTGGTGCGCGCGCTCGGCCGCGCCGGGGTGGTCAGCCCGACGACGACCAGCCCGATGGTCGACACGCTGCCGCATCCGGCGGCGTCGCCGGAGGCCGTCGAGGCGCGGCGCCGTGAACAGCACGACGGCGGGGAGCGGCGGGAAGGCGGGGACTGACCATGGCCGAGCACACGTTCCGGGTGCCGTCACACCTGTTCAAGGGCCGGATCCGCACCTCGACGGTGGTGCTGGTCGCGCTGTTCGCCGCGTTGTTCACGGTCAAACAGATCTACGCCCCGCCGCCGCCGGCGCCGCCGCCGACGGCGCAGGTGGTGCCGCCGGGGTTCGTGCCCGACCCGGAGTACACCTGGGTGCCGCGCACCCAGGTGCTGCCGCGGCCGACGGCGACCACCACGACCACATCGCCGACCACCACCACCACGACGACGACCACCACCACGACGACCACGACGCCGACCCCGACCACCCCGGACCTGGCGCCCACCACCACGGTCGTCGACCCGGACGGGGAGGGGCCGGTCGCGCCGACGACGGTGATCGACCCGGACGGGGAGGGGCCGCTGCCGCCGTACGCGGTGAGCGACCCGGACGGCCCGGGGCTGCTGCCGCCGCTGCCGGCGCCGATGCCGGCGATGCCGGTCACCACCACGGAGACCCCGGTGACCAGCACCACGCCGACGGCGCCGCCGCGTTGAGCGTCCCGGGCGCCGACCGCCGGCACGGCTACACTGGCGAGCCGTGATGATCACCCTGGACCGCGTCAGCAAGCAGTACAAGTCGTCGGCGCGTCCGGCCCTGCAGGATGTCTCCCTGCAGATCGACAAGGGCGAGTTCGTCTTCCTCATCGGTCCGTCGGGGTCGGGCAAGTCGACGTTCATGCGGCTGCTGCTGGCCGAGGAGACCCCGACCTCGGGTGACATCCGGGTGGCGAAGTTCCACGTCAACAAGCTGCACGGGCGGCAGATCCCCAAGCTGCGGCAGGTGATCGGCTGCGTGTTCCAGGACTTCCGGCTGCTGCAGCAGAAGACCGTCTTCGAGAACGTCGCCTTCGCGCTGGAGGTCATCGGCAAGCGCCGCGAGACCATCGACCGGGTGGTCCCGGAGGTGCTGGAGATGGTGGGGCTGTCCGGCAAGGCCAACCGCCTGCCCGCCGAGCTGTCCGGCGGCGAGCAGCAGCGCGTCGCGATCGCCCGCGCCTTCGTCAACCGGCCCCTGGTGCTGCTGGCCGACGAGCCGACCGGCAACCTCGACCCGGAGACCAGCCGGGACATCATGGACCTGCTGGAGCGGATCAACCGGACCGGCACCACGGTCGTGATGGCCACCCACGACCACCACATCGTCGACTCGATGCGCCAGCGCGTCATCGAACTGAGCCTGGGCCGGCTGGTTCGCGACGAGCAGCGCGGCATCTACGGAATGGACCGCTAAGTGCGCTTTGGCTTCCTGATCAACGAGGTCGTCACCGGCCTGCGTCGCAACGTCACGATGACGGTCGCGATGATCCTGACCACCGCGATCTCCATCGGCCTGCTCGGCGGCGGGCTGCTGGTGGTGCGGCTGGCCGACCAGTCGCGCGCCATCTACCTCGACCGCGTCGAGAGCCAGGTGTTCCTCACCGAGGACATCTCGGCCAACGACCCGAGCTGCGACTCCGAGCCGTGCAAGGCGCTGCGCGCCAAGATCGAGGACCGCGACGACGTCCGCTCGGTGCGGTTCCTCAACCGCGACGCCGCCTACGAGGACGCGATCGCGAAGTTCCCGCAATACAAGGACGTGGCCGGCCGGGACGCCTTCCCGGCGTCGTTCATCGTCAAGCTGGAGGACCCCGAGCAGCACCAGGCCTTCGACGACGCCATGCGCGGCCAGCCCGGGGTGCTCGACGTGCTCAACCAGAAGACGCTGATCGACCGGCTGTTCGCGGTGCTCGACGGCCTGTCCAGTGCCGCGTTCGCGGTGGCGCTGGTACAGGCGATCGGCGCGGTGCTGCTGATCGCGAACATGGTGCAGGTCGCCGCCTACACCCGCCGCACCGAGATCGGCATCATGCGGCTGGTCGGCGCCTCCCGCTGGTACACCCAGCTGCCGTTCCTGGTGGAGGCCATGCTGGCCGCGCTGATCGGCGTGGTGCTCGCGGTGATCGGCCTGATCGTGGTGCGGGCGGCGTTCCTGGAGAAGGCGCTCGACCAGTTCTACCAGGCGAATCTGATCGCCCGGATCGACTACGCGGACATCCTCTACATCTCGCCGATCCTGCTGCTCGTCGGCGTGGCGATGGCCGGGCTCACCGCCTACGTGACACTGCGGCTGTACGTGCGACGGTAACGATGGCCAAGAAGGGCAAGGGCAGGAAGGGACCCGGCCGGGACCCGAACAACCAGGTCATCGCGACCAACCGGCGGGCCCGGCACAACTACGAGATCCTCGAGACCTTCGAGGCGGGGATCGCGCTGGTGGGCACCGAGGTCAAGAGCCTGCGGGAGGGGCACGCCTCGCTGGTGGACGCGTTCGCCACCATCGACGACGGCGAGGTGTGGCTGCGCAACCTGCACATCCCCGAGTACCACCACGGCACCTGGACCAACCACGCGCCGATGCGCAACCGCAAACTGCTGCTGCACCGCCGCCAGATCGACCACCTGGCCGGCAAGGTGCGGGAGGGCAACCTGACGCTGGTGCCGCTGTCGCTGTACTTCTCCAACGGCCGGGTGAAGGTGGAGCTGGCGCTGGCCCGCGGGAAGCAGGCCCACGACAAGCGGCAGGACATCGCGCGCCGGGACGTCCGGCGGGAGATCACCCGCGAGCTCGGCCGGCGCGTCAAGGGGCGCATCTGATCGGCGTCGCGCTGGCGCTGGTCTCCGCGCTCGGGTACGGCGTCAGCGACTTCGTCGGTGGCCTGGCGGCGCGGCGGGTCGCCGCGTTGCGTGTGGTGCTGGTGTCCTATCCGGTCACCGCGGTGGTGCTGTGCCTGCTGGCCGCCGGCGTCGGCGGACACGTCACCGCACCGGCGGTGTGGTGGGGACTGGCCTCCGGGGTGGCCCAGGCGTTCGGCGTGTGGTGGTTCTACGCCGCGCTCGGCTCCGGCCCGATCGCGGTGGTCTCCCCGCTGACCGCGGTGGTCGTCGCCGCCATCCCGGTGGGGGCGGGCCTGGCGATGGGGGAGCGGCCGAGCGTGATCGCCGGGGTGGGCATCGCGCTGGCCATGGTGGCGGTGGTGCTGGTGAGCCGGGAGGCCACCGACGAACCGCCCGGCCACACACCGCCCAGGCACCGCTTCACCGTCCGGGTGGCGTGGCTGACGCTGGGCGCGGGGCTGGGCTTCGGGCTCAACTTCGTGCTGCTCGACCAGGTGCCGGTGGAGGCCAAGCTGTGGCCGCTGGTGATCGCCCGGGTCGCGGCCACCGCCGTCGTGGTGACCGCGGCCGCGGTGAGCGCGAACCTGCGGCCGCCGACCGGGCCGCCGCTGCGGCTGGCGCTGCTGGCCGCCGGCTTGGACGTGGTGTCGAACGTGGCCACCCTACTGGCGCTGCAGGCCTCGATGCTGTCGCTGGCCGGGGTGCTGATGAGCCTGTACCCGGCCGGGACGGTGCTGCTGGCCATCGTGGTGCTGCGCGAGCGGGTGAGCCGCGGGCAGGCGTTCGGCATGGTGTTGGCGCTGGCCGCGGTGGCGATGATCGCCACCGCCCGGTGAAACCGGTGAGCCCGGGAACAAACGCCTGGAGTGCCGCGTTGGGTTTGACGTACCATGAGTGTCCCGCCGTCCGCGGCGGGGTGTTGTTCGACAACCGCACAGGGGGCTGATCGGTTTCGACTTCGCGCGTCGAATCAAGGGAAGCGTGCCGGTGCAGGCAAGAGACCACCGTCAAGCGTCGCTGTAAACCAATAAGCGCCGATTCTCATCAGCGCGACTACGCTCTCGCTGCCTAAGCGACAGCTAGTCTGTCAGCCCGGGACCGCCCTCGACCCGGTGTCTGGCATCAGCTAGAGGGATCCACCGATGCGTCCGGTCGCGGGATGCATCGGGACACCGCACAGCGACTGGGATCGCCGTCCCGGCTTGTTCGCGTGACCGGGAGATCCGAGTAAGGGCAAAGCGAACTGCGCACGGAGAAGCCTTGAGGGAACGTCGAAGGACCCGGGTTCAATTCCCGGCAGCTCCACAATTCCGGTGCAGGCCAGGACGACCGTCCTGGCCTGCACTGCGTTTCACGTTCGGCTCGGGGCAGCCCGTCAGCCGAGCGCGATCGGCAGCACCTCGGCGCCGGGCAGCGCCCGCAGCGCGGCCGGTTCGGCCAGCAGCTTCGAGCCGCGCAGCCCGCCGCCGATCACCACCGCGCCGGCGGCGATCACCTGCTCGTCGATGAGCACCGGCCAGTCCGCGGGCAGCCCGACCGGGGTGATGCCGCCGTACTCCATCCCGGTCAGCCGCACCGCGTCCGGCATCGGGGCGAACGAGACCTTGCGCGCGCCGAGGTGTTTGCGCACCGCCCCGTTGATGTCGGCGCGGGTGGCGGCCAGCACCACACAGGCCGCGTACCAGGACCGTTCGCCGCGGCGGGCCTGCACCACCACGCAGTTGGCGGTGGCCGCCGGGTCGATCTCGTAGTGGGCGCAGAATGCGGCGGTGTCGGCCAGTTCCGGGTCGATGGCGGCGACGTACAGCCCGTCGCCGCCGGTCTCGGCCACGTACCGGCGCACCGGTTCGGCGACGAGCTCGTCCGCCGCGGCGACCGGCCGGAAGGTCAACGCTCCGACATGCATCCGGTGCTCACTCCTCACTGCTCGTGCGGTCGCCGAGCCAGGCCACCAGCCGGGGGTCGGCGGAGCTGAACCGGCCGGCCTCCTCGCCGCCGTCGCAGCGCAGCAACGCGACCGTCACCGTGCCGCCGCGGCGGCCGACCACCTGCCACCGGCCACCGGCGTCGGTCCAGCGCAGCAGTTCGGCGACCCGGTCGACCGTCATCCCTCTACCATCTCACCCATGGCGGCCCGGCCCGCGGTGCGGGTGGCGCGCGTGTACACCGACCCGGATCCGGCCGACGGCACCCGGGTGCTCGTCGACCGGCTCTGGCCGCGCGGCATCCGCCGGGACGACCCCCGGGTGGGCCGGTGGCTGCCCGCGGTGGCGCCCTCGACCGAGCTGCGCCGCTGGTACCGGCACCGCGCGGAGGTCTTCGACGAGTTCGCCGCGCGCTACACCGCCGAGCTCGCCGAGGGGGCGGCCGCCGAGGCGCTGGCCGAGTTGCGCCGGCTGGCCGACGCCGGGCCGGTCCTCCTCGTCACCGCCGTCCGGGAGATCCCGCTCGGCCATGCCACGGTGCTCGCCCGCCTGCTCGCCGACGGCTAAGCAAGGTAAACCTATCCTCACTTGCTGGGGTAGGCTGCTGCCTCGATGACAGAGCTCGACGAGTCCTCGACACCCGTTCTCAAGCGCCGGCTCACCGACGTGCCCGACGAGGTACGCCGGGTCCCGGCGCCGCCGGTCCCGGTGCTGGCCGAGCCGTACCACGTGCGCGTGGCCGACGCGGACCGGGACGCCGCCACGGTCTCGGAGTGGATGAACCGGCCGCACCTGGTGGAGGCCTGGGAGTACCCGTGGCCGCCGCAGCGCTGGCACCGCTACCTGAGCGCCCAGCTGGCCGGCACCTGGTCGCGGCCGCTGATCGCCGGGTACAAGGGCCGCGAGGCCGGGTACCTGGAGGTCTACCGGGCCGCGCAGGACTCGATCGCCACCCGCTACACCGCCGACCCGCACGATGTGGGGCTGCACGCCGCGATCGCCGACCTCGACCTGGTCAACCGCGGCCTGGCGGCGGTGCTGCTGCCCAAGGTGGTGGCCAGCATCTTCGAGCAGGACCCGCGCTGCCGGCGGATCATGTTCGACCCCGACCACCGCAACACGGGTGCGCGGCGGGTGTGCGAGTTCGTCGGCTGTGTGTTCCTCGGCGAGCACGACATGCCCAACCGCCGGATGTCGCTCTACGCGTTGCCGCGCACCCCCGACGACGTGCCCGCCGTGCTCGGTTGAGCCGCCGTCACCGGCCCGCCCCCTCCAGCGAGCGCTTCACCTCGAGCCGGCGCAGCTTGCCCGACGACGTGCGGGGCAGCGTGCCGGGTGCGACGAACACGACGTCGGCCGGCACGATCCCGCACTCGGAGGCCACCCGCGCCACCACCGCGCGGCGCGCGCCGTCGGGGTCGGGGCCGCGGAACTCGGCGGTGATCACCAGGCCGGGCCGCGCCGCGGGCCCGCCGGTGCCGACGGCGACCACCGCGCCCGGGCGCACCCCCGGCACCGTCGCGGCCACCTGCTCGACCTCGGTGGGGAACACGTTGCGCCCGGCCACCGTGATGAGCTCCTTGGCGCGCCCGCACACCACCAGCCCGTCGTCGGTGAGATAGCCGAGATCGCCGGTGGCAAACCAGCTTTCGCGATCGACCGGGTCCTCGCCGAGGTAGCCGTGCATCAGCGAGGTGCCGCGGATCTCGATCTCGCCCACCTCCCGGCCGGGGACCTCGATGCGGTGCCGGCCGTCGGTGACGATGCGCACCTGCATGCCCGGGACGGGCTCGCCGAGCACCGCGTGGCTGCGGGGGGCGGTGCCGTCCTCGGTGACCACCTCGACGATGTCGGTGCGCAGCCCGGTGCCGGGGCGCGGGACGGTCACCGCACAGGTCGACTCGGCCAGCCCGTAGGAGGGTGCGAGCGCGGCGGGGTCGAACCCGAACCGGGCCATCTCGGCGCCGAACCTCGCGGTGGCCTCGCAGTCGACCGGTTCACCGCCGTTGAGTGCGAACCGCAGCCGGCCCAGATCGACGTCGGAGACGCGGCGGGCGTACCTGCCGATCAGGCCGTAGGCCATGTTCGGCGCGGCGGTCATGGTGGCCCGACTCGTCGACAGCCACGACAGCCAGGCGAACGGCGATGCCGAGAACGCGCCGGTGGGGGCCTGCCAGGTCTCGAAGCCGCCGACGGCGGCGCTGAGCAGAAAGATCAGCCCCATGTCGTGGTAGAGCGGCAGCCACGAGCAGCCGACGTCGTCGGGGCCGACCCCGATCCGCCGCTGCAGCCCGCGCACGTTGGCCAGCACCGCCTCCGGCGGCAGCGCGGCGGTCCGGGGGGTGCCGGTCGAACCGGCGGTGCCCTGCAGCACCGCGAACCGGCCCCGGCCGCGCGGCAGCGCCAGCGTTCTCGACCGTCGGGTGGTGGCCAGCTCGGCGAGATCGGCGACGGCCGTGGCCGGTCCGGCCTCGCGCAGCAGCCGCAGCTGGGCGCCGTGGGCGAGCACCAGGCCGACGCCGAGGCCGGCGTAGCGGTGCAGGGTGGCCTGCGCCCACCGGGCGGGGTCGGCGCCGCGCACCGGCCCGGGCAGCAGCGCCACCGCGGTGCCGGACACCAGCGCGCCGATGATGCCGGCGACGAGTTCCACGGTGGTCTCGCCGACGATCCCGACCGCGGTCACGTCGCGGTCGAGCAGGTGTTCGGCGACGTTCTCGGCGCGCGCGTACACCTCCGGCCAGGGATGCCGGTGCCAGCTCCGGGTCGGGCCGTCGAACACCGCCAGCACCCGCTCGCTGCGGGACAGCGTGGCCGCCAGGACGTCGGCGAGTTCGCTCACGACGCGTCCGTCCCGGCCGGGAGTTTGGCCAGCACCACCGCCTCCAGGTCGCCGACGGTGTCGCAGGACAACAGGTCCTCCTCGCTCAGCGTCACGCCGAGCTTGTCCTCGATCGCGGCCATGCCGACGGCGAACGCCACCGAGTCCAGCCCGGCGTCGTCGATCAGGCGGGACTGCCGGGTGAGCCGCCCGACGTCGACCTTCATGTCGTCGCGCAGGATCTCGAGCAGGGCGGTGCTGATCGGTTCGGGCGTTGTCGACTCCATGGCGCGGTACGGTACCGCGCCAGGTTAAGTGAGGCTAGGCTTACTCGCCCGGTCGGGTGTCAGATGTGAGCGGACAGACACCCGCCGATCCACAACCCGGCGGCGGCCGCCGCCAGCCCGGCCAGCAGGCTGACCACGATGTTGGCCGCCGCCGTGGCGAGCCGGCGCTGCTCGCCCAGCCGCAGCGTCTCGACCATCCAGGTGGAGAAGGTGGTGTAGGACCCGAGGAAGGCGGTGCCGAACAGCAGCGCCGTCCGGGGATCGGGCGCCAGCCCGGCCAGCACCCCCAACAGCAGCGCCCCGCTGAGGTTCACCGCCAGCGTGCCGAACGGGAACGGCCGGTCCAGCCGCTGCCGCACCGCACGGTCGACGACGAACCGCGTCACCGCGCCCGCGCCGCCCAGCGCCAGCACCCCGACCCAGAGCAGCGCCGTCACCGCCGCACCCGCACCAGCGCGCCGCCCAGCGCGGCGGCCGCCAGCCCGGCCACCAGGCTCGCCGCGAGGTAGCCGGCCGCCAGCCCGAAGTGCCGCCCGTCCAGCATCCCGACCACCTCGACCTGCAGGGTGGAGAACGTGGTCAGCCCGCCGCACAGCCCGGTGCCCAGCGCCAACCGGCGCACCGGCGAGACGGGCAGCCGGGCGGCGATCCAGCCGAGCAGGAACGCCCCGGCGACGTTGGCCGCGAAGGTGGCCCACGGCCACTGCCCGGGGCCGGTGCCCGCGAGTTCGACCAACCCGGCGCGGGCCGCGGTGCCGACCGCACCCCCGGCGAACACCGCGAGGACGTCCCGGATGTCGAAGCGCCGCATCACATGAGTATGGCGTGGGGAGCAGAATCGTTAGCCATGGCGGCTCATCCCCGTGCCGGGCAACCGGCGCAACCCGAGGACCTCATCGACGTGGCACAGGTCGTCACGGCCTACTACACCCGGCGGCCCGACCCGGACGACGTGGCCCAGCAGGTGGTGTTCGGCACCTCCGGGCACCGCGGGTCCAGCCTCGACGGCGCCTTCAACGAGGCCCACATCCTGGCCACCACCCAGGCGATCGTCGAGTACCGGGCCGCACAGGGCATCACCGGCCCGCTGTTCCTCGGCCGCGACACCCACGCGCTGAGCGAGCCGGCCTGGTCGTCGGCGCTGGAGGTGCTCGCCGGCAACGACGTGCCGGTGCTGATCGACGCCGCCGGGCGGTACACGCCGACCCCGGCGGTCAGCCACGCGATCCTGACCCACAACCGCGGCCGGGCCACCGGCCTGGCCGACGGCATCGTCGTCACCCCGTCGCACAACCCGCCCCGCGACGGCGGTTTCAAGTACAACCCGCCCAACGGCGGGCCCGCCGACACCGCCGCCACCGCCGCGATCGCCAAGCGCGCCAACGAGATCCTGCGCGGTGGACTCAAGGAGGTGCGGCGGGTCCCGCTGGCCCGGGCCCTGGCGGCCGCCGGGCGCCACGACTACCTCGGCAGCTACGTCGCCGACCTGCCCGCGGTGGTCGACCTGGCCGCGATCGCCGCCGCCGGCGTGCGCATCGGCGCCGACCCGATGGGCGGGGCCAGCGTCGACTACTGGGCCGCCATCGCCGAGCGGCACGGCCTGGAGCTGACCGTGGTCAACCCGCTCGTCGACGCCACCTGGCGGTTCATGACCCTCGACACCGACGGCCGGATCCGGATGGACTGCAGCTCACCGGACGCCATGGCGTCGCTCATCGCCAACCGGGACCGCTACCAGATCGCCACCGGCAACGACGCCGACGCCGACCGGCACGGCATCGTCACCCCCGACGGCGGGCTGATGAACCCCAACCACTTCCTGGCCGTGGCCATCGAGCACCTGTTCACCCACCGGCGGGACTGGCCGGGGTCGGCCGGGGTGGGCAAGACGCTGGTCAGCAGCGGCATGATCGACCGGGTGGCGGCGGCGCTGGGCCGGCCGCTGCTGGAGGTGCCGGTCGGCTTCAAATGGTTCGTGCCGGGCCTGCTGGAGGGCAGCCTGGGCTTCGGCGGCGAGGAGAGCGCGGGGGCCTCCTTCCTGCGCCGCGACGGGTCGGTGTGGACCACCGACAAGGACGGCATCATCCTGGCGCTGCTGGCCGCCGAGATCCTCGCCGTCACCGGCCGCACCCCGTCGCAGCGTTACCGCGAGCTCGTCGAGCGCTACGGCGAGCCGGCCTACGCCCGCATCGACGCCCCCGCGGACCGGGAGCAGAAGGCCCGGCTGGCCGCGCTCGCACCGGAGCAGGTCACCGCCACCGAGCTGGCCGGCGAACCGATCACCGCCAAGCTCACCGCCGCGCCCGGCAACGGCGCCCCGCTGGGCGGGCTGAAGGTCACCACCGCCAACGCGTGGTTCGCCGCCCGCCCGTCGGGCACCGAGGACGTGTACAAGATCTACGCCGAATCCTTCCTGGGGGCCGAGCATCTCGCTCAGGTCCAGCAGGCGGCACGCGAGCTCGTGAACAAGGTTCTGGCGTGAGTGCGGCCGCACCCGGGGACGGTGCGGCGACGACGGGACGGCAGCGCCTGCCGGTCGAGGTGTGGGTGCTCGTCGCCGCCAACGTCGTGGTGGCGCTCGGCTACGGCGTCGTCGCACCGGTGCTGCCGCAGTACGCCCGCCACTTCGGGGTCGGGATCGGCTGGGCCACCTTCGTCATCACCGCCTTCGCGCTGATGCGGCTGGTCGCCGCGCCGCCGGCCGGCTGGCTGGTGCAGCGGGTGGGGGAGCGGCGGGTCTACATCAGCGGCCTGCTCATCGTCGCGGTGTCCACCGCGGCCTGCGCGGTGGCCGAGAGTTACTGGGAGCTCCTGGTCTTCCGGTCCGCCGGCGGGTTCGGCTCGGCGATGTTCACCGTCTCCTCGCTCGGGCTGATGATCCGGATCTCCCCGGAGGACGCCCGTGGCCGGGTGGCCGGGCTGTTCTCCTCGGGCTTCCTCATCGGCTCGGTGGGCGGGCCGATGCTGGGCAGCCTCACCGCCGGGTTCGGCCTGTCGGCACCGTTCGTGATCTACGGCGCCGCGCTGCTCGTCGCCGCCGCGGTGGTGTTCCTCAGCCTGCGCCACTCGCGGGTGGCCGCGCCGGACGACGAGGACGACGAGCCGGTGCCGGTGCGCGCCGTGCTGCGCCACCGGGCCTACCGGGCGGCGCTGTTCTCCAACTTCGCCAGCGGCTGGGCGTCGTTCGGGCTGCGCATCGCGCTGGTCCCGCTGTTCGTCGTCGACGTGCTCGGCCGGGACGCCGGGGCGGCCGGGCTGGCGCTGGCGGCCTTCGCCGTCGGCAACATCTCGGTGGTCATCCCCAGCGGGCACCTGTCGGACCGGGTGGGCCGGCGCCGGTTGATGCTCGGCGGTCTGATCGTCGCCGCGGTGTCGACGGTCGCGGTCGGGTTCACCGACTCCTTCCCGCTGTTTGTGATCGCCGCCTACGTCACCGGTGCGGCCACCGGCATCTTCATCGCCCCGCAGCAGGCCGCCGTGGCCGACGTGGTGGGCAGCAAGTCCCGCGGCGGGACCGCGGTGGCGACCTTCCAGATGATGGCCGACCTCGGGTCCATCGTCGGCTCGCTGGTGGTCGGCCAGATCGCCCAGTACGCGTCGTTCGCGGCGGCGTTCGTGGTCAGCGGGGTGATCCTGGCGGTGGCGGCGGTGGGCTGGTGCATCGCGCCGGAGACCCGCCCGCAGCCGTCGGCCGACCACACCGAGCCCCGTCCACTCGGCCCGGAGGCCGGAGGCGAGGTGCCCTGACCAGCCGTTTTGTGGTCACGCCGGTTCGTGGTGTACCTTCTGTGGGCACGCAACGCGGGGCTATGGCGCAGCTGGTAGCGCACCACACTGGCAGTGTGGGGGTCACGGGTTCGAGTCCCGTTAGCTCCACAGCGAACGCCCGGGCGACACGCCCGGGCGTTTCTCGTTCTACACCTCCTCGATGCCGATGATCCCGTCCTGCACGGCGCGGGCGAGCAGGTCGGCCTTGGTGGTGGCGGGCCGGCCGGCGGCGGCGTACTTGGCCCGCACCCGCTGCAGGTGGGTGTTGACCGTGGACGGTTCGATGAACAGCCGGCGCGCCACGAGTTCCTTGCTCTCCGTTTGGAACCAGGCCTTGAGGATCTCGCGTTCCCGGTCGGTCAGCCGGGGCCGGCCGACGGTCCGGTCGTTGCAGATCGCGTTGGCCATCCGCGGCCCCAGGAACGGCCGGTCGGCGGCGGCGGCGTAGACGGCGCCGAGCAGCTGGTCGCGGCCCTCGCTCTTGACCACGTAGGCCACCGCGCCGATCTCCAGGCAGGTCAGGATCACCTCGTGGTGCTCGATGTGGGAGTAGACGACGGTGCGGTGGCCGGCGCCCACCACCTTCTCCACCGCCTGCAGATCCGGTCGGCGGCTCCGCAGCTCCAGAGTGAACACATCGGTGGCGTCCCGGAGTCGGCAGAACACGTCGAGCACCTCGCGAGGCTGATCGCGGTCGCCGAGCCGGCGCATCGCGCGCCCACCACCACGACATCGACATCGGTGGACATGGCCGAAGAATGCCATGGTCAACACGTTTTTAGAACGGTATTCAGAAAATGAACGCAATTTCAGTACGGCGCCGACCGGGTATCCTTGCCGGATGACGACCGGTGCTGAGGATCGACCGCGGCACCCGCGGGCCGACCGGCGCCGCGCCCGCACCCGCGCGGCCATCCTGGACGCGGCCGAGGTCGTGTTCACCCGCGACGGCTACGACGGGGCGCGCATCGAGTCCATCGCCGAGCTCGCCGACGTCTCGGTGGGTGCGATCTACCTGCATTTCGACGGCAAGCGCGACATCTACCTGCACCTCGTCGAGCGGTCGCTGCAGCTGTTCGCCGAGTACATGGCCCGCAGCGAGGATCCCGCGCTCGGCCCGCTGCAGCGGGTGCTCGCCGGCGGCGACGCCTACCTGCGGTTCCACCTCGACCACCCGGGTGCGTTCGACTTCCTGGCCATGCGCGCCAACGCCGGGTCGGACAAGACCGCCGAGATCGAGGCCCGCATCCGGGACCGGGTCGGTGCGCTGTTGCGCCGGTTCGCCGACCAGATCGAGGCCGCCGTCGCCGCCGGGGAGGCCCGGCCGGTCGACGCGATGCGGCTGACCCGCTACCTGTGGGGCGCCTGGAACGGGGTCATCGCGCTGCGCCACCAGCCCGAGGGGCTGCGGCTGACCGACGAGGAGATCCGGCAGACCCTCGACCTGGCCCGGGTGCTGCTGCGTGAGGGCCTGGCCGCGCCGGCCCTGCGCGACGCCGACGGCACGGTGGGGGAGCGCGTTGCACTGCCCTACATCAGCCCGCCCGACGGCTCGGGTAGAACCGAACCATGACAGACGTGCCCACCGTCGCGCTCAACGACGGCAACACCATCCCGCAGCTCGGGTTCGGCGTGTACAAGGTCGACCCGGCCGAGACCGTCGCCGCGGTGCGCGCCGCGCTGGAGATCGGCTACCGCCACATCGACACCGCCCAGATGTACGGCAACGAGGCCCAGGTCGGCCAGGCGATCCGGGAGGCCGGCCTCGACCGGGCCGAGGTGTTCGTCACCAGCAAGCTCGACAACGGGTTCCACCGGCCCGACGACGCGCGGCGCACCTTCGACGAGACGCTGCGCGCACTGGGCTCGGACTACGTGGATCTGTTCCTGATCCACTGGCCGCTGCCGATGCACTACGGCGGCGATTTCGTCACCACCTGGCGGGTGCTCGAGGAGTTCGCCGCCGACGGCCGGGCCCGCAGCATCGGGGTGTCCAACTTCCAGGTCGAGCACCTGCGGCGGCTGGCCGACGAGGCCGCGACAGTGCCCGCGGTCAACCAGATCGAGGTGCACCCGTTCTTCGGTAACGAGGCGGTGCGCGCCTACAACCGCGCGCACGGCATCGCCACCGAGGCGTGGGCGCCGCTGGCGCGCGGGAAAGTGGCCGAGGATCCGGTGATCCGCCGCATCGCCGAGCGGCTCGGCCGCACCCCGGCCCAGGTCGCGCTGCGCTGGCATCTGCAGCGCGGTGACATCGTGTTCCCGAAAACGGTTTCTCCACAACGGATGCGGGAGAACTTCGCGGTGTTCGACTTCGAGCTCACCGAGGCGGACATGGCCGCGATCTCCGCGCTCGACCGCGGCGAGCCGGGCCGGATGGGCCCCCACCCGGATGTCTACGACCGCATCGGCTGACCGGCTCCTCGCCGACGTCACCGCCCTGCTCGCCGCGCGCCCCGGGCGGGTGCTGGTCGGTATCGCCGGCCCGCCGGGTGCCGGGAAATCCACGCTGGCACAACGGATCACCGACGCGGTGCACGGCCCGGGCGGGGTCGTTGCCGGGTATGTGCCGATGGACGGGTTCCACCTGTCCAACGCGCAGCTGGCCCGGCTGGGTCGGGCCGGGCGCAAGGGCGCGCCGGACACCTTCGACGTGGCGGGCTACGTCGCGGTGCTGCAACGCATTCGGGCCGAGGCCGGCCGCGCCGACGTCTACGTGCCGGACTTCGACCGTGCACTCGACGAGCCGGTCGCCGCCGGCCGGGTGGTGCCGGCCGAGGCCCGCCTGGTCGTCACCGAGGGCAACTACCTGGCCGTCGACCACGGCGGCTGGCAGGCCGTGCGCCCGCTGCTGGACCGGCTGTACTACCTGGACTGCGACGCGGCGCTGCGCCGGCGGCGGCTGGTGCGCCGCCACCGGGCCGGTGGCCGCAGCGCCGCCGAGGCGCACCGCTGGGTCGACGACGTCGACGAACCGAACGCCCGCATCGTGGCGGCCACCCGGGCACGCTGCGATCTGGTGGTGCCGGGCTAGCCGGTGCGGCCGGGCAGGCTCAGTTGCGCGTAGCGCGCGATGTGGGCGTCGGTGCTGCCGAACTCGTACTGCAGGGCGGTCAGCCGTTTGAAGTAGTGGCCGACGGCGAGTTCCTCGGTCATCCCCATGGCGCCGTGCAGTTGCACCGCGTTCTGCCCGACGAACCGGGCGGCCCGGCCGACGGTGGCCTTGGCCGCCGACACCGCCCGACGGCGCCGGGCGGGCTCGGCGTCGAGGTTGAGCACCGCCAGATACATTGCGGCGACGGCCTGTTCGACCTCCATGTGCATGTCGACCATGCGGTGCTGCAGCACCTGGAAGCGGCCGATCGGCTGGCCGAACTGCTGGCGCTGCTTGCAGTACTCGACGGTGTCGGCCAGCACCTTGCGCATGCAGCCGACCGCTTCGGCGCACACCGCCGCCGCACCCTCGTCGCGGGCCAGCTCCAGCGACGGCCAGGCCGCACCGGCCTCGCCCAGCAGTGCGGCGGCCGGCAGCCGCAGTCCGTGCAGCACCAGGTCGGCCGCGCGCCGGTCGTCGACGGTGCGGTAGGCGTGCATCTCGATATCGGTGCGGCCGTTGGGATCCTCGACGAGGAACAGCGAGATGCCGTCCGGGTCGTCGGTGTCGCCGGCCGTGCGGGCGGTCACCAGCAGGTGGGTCGCCAGCGGTGCGGTCACCGCGACGGTCTTCGCGCCGGTGAGCACCCACTCGTCCCCGTCGCGGACCGCGGTGGTCTCGACGTGGCGCCAGCGGTCGCCGGAGCCGGGCTCGGTGGCGGCCAGCGCGGCCACCGCGGTGCCGTCGGCGATCCGGGCCAGCACCGACTGCGCGGCGGGGGTGCCGGCGCGGCGCAGCAGCCCGCCGGCCACCACGACGGTGTCCACGTAGGGCTCGATGACCAGCGCGTGCCCCAGCGCCTCGGCGATCACCATCATCTCGACCGGGCCGCCGCCCATGCCGCCCACCGATTCCGGCAGGGTCGCGCCGAGGATGCCCAGCTCGGTGGCGAACGCCCGCCAGACCTCGGGCTGCCAGCCCGGGCCGGTCTTCGCGGCCGCCCGGCTCTTGTCCAGGTCGTAGCGGGTGGCGAGGAACCGCGTCAGCCCGTCGCGGAGCATTTCCTGTTCGTCGGAGAGGGTGAAGTCCATGTCGTCCCCGTCTACAGACCCAGGGCCGCTTTGGCCAGGATGTTTCGCTGAATCTCGTTGCTACCGGCGTAGATCGAGCCGGCGCGGTCGTTGAAGTAGCGCAGTGCGGCGACGGCCTGCCACGGTTCCCCGCTGACGTAGCCGTCGGCCGGCGGCTCGAAATCGGCCACCGGCCCACCCGGGCAGGTCGCGTGCGGCTGGTAGGCCCGGCCGCGCGGTCCGGCGGCCTCCAGCGCGAGCTCGGTCAGCGTCTGGCTCAACTCGGTGCCGAGCACCTTGAGCATCGACGCGGCGGTGCCGGGGTTGCGGCCCGCGGTGACGGCGCTGAGCACCTGGTACTCCAGGATCTCGAGCACCTCGGTGCGGATCCGGGCCTCGGCGAGCTTGTGCGCGAACGCCGGGTCGTCGATGAGTCGGCCGCCGCCCGGTCCGGGCTGTTCGGCCGCCGCGGCGGCGATGTCGTCGGCGAGCACCTGCAGGGCGGGGGAGCTGGCGCTGCCGCCGCGCTCGAACTCCAGCAGGTACTTCGCGACGGTCCAGCCGTCGTCGATCTCGCCGACCACGTTGCGCTTGGGCACCCGGACGCCGTCGAAGAACACCTGGTTCTGGATCTGCTCGCCGGAACTCATCACCAACGGGCGGATCTCGATGCCCGGCGAGGTCATGTCGATGAGCAGGAAGGTGATGCCGCGCTGCTTCTTGTCGGTGCGCGAGGTACGCACCAGGGCGAACATCCAGTTCGCCTCCCGGGCATGGGTGGTCCAGATCTTGCTGCCGGTGCACACCAGGTCGTCGCCGTCGTCGACGGCCGCCATCGACAGGGCGGCCAGGTCGGAACCGGCCTCCGGTTCGGAGTAGCCCTGGCAGAAGAACACCTCGCCGGTCAGGATCCGGGGCAGGAACCAGTCCTTCTGTTCCTGGGTGCCGTACCGGATGATCGCGTGGGCGACCATGCGGATTCCCATGGGGGACAGGGCAGGAGCCCCGGCCAGGGTGGTCTCCCGCTGGAAGATGTAGTGCTGGGTGACGGTCCAGTCGCAGCCGCCGTACTCCACCGGCCAGGCCGGGGCCGCCCAGCCGCGCTCGTGCAGGATGCGCTGCCAGCGCAGGGCGGCCTCGTGGTCGGAGTAGACGCTGGTCTGCAGTCGGCCGGCCCGGCGCAGGTCCGGGGTGAGCTTCTCGGCGAGGAATGCGCGCACCTCGTCGCGGAAGGCGAGGTCGGCCGGCGACCACTGCAGGTCCATCGATGGGCCCCTTCCCGTGATGTGAACGACGACATATTAAACATAGTTAGAGATGTAGGTCACCGGTTCGGTCCAATTGCCGGCCGTGTCACACCGCGGTGGCTGCCACCGCAACCCGAACCGGGTGCGGATCGGTGGGCCCGTCGCTTCCACCGGGTCGGTAGACTCGGTCGGGTGTTGGGCAGGGGTCGGCCGCGTAAATGTCGTCGACCTTGCTCGTTGCACGGCGGTGGATCGCACCGAGCCGATGTAGGGGCCAACTCGGCCCGAACCGGTGTTATCGTGATGCTGTTGCCATGGTCCGTGCTAGCAAACCCCTCGAATCCCCGGTGCGGACTGTGGCAACACCTTTCTGTGCGGTAGGCGCGCGGCCCGCCCGGCCGGAGGCGAACGAGCGACGGAGCACATCGGTATGGACTGGGACCTCGTAGTCGACGTCGTCTCCGTCGGTGGTGGGGCGGGCACGCTGGCCGGCGCCATCGCCGCCCACGACGCCGACGCGGAGCTGTTCGTCGCGGTCGCCGGGGACGGCCCGGACCCGGTCCGTGCCGCCGACCCGGCCCCGCCCTGGTACGGCGCCGGCCTCGACGACCCGCGGACCGTCGAGTACCTCGCCGCCCTGGTGGGCGACCTCGAGCCGGTGACCGAGGTGCCCGACACCGGGGTCCCGGTGCGGGCGGTGGCCGAACCGCACGCCGAGCGGGGGCGCACCGTCGAACCGTTCTTCGGCGCCCGGTTGCGCGACTGGGCCGCCCGGTGCGTGTCCTCGCCGTACGGGGTGCTGCACACCCGAGTCGCGGGCCGCGGCGGCGTTCCCGCGCGGACCGCCGAGGGGGAGGCGATCGAGGTGCTGACCCTCGGCCGGGTACGGCCGCCGGGCGACCTGTGGCAGCTCGACCTCGCCGACTGGCTGGCCCGCGAGGTGCGCGAGCGCGACATCGAGGTGCACCCGTCGGCGCGGCTGAACCGGCTGGTGTTCGAGGCCGACGAGGTCGTCGGCGCGGTGATCGACACCCCCGGCCGGTCCTGGGCGGTCGGTGCCCGGCACGGCGTGACGATCGCGCCGCCGTGGGCGCCCGCCCGGCCGCTGACCCGCCGCGACGTACCGGGCGGGACCGACACGGTGCGCATCGCGCTGGTCGGCCAGGCCGCCAGCCGGTTCGGCCGGGTCGAGGTGCTGGTGCCGGCCGACCGCTAGGCGCCGGTGCGGGCGGTGAACGGCAGTGCGATCCGCCCCTGCGCGAACAACGCCTTCATCTGCTCGCCGGCGATCGGCCGGGACAGCAGGAAGCCCTGGGCGCGGTGGCAGCCGTGCTCCATCAGCGTGGTCGCGGCGTTCTCGGTCTCCACGCCCTCGGCGACCAGGCCCAGCCCGAAGGCCTCCGCGAGCGCGATGACCGCGCGCACGATGGCCAGGTCGCCGGGGTTGCTGCCGAGCTCGCGGACGAAGCTCTTGTCGATCTTGAGCGTGTCCACCGGCAGCGACTTCAGGTGCGAGAGCACGCTGTAGCCGGTGCCGAAGTCGTCGATGGCGACCCGCACCCCGACCTCGCGCAGTTCGCCCAGCGTGATCCGCATCGTGTTGATGTCTTGGACCACAACGCTTTCGGTGATCTCCAGACACACCGATCGGGGCGGCAGCCCGAACTCGCCCATGATGTCGGCCACCGACTCGACGAACCCGTCGGTGACCAGCTGCACCGGGGAGACGTTGATCCGCAGCACCGCGTCGGTGGCCACCCCGGCGGCGCGCCAGGAGGAGAACTCCGCGCAGGCGGTGCGCATCACCCACCGGCCGAGCTCGCCGGCCAGGTTGATCGACTCGGCCACCCCGATGAACAGGTCCGGCGCCAGCAGCCCCCGGGTGGGGTGCTCCCAGCGCACCAGCGCCTCGGTGGCCAGCACCCGCCCGGTGCGCATGTCGATCTCGGGCAGGTAGTGCAGCGTCAGCGCGCCGTTCTCGATGACGCTCTGCAGGTGCAGCTCGATGTCGTTGCGGAACTCGCTCTTCAGCGACATCTCGTCGGTGAACAGCATGATCTGGTTGCCGCCGGCGTTCTTGGCGGCCAGCACCGCCTGGTCGGCGCGGCGCAGCAGGTCGGAGGTGGTGTCCCGGCCGGGGACCCCGGGGGCCACACCGATGCTGGCGGTGCGGGTGAGTACCTCGCCGTCGACGGTCACCCGCTCGTGCAGCACCGCGCGCAGGTCGTCGGCCAGTTGCATGGCCGCCTCGGCCTCCATCGGTTCGCCGGGTACGACGACGAATTCGTCACCGCCGAGGCGGGCGATCAGGTTCGGGCCGGTGACGTGTTCGCGCAGCCGCTCGGCCAGCACCCGGATGAACCGGTCGCCGGCGGTGTGGCCGAGGTAGTCGTTGATCGCCTTGAGCCGGTCGAGGTCGAAGAACAGCGCCCACACCGGGCCGGGCCGGCCGGGCTGCAACCGGTCGTCGAGATGGGCCAGCAGCGCGCGCCGGTTGCACAGGCCGGTCAGGTCGTCGTGCTCGGCCAGGTAGCGCAGCCGCTCCTCGGCCTCCACGCGTGCCTGCACCTGCGCGAACAGCGAGGCGATCGCCTCCAGCGCGTTGAGTTCCTCGTAGGTCCAGTGCCGGTCGCCGAACTTGACGAAGCCGAGCACCCCGGTGGTGACGTCGCCGGACACCAGCGGGGCGGCGGCCATCGAGGTCTGCGGGACGGCCCGGCCCTCGCGGATGCGTTGTTGGTAGTCGTCGGTGGCCGGCTCCGGCCGGAACACCATCGGCTTCTTGCCGTGCTCGGACTCGGCGAACACCGGGTCGGCGTCGGCGAAGTACACCAGCGCCAGCGGGTCGGGCCCGTCGCTGGGCGGCCGCGGCGGCCACTCGGCGACCAGCCGGGAGGCACGGATCCTGTGGTCGTTGTAGCGCAGGAAGCTGACGTCGACGCCGAAGTGCGCCACCAGCTCCCCGAGCACCCGTTGACTGACCTGAACCGAGGTCGCCGCGTTGGCCGCCATCAGCTGCGTGGCCACGTCGGTCACCAGCCGTTCCAGGCTGCGCGGCCCGTTCCCTTGAGACATTTGCCCACAGCCTAGTGGCCGGACCCCGGGCGGCGGCAGCCCGACCGGCTGCCGCCGCTACCCGCCGGTGATCGGCCGGCGCCGGCTGCGCACCGAGGCGCGCGGTGCGTGCGACAGTCGCAGCACCAGCACCACCGACTCGTCGGGGTCCAGCCGCACCAGGTCGGTGAACCGGCGCTGCAGCGCCCCGAGCTCGTCGGCGTACCCCGGGGACAGCTCGACGAGGTCGTCGCGGTCGCGGGCGTAGAGGAACACCGGGGAGACCGGGTGCACCGCCAGTCCGTGCCGCTGCGCGGCGAACCAGGCCGCCTGCAGCGCCGCCCCGCCGCGGGCGTAGTCGAGCAGACCGTCCCCGCGCACCGTCAGCACCGCCAGTGCCGACGTCGCCGCGAGCCGGGTGCGCACGTCCGAGCCCAGCGCCCGGCCGCCGCCCCACTCGGCCAGCCGGGCCATCACGTCGGGCCGGCGCAGGATGTCGAGCGTCATCAACTGCGCCGGCTCCAGCTCCAGGCTGCGGACGTCGATGCCCCAGTCCAGACAATCCCGGCCCGGCCAACGCAATTCGCGCATCATGTCGGCGTGCAGCCGGGGGGTGAGGTAACGGATCCGGTCCGCCTCGGCCAGGATGTCGGCCGCCGCGTCCAACGCGGCCCGGCCGGTGAGCAGGCGCAGCCCGCCGCCGTGGCGCTCGGCCGCCGCGGTGAGATCGGCAACGGTCTCGGCCGCCAGCGGCTGCGGCCGGCCGAGCCGGCGGTTGGTCTCCCGCTCGGCCAGCGCCGGGTACAGCGCGGCCAGCTCGGGATCGGTGCCGGTACCGATCCGGACGGTGGCGGTCAGCGGGACCTGCTCGTCGCCGGGTTCGAATTCCACCGGCCCCAGCGCGCCGCGGGCGGCCGCGGCGATCCGCGCGTTGAACGCCGCCGCGCCGACGGCCACCGCACTGGCACGGAAGTCGACGTCCATGGTCGCCGAGTACTCCGGGGCGATCCGGATCACCACCGCCCGCGGGTCCGGTTCGATGTGCCACGGCTGCACGTTGCCGCCCGACGGGGCCAGGGAGGCGGCCACCGCCATCGCCGTCGCGGTGTCGGCGGGTTCCGGGACCGGTGCGGGCGGTTCGGCGGCGGGCAGCGCGGCCGGGTCCTCGACCGGTTCGGCCAGCGGGTCGCGCAGCGTGTCCAGGGCGGCCGCGACGTCGACGCGCACCCGGCCGGAGGACAGTGGCTCGCCGAGGCCGATGCGGCGCACGGCCTCGGCGACCACGGTGCCGCCCAGCGCGACGTCCCCGGACAGCTGCGGCCAGGTCGACAGGGTCTGACCCACCTCGACGAGCGAGGCGGCGCCGCGCGCCGACAGGCTCGCCGCCTCCACCATGCGCAGCACGTACGGGATCTTCTGCTGGTTGGTCAGCCCGGCCAGCCGTGCGGAGTCGACGCCGGGCAGCAGGCCGTGGAACGGCGGGCGCTGCGGCTCGAGGTCGAAGCGCTCCACGTCGATCAGCCCGCGGTCGCTGGTGGCCATCAGCACCGGCAGCCGGCGCCGCCGCGCCGCCTCCCGCACCAGCGCCTTGATGTCCAGCGAGTCGCACTCCTCGACGACGATGTCCACCCCGTCGAGGAACGTGTCGACGTTGTCGCGGGTCAGCCCGTCCGGGAACACCTCGACCGGCAGGTACGGGTCGAGCTCGGCGATCCGGCGCGCGGCCACCACCGCCTTGTTCACCCCGACGTCGAACACGGTGGCCGGCACCCGGTTGAGGTTGGACACCTCCAGCTCGTCGAAGTCGGCCAGCCGCAACCGGCCGCACACCCCCTGTGCGGCCAGGGTGTGCGCGATGGCGTGGCCGACGCTGAGGCCGACCACGCCGACCCGCAGCCGCGCCAGCCGGTCGTGCTCGGCGCGGGTGATGAGGTTGTGGTTGCGGTCCAGTCGCAGTCGCCGGTACCCGGCCGGCCCCAGCACCGTGACCACGGCACGGCGCCAGGGGTAATGGACGTGGCGCCGGGGTTCGCCCAGCAGCTCCTCGTCCGGGGCGGGCAGCAGCTCGCGCAGGGCCTTGGCCTGCTCCGCACTGCGGTCGACGAACTCGATGGCGGGATCCCGCCGGAGCCGCTCGAGGGTCTCGCGGTCGGCCGGATCGTCCGGGTGCAGTACCGTCGCGGAGTGGTTCACAGCGAAAGTATCGCCGTGCCTCACAGCGCGGCCTGATACAGGGTCCCGGCGCCGTCCACCGCCGCCAGTTGTGCGTTCATCGCGTTGATCTCGGTCAGGATCTTCGAAACCTGTTCTGGCTCAGCGTGATTGATGAAGTCGCGACGATCCCACCACATCATCTTGGTGAGGTACCGCTCGTCGGGGTACGGCGTGGCCGGGATCGGCGCCACCACCCCGCCCGAGGAGCGCCACCGGTCCAGCACGTGCGGCGCGGAGGTGGCCATGCAGAACTGGAACCCGAACAGCGCCATCGCGTGGAACCCGCTGCGGGCCAGCATCTTGGTCACCAGCGGGCTGCGCTCCCGGTCGTTGGTCACCCAGGCCGCCTTCATCTCCAGCACGCCGAACGGCGCACGGTCGTTGATCATCTTGCGGACCATGTCCTCGCCGGGCTGGCCGGCCCACTCCACGACGGCGTGCGAGTCGTCGGCGTCGCGCAGCGGGCCCTTGGCGCGCACCCCGCCGATGAGGTTGCCATCCCGGTCGATCGCGGCCCAGAACGCGACGGTGTCGTGGCCGTCGGCGATGTCGTCGAGCTCCAGGGCGTCCTCGACCCCGTACTTGCGGTAGCTACGTTCGGCTCCGCGAAGATAGTCGTGCCACAACTCGTGATCCAGTGCCGGCTGGGACATCACCAGCGTGCACTGGGCGTCGGCATCCCACCAGCTGATCCCGGTGGGCATGGCGAATTCGCTGGCGACGGGCGAACCGAGGAGCTGAGCGGTCATTTCCTCTCCATCTCTTCCGTGTTTGGCGGTGCAGCCACCGGGAGTGCCCGGAGGGCCGCACCGGTCGGTCTGTGAATTTGCGAAGTCAGTATCCTGCCGGGCTTGGGTGTGTTCCAGCGAGTGCGCAGAACTCGACCGGAATTGCAAGTTGCCCGTCCGATCGGGCGGGGGCGCCGCGGTGGCATGGCAATCTTGCGATCACAATGAACCGGCAGGTGAAACCCAACGTCGCACGGAATTAGCGAAGACGTCAGTGAATTCGTGCGGTGGTCCGTTGAACGGGTAACCTTGCAGTGACGGTTTTGCTACCGGTTGATGAAGCCGCATTCGGGCCGGATTTCGGCGCGCGCTTGGCGGTGTGTCGCTCCGGGGCGTTCGAACTTGCGGAATCGTATTCTCGGAAACCGGGCAGCGCACTGGGCGCGCGTCGGCAACGGCTCGCCGGCCGACGCCGCGGCACCCCGCGACGGCGCCGTCCGGGTCGGCGCAGTGCAGTTCCAGGAACGCTTGATTAGTTTGCTGGCTGATTTCTAATACGGCCGATTGGGCGCGGTTCCCGCGGGCTTCGCCAAGGGGGCCGACGCCGCGTCCGCAGACGTCGCCCCGGGCCGCTCGTTTGTTTGCCGGCCGGGTTCGGCGACGGGCTGGGTCGGCGCGGCGGGAGCACTGTGGCACTGTGGACATCCGGACTGAGGACATCCGGATCGAGCGACGCCCACCGCGGCGCGCCAGGTGTGAGAGGAGTTCCACCGTGAAAGTGTTCAACGGTCTCGACGAGTTCGCGGCGGCCGAGGGCAGCCAGCTCGGCACGACCGAATGGCTCGAGATCACCCAGGAGCGGGTGAACACCTTCGCCGACGCCACCGGTGACCACCAGTGGATCCATGTCGACCCCGAACGCGCCGCCCAGGGACCGTTCGGCGGCACCATCGCCCACGGGCTGCTGACGCTGTCGCTGCTGCCGCACTTCATGCACCAGCTCTACCGGGTCGACAACGTCACGATGGCGATCAACTACGGCTACAACAAGGTCCGGTTCATCACCCCGGTCAAGGTGGGCGCGCGGATCCGGGCCCGCGGTGAGATCTCCAAGATCGACCGGCTCGACGGCGCGGTGCAGGCCACCCTGACGGTCACCGTCGAACTCGAGGGCGCCGACAAGCCGGCCGCCGTCGCCGAGCAGATCCTGCGCATCATCGGCTGAGCCGACCTGCCCGCCCGGCCGGCCGACGGCGGGGGCCGGGAGATCGAGGACCGGGCCGGCGACGTCCGCGAGTTCGACCTGCTGGTGGTCGCCGACGGGCGCCCCGTCCGGCCCGGTCACGACTGGTTCGAGCCGGTGGTCGGGGACCAGCTCGCGTCCCGGAACCGGACCCTCGGCGGCGAGGCGGCTCAGTAGACCGAGACGCCCATGTCCACCGGGATGCTCGCGGCGGTGACGAACCGCGACTCGTCGCCGGCCAGCCAGCACACCGCGTCGGCGATGTCGGACGGCTCCGGCATGCCGGTGTTGAGAAACGGCGTGTTCACGTGTGCCAGCGTGGGATTCGTCTCGCCGGCGGCGACCAGCGCCGCGACCATCCGGCCGCCGCCCATCGGGGTGTTCACCGGTCCGGGGTGTACGCTGTTGACCCGGATGCCGTACCGGCCCAGCTCGGCGGCGAACGCCTTGGCCATGCCGGCCACCGCGTGCTTGCTCGTGGTGTAGTGCACCATGAACGGCTGGAACGTCAGCCCCGCCGACGAGCTGATCAGGATGATCGACCCGCCGCGGCCGCCGTCGACGATGTGCTGCGCACCGGCCATCACGGTGTTCCACGTACCGGTCACGTTGATGTCCATGACATCGCGGAAGTCGTTGGGCGTGATGGTGTTCCACGGCTGCGGTGCGGCGACGCCGGCGTTGGCGACGATGATGTCGAGCCGGCCGAACCGGGCCACCCCGGCGTCGACCGCCTCGCGCAGCGCGTCGAGGTCGCGGGTGTCGGCCACCGACGCCGCGATGCCGCGGCCGGTCTCGCGCACCAGCCGGACCGTCTCCTCGAGGTCCTCCGGGGTGGCCGGGTCGTAGGGCACGCAGTCGGGCAGCTTGCCGGCGAGGTCGACGGCGATGATGTCGGCCCCCTCCCGCGCCAGGCGCACGGCGTGGGCGCGGCCCTGACCGCGGGCCGCACCGGTGACGAACGCGACCCGGCCGGCCAGCCGTCCGCTCATCGGGTCTCCTTCCGGGCGGCCTTGACCAGGTTGCCGCCGATGATCAGCCGCTGGATCTCGCTGGTGCCCTCGTAGAGCCGCAGCAGTCGCACGTCGCGGTAGATGCGCTCGACCGGAACCTCGCGCATGTACCCGGTGCCGCCGTGGATCTGCACCGCGAGATCGGCCACCTTGCCCGCCATCTCGGTGCAGAACAGCTTGGCCGCCGACGGGGCGATCCGGCGGTCCGCACCGGTGTCCCACTTGCGGGCGGTGTCGCGCACCAGGGCCCGGCCGGCCAGCACGCCGGTCTGCTGGTCGGCGATCATCGCCTGCACCAGCTGGAACGTCCCGATCGGGGTGCCGCCCTGGGTGGCGGTGGCGGCGTAGGCCACCGACTCGTCGAGCGCGCGCTGCGCGGTGCCGACGGCGAGCGCGGCGATGTGCACCCGGCCGCGCGCCAGCGACGTCATCGCCGCCCGGTAGCCGATGTCCTCCTCGCCGCCCACCAGCGCCTCGGCCGGCACCCGCACGTCGGTGAACGACACGTCGGCGGTCCAGGCGCCCTCCTGGCCCATCTTGGCGTCCTTCGGGCCCACCGCCACCCCGGGCGTGTCGGCCGGGACGAGGAACACCGCGATCCCCGCGCCCCGCTCGTCGGCCGGGCGGCTGCGGGCGAACACCACGAACAGGTCCGCGGTGGGGGCGTTGGTGATGAATCGCTTCTGGCCGTTGATGATCCAGTCGTCCCCGGCGCGTACCGCCTTGGTTCGCAACCCGGCGGGGTTCGACCCGGCACCGGGCTCGGTGAGCGCGAACGAGGCCACCACCTCGCCGGCGGCGATCGGCCGCAGCCAGCGCTCCTTCTGCTCGTCGGTGCCGAACCCGACCAGCACCTGGCCGGCGATGCCGTTGTTGGTGCCGAACATCGAGCGCAGCGCCAGCGAGGTGTAGCCGAACTCCATCGCCAGTTCGACGTCCTGGGACAGGTTCAGCCCCAGCCCGCCCCAGCGCTGGGGGATGGCGTAGCCGAACAGGCCCATCCGCTTGGCCTGCTCGCGCAGATCGTCGGGAACCCGGTCGGTGGCGAGGATCTCGGACTCCCGGGGCACCACGGCGGTGCGGATGAACTGCCGGGTCTGCTCCAGGATCGGCTGGAAGTCCTCGTCGGAAACCTCCGCGCTGTTCACGGCACTGCTCATCGGGACGGGCCTCCCTGGGTCGGATCCGCTCGGAAATATCATATATGAAATATGATGTCGGCGTATGCGCCCGGCGCCCGCGCCGGGGCTGCGTCGGGAAGGGGTGATCAGGTGTCGTTGCTGGCAGGGCAGACCGCCGTGGTGACCGGCGGGGCACAGGGACTCGGCTTCGCCATCGCCAAGCGGTTCATCGCCGAGGGGGCCCGGGTGGTCATCGGGGACCTCGACCCGGACCGCACCGCGGCCGCCGTCGCCGAACTCGGCGGGCCCGAGGTGGCGGTGGCCGCGCAGTGCGACGTGGTGCACCTCGACCAGGTCGAGGCGCTGGTGAACACGGCGGTGACCCGGTTCGGTGGGTTGGACATCATGGTCAACAACGCCGGCATCACCCGGGACGCCACGCTGCGCAAGATGACCGAGCAGCAGTTCGACGAGGTGATCGCGGTGCACCTGCGCGGCACCTGGAACGGCACCAAGGCCGCCGCGGCGATCATGCGGGAGGCCAAGCGCGGCGCGATCATCAACATGTCGTCGATCTCCGGCAAGGTCGGTCTGATCGGGCAGACCAACTACTCGGCGGCCAAGGCCGGCATCGTCGGGCTGACCAAGGCCGCGGCCAAGGAGCTCGCACACCTGGGCGTGCGGGTCAATGCCATCCAGCCCGGGCTGATCCGCTCGGCGATGACCGAGGCCATGCCGCAACGCATCTGGGACCAGAAGCTGGCCGAGGTGCCGATGGGCCGGGCCGGCGAGCCGGACGAGGTGGCCAAGGTGGCGCTGTTCTTGGCCAGCGACCTGTCGTCGTACATGACCGGCACGGTGCTCGAGGTCACCGGTGGTCGCCACATCTGATCGGAGGCACACCATGCTGCGGGACGCGGTGATCTGCGAGCCGGTCCGGACCCCGATCGGGCGCTACGGCGGCATGTTCAAGACACTGACCGCGGTCGACCTCGGCGTCGCGGCGCTGCGGGGCCTGTTGCAGCGCACCGGCGTGCCCGCCGACGCGGTGCAGGACGTCGTCCTCGGCCACTGCTACCCGAGTAGCGAGGCCCCGGCCATCGGCCGGGTGGTGGCGCTCGACGCCGGGCTGCCGGTCACCGTGCCCGGCATGCAGGTCGACCGCCGCTGCGGCTCCGGCCTGCAGGCCGTCATCCAGGCCTGCCTGCAGGTGGCCACCGGCAACCACGACCTCGTCGTCGCCGGCGGCACGGAGAGCATGAGCAACGTCGTGTTCTACTCCACCGACATGCGCTGGGGCGGCGCCCGCACCGGGGTGCGGGTGCACGACGCGCTCGCCCGCGGCCGCACCACCGCCGGCGGGCGCAACCACCCGGTGCCCGGCGGCATGCTCGAGACCGCCGAGAACCTGCGCCGCGCGTACGGCATCTCACGACAGGAGCAGGACGAGCTCGCCGTGCTGTCGCACCGTCGCGCGGTGGCGGCCCAGCGGGCCGGCATCCTGGCCGAGGAGATCGTCCCGGTCGCGGTGCCCACCCGGGACGGGGAACGGCTCGTCGACACCGACGAACACCCGCGCGCCGACACCACCCTGGAGTCGCTGGCCAAGCTCAAACCGGTGCTGGCCGAACAGGATCCGGAGGCCACCGTCACCGCGGGCAACGCCAGCGGCCAGAACGACGCCGCCGCGATGTGCATCGTCACCACCCGCCAGAAGGCCGACGAGCTCGGGCTGCGCCCGCTGGTACGGCTGGTGTCCTGGGCGGTGGCCGGAGTGGCGCCGAGGATCATGGGCATCGGGCCGGTGCCGGCCACCGCGGCCGCCCTGGACCGGGCCGGCCTGACGCTGGCCGACCTGGACCTGATCGAGCTCAACGAGGCGTTCGCCGCCCAGGCGCTCGCGGTGATGCGGGAGTGGAAGTTCACCGAGGCCGACCTGGACCGCACCAACGTGCACGGGTCCGGCATCTCGCTGGGCCACCCGGTCGGCGCCACCGGCGGGCGGATGCTGGCCACCCTGGCCCGCGAACTGCACCGTCGCGGTGCCCGCTACGGACTGGAGACCATGTGCATCGGCGGCGGCCAGGGGCTGGCCGCGATCTTCGAACGGGTGACGGCATGACGAAACTGGCGCAGACCGCGGGGCTTTCCGAGACCCAGACCGAGATCCTGGCCACGGTACGGGCGTTCGTGGACAAGGAGATCATCCCGAACGCCCCGGAGCTGGAACGCACCGACACCTACCCGCAGGCCATCGTCGACGCGATGAAGGAGATGGGCCTGTTCGGGCTGATGATTCCCGAAGCGTACGGCGGGCTCGGCGAGTCGCTGCTGACCTACGCGCTGTGCGTCGAGGAGCTCGCCCGCGGCTGGATGAGCATCTCCGGGGTGCTCAACACCCACTTCATCGTCGCCTACATGCTGCGCCAACACGGCACCGAGGAGCAGAAGCGGCGGTTTCTGCCGCGGATGGCCACCGGCGAGACCCGCGGCGCGTTCTCGATGTCCGAGCCCGAACTCGGCTCCGACGTCGCGGCCATCCGCACCCGGGCCACCCGGCTCGACGACGGCGGCTACCGCATCGACGGCCAGAAGATGTGGCTCACCAACGGCGGCACCTCGACGCTGGTGGCGGTGCTGGTGCGCACCGACGAGGGGGCCGACAAGCCGCACCGCAACCTGACCGCCTTCCTGGTCGAGAAGCCGGTCGGCTACGGCGAAGTCGCGCCCGGGCTGATCATCCCGGGCAAGATCGACAAGCTCGGCTACAAGGGCATCGACACCACCGAGCTGATCTTCGACGGCTACCTGGCCCGGGCCGACGACATTCTCGGCGGCGTCCCCGGCCGGGGCTTCTACCAGATGATGGACGGCATCGAGGTGGGCCGGGTCAACGTCGCGGCCCGCGCCTGCGGGGTGGGCATCCGGGCCTTCGAGCTCGCGGTGCGCTACGCCCAGCAGCGCCGCACCTTCGGCAGACCGATCGCCGAGCACCAGGCGATCGCCTTCCAGATCGCGGAGATGGCGACGAAGGTCGAGGCCGCCCACCACATGATGGTCAACGCCGCGCGGCTGAAGGACTCCGGGGAGCGCAACGACGTGGCCGCCGGCATGGCCAAATACCTGGCCAGCGAGTTCTGCAAGGAGGTCGTGGAGACCAGCTTCCGCATCCACGGCGGCTACGGCTACTCCAAGGAGTACGAGATCGAGCGGCTGATGCGCGACGCCCCGTTCCTGCTCATCGGCGAGGGCACCAGCGAGATCCAGAAGAACATCATCAGCAAGCGGTTGCTGGCCGAGTACCGGATCGACTGATGTGCCCGCCGGAGTTCACGCCCCGGCCGCAGCTGGCCGAGGACGTCGCCCGGGTGGTGCGGCGGCGCATCTTCGACGGTGTCTACCGGGCCGGTGAGTACATCCGGCTCGACCAGCTCGCCGCCGAACTCGGCGTGAGCGTCACCCCGGTGCGCGAGGCGCTGCTCGAACTGCGCGCCGAGGGACTGCTGCGCCAGCAGCCGCGGCGCGGGTTCGTGGTGCTGCCGGTGACCGACCGGGACCTCACCGACATCGCCAACATGCAGGCCTACGTCGGCGGGGAACTCGCCGCCCGGGCCGCAGTCGCCATCACCGACGACCAGCTGCGCCGGTTGTCGCAGATCCAGGACGAGCTCGAGCGCGCCTACGCCGCCGACGACGCCGACCGCGCGGTGCGGCTCAACCACGAGTTCCACCGCGCCATCAACGTCGCGGCCGCATCCCCGAAACTGGCCCAGGTGATGTCGCAGATCACCCGCTACGCACCGGAATCGGTGTACCCGACCGTGGCGGGCTGGCCGGCGCTGTCCACCGCGCACCACCGCCGGGTGATCGACGCGCTGGCCCGCCACGACGCCGAGGCGGCGCGGGCGGCGATGGCCGAGCACCTCGCCGCCGGTGCCGCCCCGCTCATCGCCCACCTGCGTTCCCGCGGGGTGATCGACGACTAGGCGGTCGTCGGGACCACCAGCCGCAGCAGCAGATCGACGAGCGGATCCCACGGCGTGCCCAGCACCACCCGGTCGTCCGGGTAGGGCAGTGGCCACCCGACCGCGGTGCCGGCCGGGGTGGCGATGTGGATCGGCCCGGCGGGCAGCGGCGGGTCCGGGTCCCCGGCGAACATCCCGTTCACCCAGTCGGCGGCCAGGATCCGCACCGCTTCGACGTTGGCCGGCTCGGAGAACCCGGCCAGCAGGTAGGCGAAGAACTGCAGCACCGGGTTGGCGCCCTGCATGTGGTCGATGTGCCGGCCGCCGGCGAGGTACACGCCGGTGAACCGCCCGGGCCGCCCCGCCCCCAGCTCGTCGCCGACGACGCCGTAGGCGTTCCAGACGTAGCGTTCGGCGGCGATGTTGCGCACCGGCACGTCGTCGCCGAGGACGGCCAGCGCCTCGGGCAGCAGACCGTGGGTGTCCACCGCGTCGAGCAGCAGGATGCCGGCCAGGTCGTCGACCGCGCCGTTGTCGACCAGGCGGCGGGCCACCCCGGCGACGAGCATGCCGCCCAGCGAATGACCGGCCAGCACGAACCGGCTCGGCAGGTCGATCGGCGCGCCGTAGGCGGCCTCGGCGCTGGCCAGCAGCTCGGTGCGGGCACCGGCGAACAGCTCGGCCACCGCCTGGTGCGTGGGGGCACCGCCGAGCCACCGGCCGGTCGGGTCGTAGGCGTTCGACGACAGCGTCGGCGCCACCACGATGCTGTTGGTGGACTCGGCGAGCTGCGCGGCGGTGTAGCTGTACATCGGTCCGGTGGCAAAAAAGCCGTGCTGCAGGTAGATCAGCCCGGTGGCCGACGCCGGGTCGGCGGGGAAGTACCAGTCGGCCTGCACGGTGCGGTCGATGCCGGGCAGCTCCAGCGTCGAGGTGCGCACCGTCACCGTGCTCCCCGGGGGCAGCAGCGGCGGATTGGACACCGCCCGGGTGAGCGCGCCGAACACGTCGAACACCACCGATCCGACGGCCCGCAGCAGCCCCGGCGAGCCTGGTTCGGCCGGCGCCTTGGCCCCGGGCCGCCGGCTGCGCGGGCCGGGCCTGGCCGGTTCGGTCCCGCTCGTTTCGATGGTGGCCGTCTCGATGACGGCCGTGTCGACGGTGGTCGGGCGCGCCGACCGGTGCCGGTGCGGGGCCGGGCGGTTGGTCACCCGGGCGACCGGCCCCGGACCGGTCGTGGCGACCCGGGCCGACCGGGCCGACACCGCGCCCGGCTGCCGGCCCGAGTCGCGTTGGGCGCCGGCGCCCACCCCGGTCCCCGGGCCGCCGGCGGCACCGGGCGGGTCGTCGGCGCGGGCCGGTGCCGCGCCGAGCGCCAGCAGTGCCAGCCAGAACACGGCCACCGCCACCGCGATGCCACCCGACCGAACCCGTCGCCCCGCCAGTTCCGGCATACCGATCGTGCCCTCCGCCGTGCGCTGCCTCCCGGCGCCTCACGCTAGCGGCGGGCGGCCGGTGTTTCCCGGGAATCCGCCGAAATCAACAGCTCCCGCAGCCGCGATACATCGACCTTGCCGGTCGCCCGGCGCGGCACCGCGTCGTCGGAGTCCAGCAGCAGCCACACCGCGGGCACCTTGAAGGCGCTGAGCCGCCGGCGCGCCTCGGTGCGCAGCCGCGCGATGTCGAGGCCGCGGCCGACCACCGCCGCACCGACCCGCCGGTGCGCACCGTCGGGCACGTCGGTGACGTAGGCCGCCTCGACACCGTCGATCTCGCGCAGCGCGCCGGCGACCTCGGCGGGATAGACCGTGGCGCCGCTGACCTTGAACATGTCGTCGGCGCGGCCGTGGTGGAACAGGAACCCGTCGGCGTCGAGGTGCCCGAGGTCGCCGGTGGGGTAGTAGCCGTCGGGGGTGAACACCTCCTCCCGGGCGCGACGGCAGATCCCGAGCATGACGTGCGGTCCGCGGATCTGGATCTCGCCGATCACCCCGGGGCCCACCGGGTCGCCGGTGTCCGGGTCGACGATACGAACCTGCATGCCCGGGAAGGGTTTTCCGCAGCTGCCCCAGGCCGGGCGGGGCAGGTCGGCGTCGGCGCGGTAGCCGCAGTAGGGGCCGAACGCCTCGGTCATCCCGAACAGCTTCGCCCGAGCCCCGGGCCGGCCGCGCAGCCGGGGCGGCAGCAGGGCCTCCAGGCTGCCCGGCCGCAGCGCCGGAAGGTCCGCCCCCAGCCGGTCGCGGTGCCGGGCCAGCGCCTCGGCCTGGTCCGGCCAGCCCCGGAACAGCGTGACCCGTTCCCGCTGCAGCAGTTCCAGCGTGTGCTCGGGCCGCGGCACCGGTTCGGTGACCAGGGTGGCGCCGGCCAGCAGTGCGGTGAGCACCCCGGCGCCGAACCCGCCCACCCAGAAGAACGGCAGCGGCAGGTACAGCCGGGTGTCGGCGTCCACACAGCGGGCGGCGAGCCCGGCGGCGACCGCGCCGAGCGCCCCGCCGTGCGAATGCCACACGCCCTTGGGCGGGCCGCTGCTGCCGGAGGTGAACATGATCGCCAGCGGGTCGGCCGGGGTCAGCGCCGCCCCGAGCGCGGTGACGAGATCGGCCGCCTGCGGGCGGGGTCCGGGCAGGTCCGCGGGATCCCACACCCGGCGCAGGGCGGGCAGCGCCGGGCACGCCAGCGGTCCCGTCGTCGTGGCGAGCCCCAGCGCGGCGGCGAGCTCGTCGCGGTAGCGGTGGCCGCGGAACTCCGCGACGCAGATCAGCGCCTGCACCGACGCGGTGCGCAGCTGTGCGACGAGTTCGCGCGGGGCCAGCAGCGTGCTCAGCGGCACCAGCACCGCCCCGATCCGGGTCAGGGCCAGTGCGAACCGCACCCAGTGCACCCCGTTGGGCATGATCAGGCCGACCCGGGTGCCCTTGTTCACCCCGGCGGTGACCAGCCGCGCCGCCAGCTCGGCGGTGGCGGTGTCCAGGCCCGCGTAGTCGATCCGGGTGTCCGGATCGATCACCGCGGGTTTGCCGCCCAGCGCCGCCCGCTCGCGCAGCAGCCGGTCGACGGTCAGGTCATCCATCGAACACCTTCGCCAGTGCGTGCAGATCGATCTTGCCGCTGGACAGTACCGGCAGCCGGTCGCGCGGCAGTGCCACGACGCGGCGCGGGATCATGTAGGCCGACAGGCGTTCCCGCAGCGCGGCGCGCAGCGCCTCGGCGTCGAAACCGGCCGGGTCGTCGACCACCACCACCGCGGCGACCACCGCACCGCGCCGCGCGTCGGGCAGCCCGACGACGTGCGCCGGGGCGCCGGTGACCGCGGTGATCGCCCGCTCCACCTCGGCGGGCAGGACGTTGACCCCGGCGGTCTTGATCACCGCGGCGCGGCGGCCGACGAAGTAGTGGTAGCCCTCGGCGTCGACGCGCACCAGGTCCCCGGTGCGGAACCAGCCGTCGGGGGTGAAGCACTGCTCGCGGCTGCGCTTGTAGTAGCGCTGCATGACGTAGGGTCCGCGCACCCACAGCTCACCGACCTCGCCGACGCCGACCGGTTCGCCGGTGTCCGGGTCGGCGACGCGGGTGGCGAAGCCCGGCACCGGCCGGCCGAACGAGCCGCGCCGCGACTCCGGCTGGTCGCCGTCGTCCGGGTCGGCCAGCACCACGCTGCCGGTCTCGGTCATGCCGAGCATCTGGTGGCGCAGCGCCGGATCGGCCGGCCGGCACTCCGGCGCCATGAGTGGGTAGAGGTTGCCCCGCCGCAGCGAGCTCAGGTCGCGGTGCGGCAGGCTGGGATGGGCGGCCAGCGCGGCGATCCCGGTGACGTAGCCGTTGGTCAGGGTGGGGCGTTCGGCCTCCAGCAGGTCGAGGGTGTCGGCCGGGTCCTCGGCGACCGAGCAGATCAGCGTCGCCCCGGCGACCATCGTGGCCAGCAGCGAGAACGCGATGCCGCCGATCCAGAAGAACGGCGAGTTGCAGAACAGCCGGTCCTCGGTGCGGTAGCGGCGGATCTCGTTGAGCGTGCGCTGGTGCCGGATCAGCCCGGCGTGGGTGTGCACCACGCCCTTCGGGGCGCTGGTCGAACCGGAGGTGTAGACGATGGTCAGCACATCGCAGCCGTCGACGTCGTCCTCCATGGCGCGCAGCAGTGCGGCGTCGGCGGCCGGCGCCGGGGCGGTGTCGACGAGCACGTGCCGCAGCGTCGGCACGGCCGGGTTGAACAGCGGTGCGGCCGAGTCGAACCCACCGACCGCGGCGCGCAGCCGGCCGGCCAGGTCGTGGCCGCGGAACCGGCCGGTGGCCAGCAGGATCTCGGTGTCGCTGTGGCGCAGCTGCGCGGTCAGCTCGGCCGCGGTGGCGAAGGTGGGGTAGGGCACCACCACCGCCCCGATCCGTGCGGCGGCGAGCATGCCGACGACGAACGCCGACCCGTTCGGGTGGAGCAGTCCGACGTGGGTGCCCTTGCCCGCGCCCAGCCCGATCAGCCCGCGCGCCAGCACCGCCGAGCGGCGGTCGGCCTCGCCGTAGCTGAGCCGGTCGTGGTCGCAGATCAGCAGCGGATGCCCGGGCCGCTCGGCGGCGAGCCGGCGCAGCAGGGCGGGGACGGTGTCCGGTTCAGCCATCGGCGGTGACCGTTTCGGTGAAATACGTTCGCACGGCGGTCAGATCGGGTTTGCCGGACGGGGTGCGCGGCAGCGAGCCGACCACCGCGACGGCCGCCGGCACCTCGTAGGGGGCGAGCCGCTCGCGCAGGAACGCGACGAGTTCGTCGGGGTCGCAGCCGGCACCGGGATGCGGCTCGACGAGCGCGACCGGCACCTCGCCGAGCCGGCGGTCGGGACGGCCGACCACCGCCGCACCGCGCACCGCCGGGTGGCGTTCCAGCGCGGCCCGCACCTCCTCGGGCATCACCTTGAACCCGCCGCGGATGATCGCCTGGTCGGCCCGGCCGAGGATCCACAGGAACCCGTCGGCGTCGATGCGCGCCAGATCGGTGGTGCGCAGCCACTCGGCGTCCGGGCCGAACTGCCCGGGCCTGACCTCCAGCAGACCGGGCCGGTCCGGGCCGAGTTCGCGGCCGGCCTCGTCGACCACCCGCAGCCGCGCCCCGCCGGTGGCCCGGCCCACGCTGCCGCGCTTGGCCGGCCAGTAGCGCCGGTGGTCGGCCAGGGTCCAGCCGGCCACCCCGCCGCCGAACTCGGTGGCGGCGTAGGAGGTGAGCACCGGAATGCCGAACCGTTCGGTGAACGCCTCGGCGTCCTCGGCGGCCAGCGGGGCGGTGCCGCAGGTGACCGCCCGGATGCCGGCCAGGTCCGCGCGGGTCAGCCCGGAGTGCAGCACGGTGCGCAGCGCCGCCGGGACCAGCGACACCGTGCGCGGCCGGTGCCGGCGCACCGCGTCGGCCCAGGTGTCCAGCTCGAACTTCTCCAGCAGCACGAACGGCCGGGCCTCGGCGATGCACTGCAGCACCCGGAACACCCCGCCGATGTGCACCAGCGGGGCGTTCACGATCGCCACGCCGCGCCGCACCGCGGTCGGGCGCCGCTCGCCGAGGGTCCCGGGCCCCATCACGCTGTGCGCCAGCATCCGGTAGGTCAGCGGGACCCGCTTGGGCGGGCCGGTGGTGCCGCTGGTGAGCATCCGCACCGCCACCCCGGGCGCGGACCCGACCGCCACCGGCTCGGCGGCCGCGGTGACCGCCGGTGCTCCGCCGAGCGCGTCGAGCGCCACCACGGTGCACCGCGGCGGGTGCGGACCGGTGGCGGCGAGGTCGGCGGCGGTGCCGACGAGCAGCGGCAGCTCGAGGGCGGCCAGGTCGGCGCGGGTGCGCGCGCGGCCGCGGGCCGGGTTGACCACCACCACCGTGCCGCCGGCGAGCAGCACCCCGAGCAGCGCGGCCACGTGCACCGGGCGGTTGCGCAGCAGGATGCCCACCTGCGGGGTCTCGCCGTAGCCGTAGCGCAGCGCCAGATCGGCGATGCGGCGCGCGGATTCGCCGAGCTCGGCCCAGCTGCACCAGGCGCGGTCGAACTCGACGGCCGGTGCGTCGGGCTGCAGGTCGAGCACCTCGGCGATGCGCCGTGACAGCGGGTGGGCGGGCATCACCGGATCCTCGGCGGCGTCTTCGGCACCGGCCGGTCGCGCAGCTGCGCGGTGCCCAGCGGGTTGCCCAGCCGGGTGTAGATCAGGCCCTGCTCCATCGCCGCCCGGTACGGCCGGTCCAGCGACTCCCAGATCGCCTTGACCGTTCCCTGGGTGGCCGCGGGCGGTTTGGCGGCGATGGCGGCGGCGATCTCGTGGGCGCGCGCCCACAGCCGCTCCCGCGGCACCACCTCGGTGACCAGCCCGATCCGCAGCGCGGTCTCGGCGCTGACGCGTTCGTCGTTGCCCATCAACGCGATCCGCAGCGTCTCGGCCAGCCCGACGCGACGCATCAGCCCGATCGGCTCCAGCGCGCACACCAGCCCGGCGCTGACGTGCGAGTCGAAGAACGTCGCGTCCTGCGAACAGATCACGATGTCGGCCTCGTTGACGAAGTAGAACGCGCCGGCGGTGCACATGCCGTGCACGGCGCACACCACCGGCTTGAACATCTTCTGCCACTTCGGGCTGAGCGGCTCACCGGGATCCTCGTGGTTCCACACGTTCCCGGGCTGGCCGTAGGGGGTCTTGACGTCCAGCCCGGCCGAGAAGGCCCGCGTTCCGGCGGCCCGCAGCACCACCGCGTGCACGGTGTCGTCGAACTTCACCCGGCGCCACGCCTCGGCCATCTCCTCGCACATGGTGCGGTCGAACGCGTTGAGCCGCTCGGGTCGGTTGAGCGTGATGGTCGCGACGTGGTCGTCGGCGTCGACCTCGAGCAGGATGGTCTCGAACCCGCCGGCGCTCATCGGCACTTCCACTCCGGTGTGCGCTTGTCCACGAACGCCCGCGGGCCCTCCTTGGCGTCCTCGGTGTGCAGGTTGCGTTCCCGGAACGCCTCGGCGAGGATCTCGGCCTCGTGCAGCGGCAGGTCGAGGCCCTTGAGGATGGCCAGCCGGGTGCCGCGCACCGCCAGCGGGGCGTTGCGGGTGACCAGCCCGGCCAGTTCGTGGGCGCGCTCGAGCAGCCGGTCGTGCTCGACCACCTCGCTGACCATGCCGAGCTCGTAGGCGCGCTGGGCGCTCATCCGTTCGTGCCTGCCCAGCAACGCCATCCGCAGCGCCACCGACCGCGGCAGCACCCGCGCCAGCCGCACCACCTCACGCCCGGACACCAGCCCGATGCTGACGTGCGGGTCGAAGAAGGTGGCCCGCTCGGAGGCGATCACGATGTCGCCGGTGGTCACCCAGTCCAGCCCCGCCCCGCAGCAGATGCCGTTGATCGCCGCCAGCACCGGCTTGGCCATCTGCCGGAACGGCGGGGTGCCCTCCTGCGGGGCCTCCCACTGCTCGTAGGTCGACAGGTAGGGCCGCGGGTTGATCACCCGGCCGTCGTCGGGGATCTCCTTGACGTCCGCGCCGGAGCAGAACGCCCGGCCGGTGCCGGTGACGACCAGGATCCACACCCGGTCGTCGTTCTCGGCCTCCGCGTAGGCCGCCCGCAGTTCGGTGATCATGTGCGGGCTGAGCGCGTTGAGCGCCTCCGGCCGGTTCAGCGTGATGGTGGCGACGTGGCCGTCGACCTCGTAGATGATGTCCCGGTAGGACCCGTCGGGCATGCTGTCCCCTCTGGCTGGTGGCCGGTTCACCGGCCCTGGAACCTCGGTGTCCGCTGCTGGCGGAAGGCGGCCAGCCCCTCCTTGAAATCGCCGGTTCGGCTGGACAACTCGACGTTGTAGAGCTCCTGGGTCATGGCCTGCGGCAGGGTGGCGTGCTGGGCCGTCAGCAGCGCCTGCTTGGCCAGCCCCAGGGCCACGGTCGGGCCGGCGGCCAGCCGGTCGACGAGCTCGGCCGCCGCGGCGTCGAGCTCGTCGTCGGGCACCGCGTCGTGGATCAGCCCCCACTCGGCGGCGTCGGCGCCGCCGACCCGTTCCCCGAGCAGCAGCATGCGCCGGGCCCGGGCCAGCCCGACCAGCCTCGGCAGCAGCCAGGTGGAGCCGGAGTCCGGTGCGAACCCGCGGTGCAGGAACGGTTCCCAGAACACCGCGCCGGTGCCGGCCACGGTGAAGTCGGCGGCCAGCGCCAGGTTGCAGCCCAGCCCGACCGCCCAGCCCCGCACGCTGCACACCACCGGCAGCTGGATCGTCGTGACCAGCTCCACCACCCGGTGCGAGGTGAGCGGCACCCGGCGCACCAAATCGCCGGTGCGCGGCCGGGTCTCGGCGGCGCCGCTCATCCAGTCCACCCCGGCGCAGAAGTCGCCGCCGGCCCCGTCGATGTGCACCACCCGCAGCGTGTCGTCGGTGGCCGCCTCGGTGAGCGCCCCGACGAGCTGGTGAACCATGCTGCGGCTCAACGCGTTCCGACGTTCCGGTCGGTGCAGCGTGAGATGCAGGACGCCGCCGCGGCGGTGCACCCGCACCGTGCCGTCGGCCGGGTCCGGGCCGGGCTGCTCGGTCACCGTCGGAATGCCTCCCGGTCTGTACGGTTACCCATACAGTAGGAATTACGATTACGATCAGCCCACGGTAGCAAAAGCAGCACCGACCCGACAGGAGTAGCGCCGATGACGGCCGCCGACACCGACCGCCGGTACGGGGAACTCCCGCTGGCGCAGACCACCGCGGCGGCTGGGCCGCTGCGCCGGCTGGCCGGGCTGCTGCTGACCCTGGAGCACCCGCACCCGGCGGTCGACGAGCTCGTCGCCACCCTCGGCGACTACGAGCGCCGGCTGGCCGCGGCCGCACCCGCCGACCCGACGCCGCGGCCGGCCGGCGGGCCGGCCGACCAGCGCGTCTACCTGCAGCACGCCTTCGACGTGGGCGGCTACAACCCGTGCTTTCCCGAGTACCGCATGACCCGCCTCGACGCCGCGAGCGCCGCGGGCACGGTGACCTTCCCGCTGGTCTACGAGGGGCCGCCCGGGCTGGTGCACGGCGGGTTCCTCGGCGTGTTCGTCGACTGCGTGGCCCAGCACCACAGCTGTGCGGCGGGGCGGGCCGGCCGGACCCGGTCGATGACGGTGCGCTACTGGCGGCCGGTGCCGATCCTGACCGAGCTGTGCTTCGACATCGAGCGTGCCACCCACGACCGCGGCATCACCTCCACCGTGCGGCTGACCCGCGCCGGGGAGCTGCTGTGCACCGGGGAGGTGGAGTCGGTCGGCCTGCCGCCGGAACGGCTGTCCGCGAGCGACTTCGGCCGCCGTGGCGAGACCGGCCCGGGCCGGGGAGGGGGGATCCGATGACCGGCACCGATCCGCGGGTGCTGTTCGAGGTCGACCGCGAGCGCCGGATCGCCACGCTGACGCTGAACAACCCGGACCGGCGCAACGCCTACGACGCGGCGATGCGCGACGCGATGGCCCGCTGCCTGGACGCGGCGGCCGACGACGACGACATCACCGTGGTGCTGCTGCGCGGCGCCGGCGGCGTGTTCAGCGCCGGCGCGGACATGAACAACGCCTACGGCTGGTACGGCGAGCACGCGCAGCGGGAGCGGTCCCGGCCCAGCCAGCGCCGCCGGCTCACCGTCGACCGCAGGACCTTCGCCTTCTACCACAACTTCATGGGGTTCCCGAAGGTCACCGTCGGCGAGGTCGCCGGCTACGCGCTGGGCGGCGGGTTCGAGCTGGCGCTGATGGCCGACATCGCCGTGGTCGCCCGCGACACCCGGCTGGGCATGCCGGCCACCCGGTTCCTGGGCCCGGCGCTGGGCAGCCTGCACATGTTCTTCCACCGCCTCGGCCCGGTGCTGGCGCGGCGGTTACTGCTCACCGGCGACGTCATCACCGCTGGCGACATCGCCCACCTCGGGGTGTTCACCGAGGTCTGCGAACCGCACATGGTCACCGCCCGGGCCCGCTGGTGGGCCACCAAGGCGTCGCGGATGCCGGCCGACGGGGTGGTGATCGCCAAGGAGGCGTTCCGGCTCGTCGAGCAGACCCAGGCCTACCAGGGCGAGGAGGTCGCCAGCTACCTCGTCCACGCGTTCGGCACCAACCTGCAGTTCGCGCCGGGGGAGTTCAACTTCGTCAAGACCCGGGCCCGGTACGGCACCCGGGAGGCGTTCCGGCTGCGCGACGAACACTTCGACGTGCCCGAGCCGGACGGGCCCTGAGCCGATCCCGGGGTGTTGCCGATGCAACACTTTCTGTTAGTTTTGTAACGTTTGAACGCTCGCCCAAATCGAAGGGGTCGTCATGCCCACACCCGTCATCGTCGGCGCGACCAGGACCGCCATCGGCCGGTCGTTCAAGGGGACGCTGGTCAACACCCCGCCGGAGGACCTCATCTGCGCGGTGCTGCCGGAGGTGGTGCGCCGCGCCGGCCTGGACCCGTCGGCGATCGACGACCTGATCTTCGCCGAATCCCACTACGGCGGCGGCGATCTGGCCCGGTACGCGGCCGCCGCCTGCGGCATGGAGCAGGTGCCCGGCCAGTCGGTGAACCGGCACTGCGCGGGCAGCCTGACCGCGATCGGCAACGCCGCGGCGCAGATCGGTTCGGGCATGGAGCGGGTGCTCGTCGCCGGCGGGGTGCAGTCGCTGTCGATGACCCCGCTGATGAAGCAGCGCATCCCCGGCCCGGAGCTGCAGTTCGTCGAGCAGTGGCTGCCGCCCACCCACCCGGAGACCCCGGACGCCCCGGCCCGGGACATGTCGATCACCGTGGGCTGGAACACCGCCCGCTCCTACGGCATCACCCGCGAGGAGATGGACGCCTGGGCGGTGCGCAGCCATCAGCGTGCGGTCGCGGCCATCGACGCCGGCAAGTTCGTCGACGAGATCGTGCCGCTGAAGGTCACCCGGCCGGACGGCACCGTCACCGAGTTCACCGTCGACGAGCACCCGCGCCGGGACACCACGCCCGAAAAGCTCGCCGCGCTCAAGCCGCTGCACCCGGAGATCGAGGGTTTCTCCATCACCGCCGGCAACAGCAGCGGCACCAACGACGCCGCCGCCGCGGTGGCGCTGGCCGACCTGGACTACGCCCGGGCCGAGCACCTCGACGTGCTGGCCACCGTGCGGGCCTGGGGCGCGGCCGGTGTGGCGCCGCGCGACACCGGCCTGGGCGCGGTCGCGGTGATCGGCAAGATCCTCGACCGGGCCGGCCTCTCGGTGCACGACGTGGCGCTGTGGGAGATCAACGAGGCGTTCGCCTCGGTGCCCATCGCGGCCTGCCGGGAGTACGGCATCGACGAGGAGAAGGTCAACTTCTCCGGCAGCGGCTGCAGCCTGGGCCATCCGATCGCCGCCTCCGGGGCGCGCATGGTGACCACGCTGGTCCACGAACTGCGCCGGCGCGGCGGCGGCATCGGGGTCGCGGCGATGTGCGCCGGCGGCGGCCAGGGCGGCGCCGTCGTCGTCGAGGTGTGAGCGTCAGCGGGAGCGGCCGCGCCCGGCCGCGGCCCGCTGCTCGATCAGCCGCTCGGCGTGGTCGAGGATGCAGGCCAGGCCGTACTCGAAGTTGTGCTCGTCGGCGGCGGCCATCCGCCGGCCCTTGGCGGTGAGCTCGGCCAGCAGCGGTGCGGTCTGCGGGTCGATCGACGACGGCTCGTCCGCGGCGTCCTCGAACAGGTCCCGGGTCTTGGCGTGCAGTCGCTCGAGCACCACCGATCCGCGCACGTGCACCGACACCGCCGAGTAGGTGTCGAACGCGTCCTCCGGCGTCAGGCCGGCCTGCACCAGCGCCGCGACCGCCGCCTCGGTGTGCTGCACGCCGACCCGGCGCATCCGGGCGTTGAGCGCGCCGCGGATGAGCACCAGGTCGGTCAGGATCGGGCTGGACAGGAACGTCCTGCGCATGTTGCGCGCGTGGGTGCGCAGCGATTCCTTCCAGTTGTCGGGGTCGACGTAGGGGGTTTCGAAGACGTACTCGCGCAGCGCGCGGTTGGTCATCTCGTTGAGCAGGTCGTCCTTCTTGCGGAAGTACCAGTAGATGCTGGTGACCCCGACGCCGAGGTGTTTGCCGAGCAGTGGCATGCTCAGGTTGTCGATCCCGATCTGTTCGGCGAGTTCGAAGGCGCCCGAGATGATGTCGTCCGGGTTGATCGAGCCGCGCTCGCGCCGCTGACGTTTCGGTGCGGTCGACTGTTTCGCCACGGTGGCCCCTCTTTCACCTTCCGCTCGCGATCGAACGATTCGGCCGACAACGATACCGGGAGCCATCCGATTCACCGCTCGGCAAACCCTCGATGTGGCGGGCATCGCTCGGTCGCCCCAGCGTAGCGCACCTCACAGATTTACCGAAAACCATATGGTAAGGCCGCCTATAGTTGGGGCGTGGACCTGGGGTACGGCGACGCCACCGCGGTGGTGGTCGGCGGCGGCCGCGGCATGGGGTTCGCGGCCGCCCGGTGCATGGCGGAGGACGGCGCGAAGGTGGCCGTGGTGGGCCGGACCCGGGCGGTGCTCGACCGCGCCGCGGCCGAGCTCGCCGCCGCGGGCAGCCCCGACGCGGTCGGGCTGGTCGCCGACGTGACCGACCGGGCGCAGGCCGAGGCGGTGTTCGCCGAGCTCGCCGAGCGCTGGGGCGGCCGGCTCAACGTGCTGGTGAACGCCCAGGGGCCGAGCGTGCGGGGCACCTTCGAGCAGCTCGACGACGACCAGTGGCGGCTGGCCGTCGACGAGGGGGTGCTGGGCATGGTGCACTGCGTGCGCGCCGCGCTGCCGCTGCTGCGGCGGGCCGAGTGGGCGCGCATCGTCAACTTCTCCGCCCACTCCACCCAGCGGCAGAGCACCGTGCTGGCCGCCTACACCGCGGCCAAGGCGATGGTGGTCAGCATCTCCAAGAACCTGTCGCTGCTGCTCGCACCGGACGAGATCCTGGTCAACGTCGTCTCGCCGGGGTCGATCGCCACCGAGGCGCTCACCGGGTGGGCCGCGTCGGTGGGCGTCGACGGCAACGACCCGTATGCGCTGATGGCGGCCATCGACGAGCACTTCGGCCACCCGGCGCACCTGCCGCGGGCCGGACTGCCCGAGGAGGTCGGGCCCGTGGTGGCGTTCCTGGCCTCCCGGCGCAACTCCTACATGACCGGCGCCAACGTGAACGTCGACGGCGGCAGCGATTTCGTCTGAGCCGGTGCGCCCGGGCGAAGCCGCTGGAGGCTTATACCGATAGGTGTACAGTATGCGCATACAGCCAGCGTGGGACGGAGGACGCGGGTGAGCCCATCCGAGCGGGTGGCCGGCCCCGGGCACCCGGGCGCCGACCCGGACACCGACACCGGGCCGGCCGTGCGCTACACCGTGCACGACCCCGGTGTCGCGGTGCTCACGCTGAACCGGCCGGAGCGGCTCAACACCTGGGGCGGCGACCTCGCCGCCGCGCTGTTCGACGGGCTGGACCGCGCCGACGCCGACCCCGCGGTGCGCGCGATCGTGCTCACCGGATCCGGCCGGGCCTTCTGCGCCGGCGCGAACCTGGGCGGCGCCAACGGATTACGGCCCGGCTCCGGCGGTCTCGACGGCGACCCGGACCTGAGTTCGCTGGTCGGCGACCGGCACCCCTGGCAGCTGACCACCGTGCGCAAACCGATCGTCGCGGCGGTCAACGGGGCGTGCGTGGGCATCGGGCTGACCCTGGCGCTGATGTGCGACGTGCGGTTCGCCGCCGAGGAGGCCAGGTTCGCCGCCCCGTTCGCCCGGCGCGGGCTGATCGCCGAGTACGGGGTGTCCTGGATCCTGCCCCGGCTCATCGGCTGGGCGGCCGCGGCCGATCTGCTGCTCAGCGGGCGCACCGTCGGCGCCGTCGAGGCGCGCGAACTCGGGCTGGTCACCGAGACGGTGCCGGGAGGGCGGGTGCTGGACCGGGCACTGGAGTACGCCGGCGACATCGCGCTGCACTGCTCGCCGGCCTCGCTGGCCGTCATCAAGCGCCAGCTCTACGCCGACACGGTCGGCGATCTCGCCTCGGCCAGTGCGGCTTCCGAGCAGCTGCTGCGCGAATCGCTGCGCCGGCCCGACGTCGTCGAGGGCGTCGTCAGCTTCCTGGAGAAGCGACCACCACGGTTCCCGCCGCCGCCGGCCGCCGCCCGGCAACCCGCCGACCGAAGGGATTCGCCATGACCGCCAAGCTCGACTACCGGGCCATCGACGTCGACAACCACTACTACGAGCCGCTGGACGCCTTCACCCGCCATCTGCCCAGGGAGTTCCGTCACCGCGGGGTGCAGATGCTCACCGACGGCAGGCGCACCTACGCCGTGTTCGGCGGGAAGATCAACCATTTCATCCCGAACCCGACGTTCGACCCGATCATCGAACCCGGCTGCCTGGACCTGTTGTTCCGGGGCGAGATCCCCGAGGGCGTGGACCCGGGCTCGCTGATGAAGGTCGACCGGCTCGCCGACCATCCGGAGTACCAGAACCGCGACGCCCGGGTGGCCGTGCTGGACCGGCAGAACCTCGAAACCGTGTTCATGCTGCCGACCTTCGCCTGCGGCGTGGAGGAGGGGCTCAAACACGACATCCCGGCCACCATGGCCTCCATCCACGCGTTCAACCTCTGGCTCGACGAGGACTGGGGCTTCGACCGGCCCGACCACCGCATCCTGGCCGCCCCGATCATCTCGCTGGCCGACCCCGAAAAGGCCGTCGAGGAGGTCGAGTTCGTGCTCGGCCGCGGCGCCAGACTGGTGTGCGTCCGGCCCGCGCCGGTGCCCGGTGCGGTGCGGCCCCGCTCGCTCGGCGACCCGGTGCACGACCCGGTGTGGGCGCGGCTGGCCGAGGCCGGGGTGCCGGTGGTCTTCCACCTGTCCGACTCCGGGTACATGGCCATCCCGGCGCTGTGGGGCGGCAGCGGCGAGTTCCGCGGCTTCGGCAAGCGCGACCCGCTCGACATGGTGCTCATGGACGACCGCGCCATCCACGACACCATCGCCTCGATGATCGTGCACCAGGTGTTCACCCGCCACCCCACGCTCAAGGTGGCCAGCATCGAGAACGGCTCCTACTTCGTCTACCGGCTCATCAAGCGGCTGAAGAAGGCCGCCAACACCAATCCACACCACTTCAAGGAGGATCCGGTCGAGCAGCTCAAGCGCAACGTCTGGATCGCGCCCTACTACGAGGAGGACGTCAAGCTGCTCGCCGAGACCATCGGGGTGAACCGGATCCTGTTCGGCTCGGACTGGCCGCACGGCGAGGGCCTGGCCGACCCGATGTCGTTCACCGCCGACATCCCGCAGTTCCCCGAGTTCAGCCACGAGGACACCCGGCGGGTGATGCGCGACAACGCCCTGGAACTGCTCGGCCTGCACGTCGGCGCGAACGTCTGAACCATGGCCGAGTGGACCATCCCGGCGGTGCTCGACGCGGTCGCGGCGGCCGTGCCGGACCGGGTGATGACGGTCTGCGGGCCGCGGCGCAGCACCTACGCCGAGGCTGCCGAGCGCACCCGCAGGATGGCGAACTTCCTGGCCGACAACGGATTCGGGGCCCACCGGGAGCGCGCCGAGCTGCGCAACTGGGAGTGCGGCCAGGACCGGGTGGCGCTGCTGATGCACAACGACCTCTACCCGGACATGGTCATCGGCTGCCTGCGGGCGCGCACCGCCCCGGTCAACGTCAACTACCACTACACCCCGCGCGAGGTGGCCGAGCTCTTCGCCTACCTGCGGCCGCGGGCGGTGATCTACCACCGCTCGCTCGGGCCGCGGTTCGCCGACGTGCTGCCGGCCGGCGCGGAACTGCTCATCGCCGTCGACGACGACGGCGGCCGCACCTCGGTACTGCCCGGCTCGGTGGACCTCGACGACGCGCTCGCCGCCGGCGGCGACGACCGGCACCTCGACGGGTCGCCCGACGACGTGCTGATGATCTGCACCGGCGGCACCACCGGCCGGCCCAAGGGGGTGATGTGGCGGCAGGCCGACACCTACGTGGTGTCGATGAACGGCGCCGACCACGCCTCGGCCGCCGAGATCGGGGACCGGGTGCGCAGCGAGAGCCCGCCCTGGTTCGCGGTGTCGCCGCTGATGCACGCCGCCGGCATGTGGACCGCGTTCGCCGGGCTGCTCAACGGCATCCCGGTGGTGCTCTACGACCGCACCCGATTCGACCCGCGCGCGGTACTGCGCACCGCCGAACGGGAGCGGGTCGGGCTGATGACCATGGTCGGCGACGCCTACGTCGCCCCGCTCATCGAGGAGCTGCGCGCGCACCGCTACGACCTGTCGTCGCTGTACGCGCTGGCCGCCGGCGGGGCGGCCACCAACCCCGGACACCGGCGGGCGCTGCTGGAACTGCTGCCGCACATCACCTTCGTCAACGGCTACGGCTCCTCGGAGACCGGCAACGTCGGCTTCGGCCGCAGCCGCCGCGACGACCCCAAGGACACCTTCGAACTGCGCACCGGCGCGCTGGTGCTCGCCGCCGACCGCCGGCGGTTCCTGGCGCCGGGGGAGGACGAAATCGGGTTCGTCGCCCGCAGCGGTCGGATCCCGTTGGGCTACTTCGACGACGAGGACGCCACCCGGCACACCTTCCCCGTCGTGGACGGCACCCGGGTGGTGGTCTCCGGCGACCGCGGCAGCCTGGCCCCCGACGGCACCCTGCGGCTCTACGGCCGCGACGCGCTGGTGGTCAACACCGGCGGGGAGAAGGTGTTCGTCGAGGAGGTCGAGGAGGTGCTGCGCACCCACCCCGCCGTGGCCGACGCCCTGGTGATCGGCCGGCCCAGCGACCGCTGGGGCCAGGAGGTAGTGGCGCTGGTGGCCGCCGCGCCCGGTGCCGAGGTCGCCGCGGCGGCGCTGCAGGCGCACTGCGCGGCGACGCTGGCCGGGTTCAAGGTACCCAAGGAGTTCATCGCCGTCGCGGCGGTGCGGCGGCTCGGCAACGGCAAGCCCGACTACCGCTGGGCCCGGTCGGTCGCGGGCCGGGCGACGGCGGACACGGTGGGGATGTCATGACGCGCAAGGTGATCGACTGCCTGGTCAACGTGCACTTCGGCGAGACCGAACAGCAGCCCGGCTGGATGGTGCGGGTCCGCGACGACTACTTCAAGGGACCGGCGTCGATGTTCGCCCCGGTGGAGCTCGAGGAACTGCTCGACGAGATGGACGAGCAGGGGGTGCAACGTGCGGTGCTGATGGACAGCCTCAGCAGACCGTCGGTCACCGCCCGCAAGTTCGTCGAGGCCCGCCCGGACCGGTTCGCGCTGGCCGTCGGCGGACTCGACCTGCTGCGGCCCATCCCGACGCTGCGTGAACTGGCCGCTGTGGCAAGGGATCTGCCGGTGGTGTATGCGGCGGTGGGGCCGAGCTTCTGGGGCGACGGGCAGTACCCGCCCAGCGACGCGGTCTACTACCCGCTCTACACCAAGTGCGCCGAACTCGAACTGCCGCTGTGCGTCAACACCGGCATCCCCGGCCCGCCCATTCCCGGCGAGGTGCAGCACCCGATCCACCTCGACCGGGTGTGCGTGCGGTTCCCGGAGCTGAAGCTGTGCATGATCCACGGCGCCGACCCGTGGTGGGACGTGGCGATCCGGTTGCTGCTCAAGTACGCCAACCTGCGGCTGATGACCTCGGCCTGGTCGCCCAAGCGGCTGCCCGAGGCGCTGCTGCACTACATGCGCACCCGCGGCCGGGACAAGGTCATCTTCGGCTCGGACTGGCCGGTGCTGCGGATGTGCCGGGTGGTCCCGGAGGCGACCGCCCTGGATCTGCCCGACGACGTCCTGGACAACTACCTCTACCGCAACGCCGCCGAATTCTTCTTCGGCCGATCCGACCGGGAGCACTGATGGTCGACCGCTACGAACTGCGCCGGCAGGACTACAGCCTGTCCGAGGACCACCGGGCGGTGCAGCAGGCCTACCGCGAGTTCTTCGCCACCCACTGCCCGATCGAGGTGGTGCGCGAGGCCGAGGCCACCGGTTTCGACAAGAGCCTGTGGGAACGGTTGTGCGCCATGGGGGCGGCGTCGATGGCGGTGCCGGAGGCCGCGGGCGGCGACGGGGCGACCCTGGTCGACCTGACCCTGGTCGCCGAGGAGGTGGGCCGGGTGCTGGCCCCGGTGCCGTGGATCGACCACGTGGTCGCCGCCCGGCTGCTGGCCGCCCTCGACGCGGCCGACGCCGACGCGGTGGCGGGCCGGCGCATCGTCGGCATCGACCCGCACCTGGACCCGGGCACCGGGCCGCGGCTGGTGCCGGCCGCTTCGATCGCCGATCAGGTCGTGGTCCGCGACGGCGACGACGTGCTGGCACTGCGGTTCGCCACCCGGCACACCCGCGTCGACAATCTGGGCCGGCTGCCGATGGCCTGGGTGGATCCGGCCGCCGCCGACGAGCGCACCGTGCTCGGCAGCGGACCCGGGGCCGTCGCCGCCTACCGTCGCGCCCTGGACGAGTGGCGGCTGCTCACCGCCGCCGCGCTGGTCGGGCTGGTGGAGCAGACCATGACCATCGCCTGCGAATTCGCCAGGAACCGTTACACACTCGGGGTTCCGATCGCCACCCTGCAGGCCATCTCGCACCCGCTGGCCAACATGGCCGTCGTGGTGCACGGCGGCCGCAACCTGGCGCACCGCGCGGCCTGGTTCCTGGACAACGAACCCGACGAGCGCCCGGAACTGGCGCCGTCGGCGTTCGTGTTCATGGCCGAGGAGGCGTCCCGCGCGGCCACCATGGCCGTGCACGTCCAAGGGGGACTGGGGGTGTCGGCCGAGGCGCCGGCCACCGCCTATCTGGTGCGCGCGAGGGGTTGGGCGGTGGCGGCGGGGGATCCGGCCGCCACCGCCCAGTACATCGCCCGCCTCGTCGCGGACCGCGAGACCGCCTGAAGGGACCGTGCCGATGGACTTCTCCCGCGTGCAGCTGTCCGCGGAGGACCGGGCGTTCCACGCCGAGATCCGGGATCTGCTGGGCACCCTGGTCACCGCGGAGGTGCGCCGCCGCGACCGCGAGACCGGTGACAACTTCGACGAGGGCGTGCATCTGGCGCTCGGTGCGGCCGGCTACCTCGAGCAGGAGCTCAAGGCCGGCCAGGAGGGCGGGTTCAGCCGGGTGCGCCGGCGCATCTGGGAACTGGAGAAGCGCCGCTTCCACGTGCCGTGGGTGACCTGGGGCACCACCGCGCTGGTGGCCCGGACGGTGGCCCGGTTCGGCAGCCCCGAGCTGCAGCGGGAGGTGCTGCCCGGGGTGTACAGCGGGCACGTGCGGATGTGCCTGGGCTACACCGAACCCGAGGGCGGCTCCGACATCGCCACCTGCAAGACCCGCGCGGTGCGCGACGGCGACCACTGGATCATCAACGGCGCCAAGATGTTCACCACCGGCGCGCACAACTGCCAGTACGTCTTCCTGATCACCAACA
>NZ_CALDGS010000154.1 GCF_937941905.1 uncultured Mycolicibacterium sp. | reverse complement strand
GGCTGGCCGAGCGGCACCGGCGCCGGTCGGCCGAACAGGCCGGGCTCACCGTCTCGCAGATGCTGCGGTACCTGGTGGCGTCCTCGCCGCTGGGCATCGCGGTGGTCGACCGGCTCCGCGACGTGGTCTACGCCAACGCCCGCGCCGAGGAGCTCGGCCTGATCCGGGACCGCCTCATCGACGACCGCGCCTGGGCGGCCGCCCAGCGGACGCTGGCCGACGGCGGACCGGTGGAGGTGGACCTGTCGCCGGCCCGCGGCGCCGGCCCGTACCCCCGGTCGATCCGCGGCCGGGTGCAGCCGCTCGGCGACCCCGACCGCCGGTTCGCCGTGGTCTACGTCGAGGACCAGTCCGAACAGGCCCGGATGGAGGCCACCCGGCGCGACTTCGTGGCCAACGTCAGCCACGAGCTCAAGACCCCGGTCGGCGCGATGAGTGTGCTCGCCGAGGCGCTGCTGGCCTCCGCCGACGACCCCGACACGGTGCGCCGGTTCGGCGGGCAGCTGCACGCCGAAGCCGTCCGGCTGGGCAACCTGGTCGGAGAGCTCATCGAGCTGTCCCGGCTGCAGGGCGGCGAGGCGCTGCCCGAGTTCACCGCCGTCGACGTCGACGCCGTCGTCGACGAGGCGGTGACCCGCTACAAGGTCGCCGCAGACAACGCCGAGATCACCATCACCACCGACCCGCCCAGCGGCTACCGGGTGCTCGGCGACCAGACCCTGCTCGTCACCGCGGTGGGCAACCTGGTCTCCAACGCCATCGCCTACTCGCCGCACGGTTCCACGGTGTCGATCAGCCGCCGCCGCGCCGGCGACATGGTCGAGATCGCCGTCACCGACCGCGGTATCGGCATCGCCAAGGAACACCAGGAGCGGGTGTTCGAGCGCTTCTTCCGGGTGGACAAGGCCCGGTCCCGGGCCACCGGCGGCACCGGGCTGGGGCTGGCGATCGTCAAGCACGTCGCCGCCAACCACAACGGCTCCATCCGGCTGTGGAGCCAGCCGGGCACCGGATCCACCTTCACCCTCGCCGTTCCGGCCTATCCCGACGCAGAACCACAACGAGAGGACAACCGGCAGCCATGACCAGGGTGCTCATCGTGGAGGACGAGGAGGCGCTCGCCGACCCGCTGGCCTTCCTACTGCGCAAGGAGGGCTTCGAGACCACTGTGGTGGGCGACGGGCCGTCCGCCCTGGCGGAGTTCGAGCGCTCCGGCGCCGACATCGTCCTGCTGGACCTCATGCTGCCCGGCATGAGCGGCACCGACGTGTGCCGGCAGCTGCGCACCCGCTCCAACGTGCCGGTGATCATGGTGACCGCCCGCGACAGCGAGATCGACAAGGTCGTCGGCCTCGAACTCGGCGCCGACGACTACGTCACCAAGCCCTACTCGGCGCGCGAGCTGATCGCCCGCATCCGTGCGGTACTGCGCCGCGGCGCCGACGCCGACGAGCTCGCCCGCAACGACGGCGTGCTGCAGGTCGGCCCGGTCCGGATGGACGTCGACCGGCACGTGGTGACCGTCAACGGCGAGCCGGTCTCGTTGCCGCTCAAGGAGTTCGACCTGCTCGAGTACCTGATGCGCAACAGCGGGCGGGTGCTCACCCGCGGCCAGCTCATCGACCGGGTGTGGGGCGCGGACTACGTCGGCGACACCAAGACCCTCGATGTGCACGTCAAGCGGCTGCGCGCCAAGATCGAGCCCGACCCGGCCCGCCCGGTGCACCTGATCACGGTGCGCGGCCTGGGCTACAAGCTGGAGGGCTGATCGGCCCGGCCGGCGGCCAGCCGGGTCGCCGGGTGCACCGCGATCAGCCCGGATGCGCTGCGCTGCCGGCAGATCGCGGCCAGCTCGGCGTAGGCCTTCTCGCCGATCAGTTCGGTGAGCTCGGCGGCGTAGGACTCCCACACCTGCCGGGCGCCGACGTGGGTGTTCGGGTCGCCGGTGCAGTACCAGTGCAGGTCCAGGCCGCCCTCGCCCCAGCCGCGCCGGTCGTACTCGGTGATCCAGGTCTTGAGGATCTCCGAGCCGTCCGGGCGCTGCACCCACTCCTGGGTGCGCCGGATCGGCAACTGCCAGCACACCTCCGGCTTCATCGTCAGCGGTTCCACGCCGAGCTTGAGCGCCTTGATGTGCAGCGCGCAGCCCACCCCGCCGGGGAACCCGGGCCGGTTCAGGAAGATGCAGGCGCCCTTGTACTTGCGGGTGCGCAGGGCGGGCTCCCCGTCGTACTCGTCGTCCTCGAGGTAGCCCTTGCGGCCCAGCCCCTTGTCCCGGAACTGCCAGTCCTCGTCGGTGAGCCGGGCCACCGCGTCGTCGAGCCGCGCCCGGTCGTCGTCGTCGGACAGGAACGCGCCGTGCGAGCAGCAGCCGTCGTCCGGCCGGCCCTCGACGGTGCCCCGGCAGGCCGGCGTGCCGAACATGCAGGTCCACCGCGACAGCAGCCAGGTCATGTCGGCGGCGATGAGATGTTCGGGGTCGTCGGGGTCGAAGAACTCCACCCACTCGCGTGTGAAGTCGAGTTCAACTTCTCCGGGGTGTTCAGCCGTCACGTGCAGTAACGCTACCGCGACATGCGTCGTGGCCCCGGGTGGGCGGCGCGGGCCGTCCACTAGGTTTGAGGGCGTGCGATTGGGTGTGCTCGACGTGGGCAGCAACACCGTCCACCTGTTGGTGGTCGACGCTCGTCGCGGCGGGCATCCCACCCCGATGAGCTCGACGAAGGCCTCGCTGCGGCTGGCCGAGGCGCTCGACGACGAGGGGCGGATCAGCCGCAAGGGAGCCGACCGGCTCGTCGCCACCATCGACGAGTTCGCGCGCATCGCAAACAGTTCCGGCTGTGCCGAGCTGATGGCGTTCGCCACCTCGGCGGTGCGCGACGCCGCCAACTCCGAGCAGGTGCTGGCCCGGGTCCGCGCCGAGACCGGGGTCGATCTGCAGGTGCTCGGCGGGGTCGACGAGTCCCGGCTGACCTTCCTGGCGGTGCGCCGCTGGTACGGCTGGAGCGCGGGCCGCATCATCAACATCGACATCGGCGGCGGGTCGCTGGAGCTGTCCAACGGGGTCGACGAGGAACCCGATGTGGCGCTGTCGCTGCCGCTCGGGGCGGGCCGGCTCACCCGGGAGTGGCTGCCCGACGACCCGCCGGGCCGGCGCCGGGTGGCGATGCTGCGCGACTGGCTGGCCAGCGAGCTGGCCGAACCGGCCAAGACCGTGCTCGCGGCCGGTCCGCCCGACCTGGCGGTGGCCACCTCCAAGACGTTCCGGTCGCTGGCGCGGCTCACCGGGGCGGCGCCGTCGGCGGCCGGGCCGCGGGTGAAACGCACCCTGACGGCCACCGGGTTGCGGCAGCTCATCGCCTTCATCTCTAGGATGACCGCGGCTGACCGAGCGGAGTTGGAAGGGGTGAGTGCCGACCGGGCGCCGCAGATCGTCGCCGGGGCGTTGGTGGCCGAGGCGAGCATGAGAGCGCTCGGGAGCGAGACCGTCGACATCTGCCCGTGGGCGTTGCGGGAGGGTCTGATCCTGCGCAAACTCGACAGCGAAGCGGACGGAACCCCGCTCGTCGGAGGCGTGCACGCCACGACCGCGACCTCGATGCGGGATGCTGAAGATCCGGCGTCGACATCCGACCCGGCGGGGCTCAGAGGCAAATCACGATGACTGAACAAGACGAGAATCCCACCCGGCCCATCTCGGTGGCCGAGCTGCTGGCGCGCCACGGTGCCGACGGAGCCCCGCCGCCGGGCGGCAGGCGCCGGCGCCGGCGCGGCAACGCCGACGCGGTCACCGTCGCCGAACTGACCGGGGAGATCCCGGTCGTCCGGGCCGACGACACCGAGACCGCGCACCGGGCCCGGCCTGCCGAATCTGTGGCGGCGGCCGAGCCCGCCGAATCCGTGGCGGCGGCGGAACCGGCCGCGCAGCCGCCGGTCGAGGCCACCGAGGCCACCGGCGATGCCGGGGCGGGCACCGATGCGGCGGCCGGCGGCGACGGCGCCGAGGAGATGAGCCCGGATCCGCTCGTCGATGACGACGACGACTTCTTCGGCTCGCCGATCGACCTCGCCGACCCGCCGGAGACCGACTACGCCGCACCCGCCGGTACCGAGCTGTTCGGTGGGCCGACCGGCACCCGCGGTGACACCGGGCCCACCGGGCCTACCGAGGCCGCCGACACCGAGACCGACGCCGAACGGGCCGAGACCGGTGCCGGGGAACCGGGGGACGAGTCCGACGCGGCGGGCACCGACGAGACCGACGGCGGCGACGCGGAATCGGCCGCGGACACCGGGGAGCCGGAGTCCCGGTCCCGGCTGGCCGCACTCGGCCGCGGGCTGCTGGTGGTCGTCCAGTGCATCGTGGCGGTCGCCTTCGGCGCCGGCCTGTTCATCGGGTTCGACCAGCTGTGGCGGTGGAACAACATCGTCGCGCTGGTGCTGTCGGTGCTGGTCATCCTGGGCCTGGTGGTCGGTGTCCGGGTGGTGCGCAAGACCGAGGACATCGCCAGCACGCTGATCGCGGTGGCGGTCGGTGCGCTGGTCACGCTGGGACCGTTGGCGCTGCTGCAGTCCAACTAGACCGTGCGCCCCGCGATCAAGGTCGGCCTCTCGACGGCCTCGGTGTACCCGCTGCGGACCGAGGCCGCCTTCGAGTACGCCGCCCGGCTCGGCTACGACGGGGTCGAGCTGATGGTGTGGGCCGAATCGGTCAGCCAGGACATCGACGCGGTCGCCAAGCTCTCCGCGCGCTACGGCGTGCCGGTGCTCAGCGTGCACGCGCCGTGCCTGCTCATCTCGCAGCGCGTGTGGGGCGCCAACCCCGTCGCGAAACTCGAGCGCAGCGTGCGCGCCGCCGAACAGCTCGGCGCCCAGACCGTGGTGGTGCACCCGCCGTTCCGCTGGCAGCGGCGCTACGCCCAGCGCTTCTCCGACCAGGTGGCCGAGCTCGAGGCCGGCAGCGACGTGCTCATCGCGGTGGAGAATATGTTCCCGTTCCGGGCCGACCGGTTCTTCGGCGGCGGGCAGGCCTCCATCGAGCGGATGCGCCGTCGCGGCGGCACCCCGGGCCCGGCCATCTCCGCGTTCAGCCCGTCCTACGATCCGCTCGACGGCGGCCACGCCCACTACACCCTGGACCTGTCGCACACCGCGGTGGCCGGCACCGACGCCGTCGAGCTGGCCAACCGGATGGGCGACGGGCTGGTGCACCTGCACCTGGCCGACGGCACCGGCACCTCCACCGACGAACACCTGGTGCCCGGCCGCGGCACCCAGCCGGTCGCCGAGGTGTGCCGGATGCTGGCCGGCGGCGACTTCACCGGCCATGTGATCCTCGAGGTGACCACCTCCCGGGCCCGCACCGCCAACGAACGCGAGGCGATGCTGGCCGAATCGCTGCAGTTCGCGCGCACCCACCTGCTGCGCTGACCGGACAGGGGACGGATTGACCAGCATCGAGCCCGGCGCGGCACTGTTCGCCGACGCGATGACGCTCACCCCCGTGCACACCGACGGTGACGTGCACGTCTTCGACGGCGAGCTCACCCTGGACTGGACGGTCGGCCCGCCCGACGTCGGCCCGAAGGTGCACGGCGGGACGATGCTGGCGCTGTGCGCGGCCGCGGCGCGCCGGGCGCTGGGCGGCCCGGCGCAGCCGGTGGCGGTCAGCGCCAACTACCTGTGGGCGCCCGACCCGGGGCCGATGCGGCTGGTGGCCACCGTGCACAAGCGGGGGCGGCGGATCGGCCTGGTGGACGTGGAGTTGCGTCAGGGCGAGCGCACCGCGGTGCGCGCGGCGGTCACCCTGGGGCCGCCCGAGGCCGAGGGCGCGCCGCTGCTGTCGGCCGACCCGCTCGGCATCGCGATGCCCCCCGTCCCGCCCGCCGACGTGGCGCCGGTCGGCCCCGGGCACCCGCAGCAGGGCATCGTGCGGATGGCCCGCGGCTGCGACATCCGCCCGGTGGTCGACAGCCTGTGGCCCGGCGAGGCCGGCGCGCCGCCGCGAATCCGGATGTGGGTGCGGCCGCGCGGTGCCGCACCGGACGGCCTGTTCGCGCTCATGTGCACCGATCTGAGCGCCCCGGTCACCTTCCACGTCGGGCGGATGGGTTGGGCGCCCACCGTGCAGCTGACCGCCTATCTGCGGGCCCTGCCCGCCGACGGCTGGCTGCGGGTGGTCAACTCCACCACCGAGATCGGTCGGGACTGGTTCCACTCCGACCACACCGTGCTCGACGAGACCGGCCGGCTGGTCGCCCAGAGCCGCCAGCTGGCCATGGTGCCCGCGACCTGACGCCGCCGCTCTGCCATGCTGTGAGCCGTGGCGAGAATCGCGATCATCGGAGGCGGAAACATCGGTGAGGCCCTGCTGTCGGGCCTGTTGCGGGCCGGACGGCAGGTCAAGGACCTCGTCGTCGCCGAGAAGAACGAGACCCGGGCCAGGCAGCTGGCCGAGAAGTACTCCGTGCTGGTGACGTCGGTGGGCGATGCCGCCGAGAGCGCCAACTACATCGTCGTCGCGGTCAAGCCGGGCGACGTCGACAAGGTCGTCGACGAGATCGCCGAGGCCGCGGGGCGCTCGGACACCGACGCCGAGCAGGTCTTCGTCAGCGTGGCCGCCGGGGTCACCACGAGCTACTACGAGAACAAGCTGCCGGCCGGCGCGGCGGTGGTGCGGGTGATGCCCAACGCGCCGATGGTGGTCGGCGGCGGCGTCAGCGCGCTGGCCCCCGGCCGGTTCGTCACCGCCGAGCAGCTCGCGGAGGTGGCGTCCATCTTCGACGCGGTGGGCGGGGTGCTCACCGTCACCGAGGCGCAGCTGGACGCGGTCACCGCGGTGTCCGGCTCCGGGCCGGCGTACTTCTTCCTGCTGGCCGAGGCCCTGGTGGACGCCGGCGTGGCGGCCGGCCTGACCCGGGCGGTGGCCACCGACCTGGTGGCCCAGACCATGGCCGGCTCGGCGGCGATGCTGCTGGACCGGCTGGACACCGCCCGGGCCGCCGGCGGGCTGAATCTCGACGCCTCCCCGGCCCAGCTGCGGGCGATGATCACCTCTCCGGGCGGCACCACCGCCGCCGGGGTGCGCGAGCTCGAGCGGGGCGGACTGCGGGCCGCGGTGGCCAACGCGGTGGAGGCCGCCAAGACACGCTCTGAGCAGTTGGGAATGACAACCGAGTAGTTCACCTAAATTGGAACGGATTACCCCACACCCGTCGCAGTAACCCCACCCGCCACGCTATTCTCCTGGGTGTATTGCGCGGGTGGGTGCCAGCGGAGGGGAAGTCGCTGGAAACTGCCCGTGCCCGATGGAATGGGTTGCGATGACGTCTATCAACGGGCCATCGGCGCGGGAATCGGGCGGCGTGAAGCGCGACAACGTCGTTGCCGACGCGCAGCCGAGAACGCAATTCATGACGGTCGCCGAGGTGGCGAGTCTCATGAGGGTCAGCAAGATGACCGTGTACCGGCTGGTGCACAGCGGTGAACTGCCCGCCGTCCGGGTGGGCCGGTCCTTCCGGGTGCACGCCAAGGCGGTACACGACCTGCTGGAGTCGTCCTACTTCGACGCGGGCTGATCCGCCCGCCGACGTGGCGTAACGGTCCGCCCGCGGAGGTGGCCTGCCGGCCGGGCTCCCGGCCCGCAGGCCCACTTCCGCGTGTCCGGGCGGCGCCCGGACGGCGGTGGACAGCCCCCCGACGGCCGCCCGCCGGCGAAGCCAGGGGTGGTTTTCCGTTCGGCGGCGGGCCACGGGTAAAGTGGGTCGGTCGAGGCAGCCGGCCCCACCCGGGACCGGCTCTGGGATCTTTAGGTAGCGGAGTTCATGGGTTCAGTCATCAAGAAGCGGCGTAAGCGCATGTCGAAGAAGAAGCACCGCAAGTTGCTTCGTCGGACGCGGGTGCAGCGCAGGAAGCTCGGCAAGTAGCTTTCGGATTTCGCCGCTAGGCTGGGTCCGATGGAATCGGAAGGCCGCCGCGACGACGAACACCCGCGCGGGTATCCGCGCGTCGTGCTCGTCACCGGGGCCAGCCGGTTCCTCGGTGGCTATCTGACCGCGCGGCTGGCGCAGAACCCCCGCATCGAGCACGTCATCGCGGTCGACGCGGTGGCGCCCAGCAAGGATCTGCTGCGCCGGATGGGCCGGGCCGAGTTCGTCCTGGCCGACATCCGGAATCCGTTCATCGCCAAGGTCCTCCGCAACAAGGCGGTGGACACGGTGGTGCACGCCGCAGCCGCGTCCTACGTCCCCCGCTCCGGGGGTCGGGCCACGTTGAAGGAACTCAACGTGATGGGCGCCATCCAGCTGTTCGCCGCGTGCCAGAAGACGCCCTCGGTGCGGCGGGTGGTGCTCAAGTCCACCTCGGCGGTCTACGGCTCGAGTTCCCGCGACCCGGTGGCGTTCACCGAGGAGTGCAGCGCCCACCGGCCGCCGCGGGACGGGTTCGCCCGCGACAGCATCGACATCGAGGGCTACGCCCGCGGGCTGGCCCGGCGCCGGCCCGACGTCGCGGTCACCATCCTGCGGCTGGCCAACCTCATCGGCCCGGCCATGGACACCGCGCTGTCGCGGTACCTGGCCGGCCCGGTGGTGCCCACCATCGTCGGCCACGACGCCCGGCTGCAGCTGCTGCACGAGCAGGACGCGCTCGGCGCGCTCGAGCACGCGACCACCGCCGGGGTGCCCGGCACCTTCAACATCGGCGCCGACGGCATCGTGATGATGTCGCAGGCCCTGCGCCGTGCCGGGCGGATCGCGCTGCCGGTGCCGCGCTCGGCGCTGCGCATGGTCGACTCGGTCAGGCGCGCAACGCGTTTCACCGAGCTCGACAGCGAGCAGATCGACTATCTGTGCTACGGCCGGGTGATGGACACCAGCCGGATGCGCACCGAGCTCGGCTTCGCGCCGAAGTGGACGACCGTCGGGGCGTTCGACGATTACGTGCGTGGCCGCGGTTTGACCCCGATCATCGACCCGCGGTGGGTAGGCTCGGTGGAGAGTCGGGCGATCGCGGTGGCACAGCGGTGGGGGCGCTGATGTCCGGACCGATTCGCAGAGCAACGGTGAAGACGGGGGAGTGACACACGTGGCGGGCGATTCGGAAGCCAAGGTCATTCCGTTGCACTCCGGTTCGACGCGTTCCGCGCAGCGCCGGGTGACCCGGCGGGCCGACAGCGCCCGGCGGCACCCGTCGACGCTGGCCGGCCCGCAGGCCTCGGCCACCGTCGAGGAGCTCGCGGCGGTCGTCCGCGACCTCGACGAGCGGCGCACCGGTTCGGCCGAGCCCGAGCCCAACGAACTGGCCCAGCGCATCGCCGCGGTGGCCGACTTCGTCCGGCGCCGGATGACCGGTGACTACCCGGTCGACGAGTTCGGGTTCGACCCGCACCTCAACGAGGCGGTGTTCCTGCCGCTGCTGCGGGTGCTGTTCAACAACTGGTTCCGGGTCGAGGTGCGCGGTATCGAGCACCTGCCCGCCACCGGGGCGGCCCTGGTGGTGGCCAACCACGCCGGGGTGCTGCCGTTCGACGGCCTGATGGCCTCGGTGGCCGTGCACGACCACCACCCGGCGCACCGCGACCTGCGGATGCTGGCCGCCGACATGGTGTTCGACCTGCCGGTGGTGGGGGAGGCCGCCCGCAAGGCCGGCCACACCCTGGCCTGCACCGCCGACGCCCACCGGCTGCTGACCAACGGCGAGCTCACCGCGGTGTTCCCGGAGGGCTACAAGGGGCTCGGCAAGCACTTCCGGGACCGTTACAAGCTGCAGCGGTTCGGCCGCGGCGGGTTCGTCTCGGCCGCGCTGCGCACCGGGGCGCCGATCATCCCCTGCTCGATCGTGGGCAGCGAGGAGATCTACCCGATGATCGCCGACCTGAAGGTGGTGGCCCGGCTGCTCGGGTTCCCGTACTTCCCGGTCACCCCGCTGTTCCCGGCGGCCGGGCCGCTCGGCATGATCCCGCTGCCGTCGAAGTGGTACATCGAGTTCGGCGAGCCCATCGCGACCGCCGGCTACGACGAGTCGGCCGCCGACGACCCGATGGTCACCTTCGAGCTCACCGACCAGGTGCGCGAGACCATCCAGCAGACGCTGTACCGGCTGCTCGCGCAACGGCGCAACATGTTCTTGGGCTGAGTTCGCCCCGGTCGGGCTAGCTGTCGGTCTTCTTCTGCCCGGCGATCATCTGCGCGATCGCGGCCTCGCGGCGGGCGGCGATCCGGGCCGCCACCTCGTCGGCCTCGGTGTCGGACTTGGCCTCGCCGAGCATGGTGACCACGCTGGTGATCACCGGCTCGCCCGCGGCGTCGGTGACCTCGGCGCGGACCTCGCAGATCACCGTGCCGTGCGACTCGATCACCGAGTCCAGGTAGGAGTCGAAGTACAGCCGGTCACCGGCCTTGATCGGGCGGTGGAAGATCAGCTTCTGGTCGCGGTGCAGCACCCGCTCCAGGTTGATCGGCACGTCGAACTGGTTGAAGATCTCCAGCTGCACCCGCCGGCCGGCCACCGCCAGGAAGGTCAGCGGCGCGATGAGCGCGTCCGAGCCGCACTCGGCGGCGGCCTCCTCGGTGAAGTGCGCCGGGTGCTCGTTCTTGACCGCCTTGGCGAACTCGCGGATCTTCTCCCGGTCCACCTCGAAGTAGTCCGGGTACCGGTAGTGGGTGCCGATGATCTCGTCCGCGATGCCCATGTGTGCTCCGCTCCGTGGTCCGTCGGGGCCGCACCGGCCGGCCGGTGTCCCGGTCTGCCGGTGCCGGCCGAGCCTATCAGCGCGGGGAGTGCCGCCGGGACGCGAGCGCCGCCAGCGCACCGCCGGCCGCGCCCAGCGCCACCGCCGACGGCACCCCGATCACCGCCGCCTTGCGGGCGGTGCGGAAATCGCGGATCTCCCAGCCCCGCTCGCGGGCCAGGGCGCGCAGCGCGGAGTCCGGGTTGATCGCGACCGCGGTGCCGACCAGCGACAGCATCGGCACGTCGTTGAAGCTGTCCGAGTAGGCGGTGCAGCGGCGCAGGTTCAGCCCCTCCCGGACCGCCAGCGTGCGCACCGCGTGCGCCTTGCCGGTGCCGTGCAGGATGTCGCCGACCAGCCGGCCGGTGAACACCCCGTCCACCGACTCGGCGACGGTGCCCAGCGCCCCGGTCAGCCCGAGCCGGCGGGCGATGATCGCGGCCAGCTCGTAGGGGGTCGCGGTGACCAGCCACACCTGCTGACCGGCGTCGAGGTGCATCTGCGCCAGCGCGCGGGTGCCCGGCCAGATCTTGTCGGCGATGATCTCGTCGTAGATCTCCTCGCCGAGTGCGACGAGCTCGTCGACCGAGCGGCCCTCGATGAACGCCAGCGCCTTGCGCCGCCCGGCGGCCACGTCGTCGCTGTTCTCCCGCCCGGTCAGCTGGAACTTGGCCTGCGCCCACAAGAACCGGGCCATGTCGGCGTAGCTGAAGTAGTTGCGGGCGGCCAGCCCGCGGGCGAAGTGCACCAGCGACGAGCCGTGCACCAGGGTGTTGTCGACGTCGAAGAACGCCGCCGCGGTCAGGTCGGTCGGCGGAGTCGGCGGCGGGGACTGCTCGGCAAGTTCGGTGACGGCGAGCTCGGCACTGGCCGCGCCGGCGACCTGCTGGTCGCCGGCGTCCCCCGATGCCGCCCGGATACGGCCCGAATCCGACACGGGAACCAATGTAGGGCACCGCTTGGGGATACTGGCGGCGTGGATCGCAGCGTCGTGTTGTTGACCCGAGCCGGGTGCGGGCTGTGCGAACGGGCCCGGCGCCAGCTCGACGGGCTGGCCGCCGAGCTCGGGTTCGAGTACGCGGTCACCGACGTCGACGAGGCCGCCGCGGCCGGCGACAAGTCGCTGCGGGCCGAGTTCGGCGACCGGCTGCCGGTGGTGCTGCTCGACGGCGTCGAGCACAGCTACTGGGAGGTCGACGTCCCCGCGTTGCGTGCCGAGCTGGCCGGAGGCTGATCCGCGGGGGCGGGGTCGACCGGCCCTGGCGAATTTGGCCGGCCGATGGTAAACGACTACCGTGGCTAGGGTGGTGATGTCGCTGTGAGTGTGCTGCTGTTCGGGGTCTCACACCGCAGCGCGCCGGTGTCCGTGCTCGAGCAACTGAGCACCGACGAGTCCGATCAGATCAAGATCGTCGACGAGATCCTGCAGTCGTCCCTGGTCACCGAGGCGATGATGCTCTCCACCTGCAACCGGGTGGAGATCTACGCCGTCGTCGACGCCTTCCACGGCGGCCTGTCGGTGATCGGCCAGGTGCTCGCCGAACACGCCGGCATGCCGCTGAACGACCTGACCAAGTACGCCTACGTGCGCTACGCCGAGGCCGCCGTCGAGCACCTGTTCGCGGTGGCCGGCGGGCTGGACTCGGCGGTCGTGGGCGAGCAGCAGGTGCTCGGCCAGGTCCGCCGGGCCTACGCCACCGCCGAGGCCAACCGCTTCGTCGGGCGCACCCTGCACGAGCTGGCCCAGCGGGCGCTGTCGGTCGGCAAGCGGGTGCACTCCGAGACCGGCATCGACAAGGCCGGCGCGTCGGTGGTGTCGGTCGCGCTCGACATCGCCTCCGAGCGCCTCGGCGGGGCGGGCTCCCGCACCGGGCTGGCCGGCCGCAACGCCGTCATCATCGGCGCCGGCGCGATGGGCGCGCTGGCCGCCAAGCACCTCGTCGTGGCCGGGGTGGACCGCGTCGCGGTGGTCAACCGGTCGCTGGAGCGGGCACAGCGGCTCGCCGAGAACATCCGCGAGCAGGGTGTGGCCGCCGAGCCGATGTCGCTGGACCATGTCGCGGCCGCGCTCGCCGACGCCGACGTCGTGGTCAGCAGCACCGGCGCGGTGCGCCCGGTGGTGACGCTGGCCGACGTGCACCGGGCGCTGTCCGGCCGTCCCGAGGAACGCGAGCTGGTGCTGTGCGACCTGGGCATGCCGCGCGACGTGGACGCCGCGGTGGCGGGGCTGCCCGGCGCCCACGTCATCGACATGGAGCGCATCCAGCGCGAGCCGTCGGCCCGGGCCGCCGCCTCCGACGCCGAGGCCGCCCGCGCCCTGGTCGCCGCCGAGGTCGCCAACTACCTGGCCGGCCAGCGGATGGCCGAGGTCGCTCCGACGGTCACCGCACTGCGCCAGCGGGCCGCCGAGGTGGTCGAGGCCGAGCTGCTGCGGCTCGACAACCGGCTGCCGGGCCTCGACGAGACCCAGCGCAACGAGGTCGCCCGCACGGTACGCCGGGTGGTCGACAAGCTGCTGCACGCCCCCACGGTGCGGGTCAAGCAGCTCGCCAGCCGGCCCGGCGGCGACAGCTACGCCGAGGCGCTGCGGGAACTGTTCCAGCTCGACCCGCAGACCGTCGACGCCGTCTCCGGCGGGGAACTGCCCCTGCCCACCGCGGCCGGTCCGACCGAGGACCGTCGCGCCCTATCCATCGACATCGACCACACCGAGTAACGCTTGACGTCACGTGACCGGGTAATCCGGATTGGAACGCGTGCCAGCCTGCTGGCGATGACCCAGGCCGGCACTGTCAGAGACGCCCTGATCGCCAACGGCCAGCCGGCCGAACTCGTGCCGATCACCACCGAGGGGGACCGCAACCAGGGCCCCATCCTCGAGATCGGCGGCATGGGGCTGTTCACCGCCGCGCTGCGGGAGGCCATCCTCGACGGTCGCGTGGACGCGGCCGTGCACTCCCACAAGGATCTGCCGACCGCGCCCGAACCCGGCCTGACCGTGGCCGCCGTGCCGCCGCGGGAGGACCCCCGTGACGCCCTGGTGGCCCGCGACGGCCTGGTGCTCGGGGAGTTGCCGCCGGGCTCGGTGATCGGCACCTCCAGCCTGCGGAGGGCCGCACAGCTTAGCGCACTGGGTCTCGGTTTGGAAATCCGCCCCCTTCGAGGCAACCTAGATACCAGGTTGAACAGGGTTGGCAACGGTGACCTCGACGGCATCGTGGTCGCCCGGGCGGGTCTGGCCCGGCTCGGACGGCTCGACGTCGTCACCGAGACCCTCGAGCCGGTGCAGATGCTGCCCGCACCCGCTCAGGGGGCGCTCGCGGTCGAGTGTCGCGCCGATGACGACGAACTCGTCGCGGTGCTGGCGCAGTTGGATCACGCCGAGACGCGGGCCGCGGTCACTGCAGAGCGAGTCCTGCTCGCCGAACTGGAGGCGGGATGCTCCGCACCGGTGGGCGCGATCGCCGAGGTGGTCGAGTCTATCGATGAGGAGGGCCGCGTCTTCGACGAGCTGTCGCTGCGCGCGTGCGTGGCGGCGCTGGACGGATCCGATGTGATCCGCGCGTCCGGAATCGGCACTCCGGAACGGGCCACCGAGCTCGGCAGGTCGGTGGCCGCGGAGTTGTTCGACCTGGGTGCGCGCGAGCTCATGGCGGATCTCAACTGAAGCTGTGGGAGAGAAAATGACTCGGCAGGTGAGCATGCGAGGGCGGAAACCCAAGCCCGGCCGCATCACGTATGTGGGCGCCGGTCCCGGGGACCCTGGCCTGCTGACCCAACGTGCGCACACGGTACTCGCCAACGCGGTGCTGGTGTTCACCGACCCCGACGTTCCCGAGGCCGTGCTGGCGGTCGTCGGGTCGGCGCGGGCCGAGGCTCAGGCCACCGGGAAGGCCACCGACAAGCCGACCCGCACCCGCAAGGCCGACGAGGACGCGCAGGCCAAGCAGGCTGCCGAGGAGCCCGCCAGGACCGACACCGAGGCCGCGACGGCCGGCGACGCGGCGACCGGGGAGGCCGCCGAGCCGACCGGCCCGGACGTCCGCCCCGCGCTCGGGGACCCCGCCGAGGTCGCCAAGACGCTGGCCCACGAGGCGCGCGCCGGGGTGGACGTGGTGCGCCTGGTCGCCGGCGACCCGCTGTCGAACGACTCGGTCGTCGAGGAGGTCACCGCGCTGGCCCGCACCCACCTGGACTTCGAGATCGTCCCGGGCCTGCCCGACACCACCGCGGTGCCCACCTACGCCGGGCTGCCGGTGGGCTCCACCCACACCGTCGCCGACGTCCGGGGCGATGTGGACTGGGGCGCCCTGGCCGCCGCGCCCGGCCCGCTGATCCTGCAGGCCACCGCGTCGCATCTGCCGGACACCGCGCGCACGCTGATCGAGTACGGGCTGGCCGACACCACGCCCGTGGTGGTCACCGGCAACGGCACCACCTGCCAGCAGCGTTCGGTGGAGACCACGCTGGCCGGGCTGACCGACAAGGGCCCGCTGATGGCCACCGACCCGTTCGGGGTCGAGCAGCCGTTCCAGAACGGCACCCTGGTGGTCACCATCGGCAAGACCGTGAACAACCGCGCCAAGCTGAACTGGTGGGAGAGCCGCGCCCTGTACGGCTGGACCGTGCTGGTGCCGCGCACCAAGGACCAGGCCGGCGAGATGAGCGAGCGGCTCATCGCCCACGGCGCCACCCCGATCGAGGTGCCCACCATCGCCGTCGAGCCGCCGCGCAGCCCGGCGCAGATGGAGCGCGCCGTCAAGGGGCTGGTCGACGGCCGGTTCCAGTGGGTGGTGTTCACCTCCACCAACGCGGTGCGCGCGGTGTGGGAGAAGTTCCGCGAGTTCGGGCTGGACGCCCGCGCGTTCTCCGGCGTGAAGATCGCCTGCGTCGGGCAGGCCACCGCCGACCGGGTGCGCGCCTTCGGCATCAACCCGGAGCTGGTGCCGTCGGGCGAGCAGTCCTCGCTGGGCCTGCTCGAGGAGTTCCCGCCCTACGACGAGATCTTCGACCCGGTCAACCGGGTGCTGCTGCCGCGCGCCGACATCGCCACCGAGACGCTGGCCGAGGGGCTGCGCGAACGCGGCTGGGAGATCGAGGACGTCACCGCCTACCGCACGGTGCGGGCCGCGCCGCCGCCGGCGCACACCCGCGAGATGATCAAGACCGGCGGGTTCGACGCGGTGTGCTTCACCTCCAGCTCGACCGTGCGCAACCTGGTCGGCATCGCCGGCAAGCCGCACGCCCGCACCATCGTGGCCTGCATCGGCCCGAAGACCGCCGAGACCGCGATCGAGTTCGGCCTGCGGGTCGACGTGCAGCCGGAGGTCGCCCAGGTCGGCCCGCTGGTCGACGCGCTGGCCGAGCACGCCGCCCGGCTGCGTGCCGAGGGTGCGCTGCCGCCGCCGCGCAAGAAGAGCCGGAGGCGCTGAGCCGCATGGGATTCCCGCGGCACCGGCCGCGCCGGTTGCGGAGCACCCCGGCCATCCGCCGCCTGGTCGCCGAGACCTCGCTGGAGCCACGGCATCTGGTGCTGCCGATGTTCGTCGCCGACGGCATCGGCGAGCCGCGGCCGATCGCCTCCATGCCGGGGGTGGTGCAGCACACCCGCGACTCGCTGCGCCGGGCCGCCGCCGAGGCGGTGGCCGCCGGGGTGGGCGGGCTGATGCTGTTCGGGGTACCGCGCGAGCAGGACAAGGACGCCGAGGGCTCGATCGGCTGGGCCGAGCACGGCATCCTCAACGTCGCCCTGCGCGATCTGGCCGCCGACCTCGGCGACGCCACCGTGCTGATGGCCGACACCTGCCTGGACGAGTTCACCGACCACGGTCACTGCGGGGTGCTCGACACCCACGGCCGGGTGGACAACGACGCCACCATCGAGCACTACGCCAGACTCGCTGTGGCGCAAGCGGAATCGGGCGCCCACGTGGTGGGGCCGAGCGGCATGATGGACGGTCAGGTGGCCGCCATCCGCGATGCGCTCGACGCCGCCGGGCACACCGACACCGCGATCCTGGCCTACGCCGCCAAGTACGCGTCCGGGTTCTACGGGCCGTTCCGGGAGGCCGTCGGCTCCAGCCTGCGGGGCGACCGGCGCACCTACCAGCAGGACCCGGCCAACACCCGGGAGTCGGTGCACGAGGTCGCCCTCGACATCGACGAGGGCGCGGACATGGTGATGATCAAGCCCGCGCTGGGCTACCTGGACATCGTGCGCGCGGCCGCCGACATCTCCCCGGTGCCGGTGGCGGCCTACCAGGTCTCGGGCGAGTACTCGATGATCGCCGCCGCCGCGGCCAACGGCTGGATCGACGAACGCACCGTCGTGCTGGAGACCCTGACCAGCATCCGCCGCGCCGGCGCCGACATCGTGCTGACCTACTGGGCGGTGCAGGCCGCCGGATGGCTGAGGTGACGGGCGCCCCGACGACCGGGCCGGCGCTGCCCGGGCCGCGTCCGCCCCGGCCGGCCGACGTCGACACCGGGTTCTGGCTGTGGCTGGCCGCGCTGCCGCTGATGGTGACCGGCGCGGTCACCGACCTGCTGACCGTGCCGCCGCCGATGTCGCCGCTGCTGACCTACGCGTTCTCCGGCGGGTTCCTGGCTGTGGTCGCGGTGCTCACCGCGACCTTCCTGTTCCTGCTGCGGCACGGCTACCGGTGGGCCCGCACCGTGCTGACCGGCGGCGGGGTCGCCGCGGTGGCCTACACCGCGATGAACCTGTTCTCCGACGCCCGGCCCCCGGTGGGGGCGGTGGTCTACGCGGTCACCGGCATCGTCGGGTCGGTGCTCATCGTGGGCGGGATCGTGCTGCTGCACCGGCGCGAGGCGGATCAATTCCTGTCCCGCTGAGCTAGGCTGACCGACGATGTCCGCATCCCCAACGCCGCCCGGGCGGCCCCGCGTCGTCGAGATCGGCTTCTGGGTGCTGTCGCTGGGCGCGGTGCTGCTCATCGGCGGCGGCCTGCTGGTCGCCACGATGAGCTTCGACCTGATCCGCTCGGTGGTCCCCGAGGACGTCACCGACGACGAGATCCGCCGGTACCTGGTGCTGCGCCGCGGCGTCGGGGTGCTCTACGCCGTCGCCGGCATCGGGCTGGCCTACCTGTCCGGCCGGGCCCGCCGCGACGCCGACGACCGGTTCCGCCGGGCGGCCGTCGCGCTCGGCATCGCCGCCGCGCTGGTGCTGGTGCTGATGACGATCTTCGTCGGCACCGGGCTGGTGCCGCTGCTGGCGATCATCCCGATCATCGCCGGGGTGGTGGCGTTCACCCGGCCCGCGGCGAGCGCCTGGTTCCACGGCCTGGATCCGGGAGCCGACACATGACCGAGACCCCCACCGGACAGCAGGTGCTGTTCCACGAGAAGGGCGCGAGCTGGCTGTGGGTGCTGCTCGGCCCGGCCTCGGCGGTGGCGATGATGCTCATCCAGCGCTGGGCCGGCTACGGCATCCAGCTGCTCATGCCCGGCATCTTCCTGGTGCTGGTCACCGGCTTCCTGGCGCTGCAGGTGCACGCCGCCCGGGTGCACACCTCGGTCGAGCTCACCCCCGAGGCGTTGCGCGAGGGCACCGAGACCATCCGGGTCGCCGAGATCGTCGAGGTCTACCCCGAGCCCACCGGCAACGCGGTCCCCAAGTGGCAGTCGGCCCGGGCGCTCGGCGAGCTCACCGGGGTGCCGCGCGGCCGCACCGGTATCGGGCTGAAGCTCACCAACGACCGCACCGCGCAGGCCTGGGCCCGCAACCACAGGCAGCTGCGCGCCGAGCTGGTCCGGCTGGTGGAGGAACGCCGCCGGTGACCGACCGCCGCGTGCTCGCCGAGCTGGCCGCGGCCCTGGTGGCGGTGTTCGGCAGCGTCCTGAGCTGGCAGGCCTCCCGCAGCACGGTGACGGTCGCACCGGTCGCCGAGGGCGTGGAGTCCATCGAGTCGGTGCGCTACTACGCCCCGCTGCTGGCGCTGTCGCTGCTGCTGGCCACCGTCGCCGGCGTGCTGCTGGTGCTGGCCGTCACCCGGATCCGCCGGCGCTGATGCCCGGGCCGGCCCGCCCCGCCGGGCCGGTGCAGTGAGCCCGCTCACACCCGGTTGGTACAAAGTTCGGAATTTGTAACACTGTTGCGCATGACCGAGCTCGCGCAGGAATCGGCCGGGGTCCGCGACGACGCGTTGCCGCTGGGCCCGGACTCGCTGGTGTGGCGGTACTTCGGCGACAACCGCATGTTCCTCATCGGCCCGCGCCCGGCGGTGCTGCAGAACATGCTCGCCGACCTCGGCCAGGGCGTGCTGGACCACTCGGTGTTCTTCAAGGACACCGCCGCCCGGGTGCGCCGGTCGCTGCCGCCGATCTTCATGACGGTGTACGGCACCGACGAGGACAACGCCGGTCTGCAGGTGCGCGACTACCACCACCGGATCAAGGGCACGATGCCCGACGGGCGGCGCTACCACGCCCTGGACCCGGAGACCTACTTCTGGGCGCATGCCACCTTCGTCGACCAGGTGCTCTACTTCGCCGACACCTTCGTCAAGCGGCTCACCCCGGAGGAGAAGGAGCGGATCTACCTGGAGTCCAAGACCTGGTACCGCCGCTACGGGGTGAGCGACCGGCCGATGCCGGCCACCTACGCCGAGTTCGAGCGGTACTGGGACCGCATGCTCAGCGAGGTCCTCGTCGCGCACAAGACCGCCAAGTACGGGGTCGGCTACGTCACCAAGGGGTTTCCCTGCCCGAAGGCCGTGCACCCCGCGGTGTGGCGGGTGGTGTCGGTGGTGTTCAACCCGGTCGCGGCGTTCCTGACCACCGGCGGGCTGCCGCCGCGGGCACGCGAACTGCTCGGCCTGCCCTGGAGCGAGCGTCAGGAGCGGCGCTACCAGCGGTTCGCCGCGTTCTGGCGGTCGCGGCCGGTGAACTGGCTGTGGAACCGGCTGCCGATGTCGGTGCGCTACAACAAGTTCGCACGCAAGGGCTTCGCCCACTATGGCCGCACGGCCTGACGTCACCGCCGCGATCCTCGACGCCGCGGTCGCCGAGTTCGAACAGCACGGCATCCGCCGGGTCGCGCTCGACGACGTCGCCCGCCGGGCCGGGGTCAGCCGCACCACCATCTACCGCCGCTTCACCAGCCGCGAGGAGCTCATCGCCGCGGTGGTGGACCGGGAGAACGCCGCGCTGTTCGCCGACATCGCCGCCGAGCTGAAAGCCAATGGCCCGCAAGGCAACAACTACTACGTCGAGGCGTTCACGCTGTCCATCCTGCGGTTCCGCAGACACCGCGTGCTGCACCGGCTGATCAGCGACGAGCCGGGGTACGTGCTGGCGCTGGCGCATCAGCACTGGGGCGCGGCCATCGAGCGGATGGCCGCCGCGCTGCGGGTGATCTTCCCGGACGGCTTCGCCGAGCGGATCGGCCCGGCGGCGGTCAACGACCTCGCCGACACCATCCTGCGCTACGCCGCCATGGTGCTGCTGCTGCCCAGCGCCGAACCACTGCAGACCGCGGACGAGTTGCGCGCCTTCGCCACCCGGCACTTCCTGCCCAGCCTGCCCGAGGCGCTGCGCCCCGGGGTCGTCAGGCCCGTCTGAGCAGCACCGCCTGCTCGAACGGCAGCCGCGCGAACACCGCCCGCCAGCGGCCGAGCACCTCGGGGGCGGCCTCGTCGCGGGACACCACCCGCGGCTCGCACACCTCGAAGGTGCGGCCCAGCCGGGTCATCCTCGCCCGCCCGGCGGCGGTGACGTTCTTCAACCAGTCCCGGTCCGGGCCGTAGGTGAGCAGGATCGCCACCCCGTCGGCGGTGGGGAACACCGTCAGCGGGGTGCGGTAGACGCGCCCCGACCTGCGGCCGGTGTGTTCGAGGATGCCCAGGCTCGGCAGCCGGCCCGCCCACAACCGCTGGATCGGGTTGGTCACGTGCCGGTTGAACCGCGCCAGCCACTCGGGAAGCCGCATACCGCCATTGAACGCCGCGGCGCTGTCGTGCGCATCACATTCCGGCCGCGAAATCGAGCACTACACCCTGTCGTTGACCAATTCGCCGGTGCTGGGACACTGGTGGACATGCGTGTTGACCACACCTCGGCCAAGGTGGCGGCCTCGGCCCGGCTCTACGAGCAGGCCTGCGCCGTCATCCCCGGTGGCGTGAACTCGCCGGTGCGGGCGTTCACCTCGGTGGGCGGCACCCCGCGGTTCATCACCTCCGCGCAGGGCTACTGGCTGACCGACGCCGACGGGAACCGCTACGTCGACCTGGTCTGCTCGTGGGGGCCGATGATCCTCGGCCACGCCCACCCGGCCGTGGTCGAGGCGGTGCAGCGGGCCGCCGCCGCCGGGCTGTCCTACGGGGCGCCGACCCCGAGCGAGACCGAACTGGCCGCCGAGATCATCGACCGGGTGCCGCCGGTGCAGCGGCTGCGGTTGGTCAACTCCGGGACCGAGGCCACCATGAGCGCGATCCGGCTGGCCCGCGGCTTCACCGGCCGGCCCAAGGTCGTCAAGTTCGCCGGCTGCTACCACGGGCACTCCGACGCGCTGCTGGCCGACGCCGGCTCCGGCGTGGCCACTCTGGGCCTGCCGTCCTCGCCCGGGGTGACCGGGGCGGCCACCGCCGACACCATCGTGCTGCCGTACAACGACGTCGCCGCGGTGCAGGAGGCGTTCGCCGCCCACGGCGAGCAGATCGCCGCGGTGATCACCGAGGCCGCCGCCGGCAACATGGGCACCGTGCCGCCGCGGCCCGGGTTCAACGCCGCGCTGCGCCGCATCACCGCCGAGCACGGCGCGCTGCTCATCGTCGACGAGGTGATGACCGGATTCCGGGCCAGCCGCACCGGCTGGTACGGCCTGGACCCGGTCGACGCCGACCTGTTCACCTTCGGCAAGGTGATGAGCGGCGGGCTGCCCGCCGCGGCGTTCGGCGGCCGGGCCGAGGTGATGGAGCGGCTCGCCCCGCTGGGGGCGGTCTACCAGGCCGGCACGCTGAGCGGGAACCCGGTGGCGATGGCCGCCGGGCTGGCCACGCTGCGCGCCGCCGACGAGGCCGCCTACGCGCGACTGGCCGCCAACGCCGACCGGCTCGAGGCGCTGCTCACCGAGGCGCTGTCCGCGGCGTCGGTGCCGCACCGGGTGCAGCGGGCGGGCACCATGCTCAGCGTGTTCTTCACCGAGGACCCGGTCACCGACTACGCGTCGGCCAAGGCCTCCGACACCTGGCGCTTCCCGCCGTTCTTCCACGCTCTGCTCGAACACGGCGTCTACGCGCCGCCCAGCGCGTTCGAAACCTGGTTCGTGTCAACGGTTCTCGACGACGAAGCGTTCGAGCGCATCGCCGCCGCACTGCCGGCGGCCGCGCGTGCCGCCGCGGAGGCCACCCCGGCATGAGCCAGACCACCGGCGCCAATCTGACGACCGTGCATGTGATGCGCCACGGCGAGGTGCACAACCCGGAGGGCATCCTCTACGGCCGGCTGCCCGGCTACCGGCTGTCCGACCGCGGCCAGGCCCAGGCCGCCCGGGTCGCCGAGGCGCTGGCCGACCGCGACATCGTGCTCGTCGTCGCCTCGCCGCTGCAGCGCGCCCAGGAGACCGCCGCCCCCATCGCCGCGCGGCACCGGCTCGACGTGCTGACCGACGCGGACCTCATCGAGTCGGAGAACGTCTTCGAGGGCCAGCGGGTGTCGGTCGGCGACGGCGCGCTGCGCGACCCGCGCAACTGGCGCCACCTGTACAACCCGTTCCGGCCGAGCTGGGGCGAGCCCTACCGGCAGATCGCCGCCCGCATGCTCAAGGCCGTGCACAACGCCCGCGAGAAGGCCGCCGGCCACGAGGCGGTGGTGGTCAGCCACCAGCTGCCGGTGGAGATCCTGCGCCGCACCCTGACCGGCAAGCGGCTGCCGCACGACCCGCGCAAGCGGATGTGCGGGCTGGCCTCGCTCAACACGTTCGTCTTCGACGGCGACCGCGTCGTCGACTGGAAATACAGCGAGCCGGCCGGACTGTGAAGCGGCTGGTGGCTCTGCTGGTCGGCGCGACGGTGCTCGCGCTGACCGGATGCTCCACCGGCGACGACGCCGTCGCCCAGGGCGGCACCTTCGAGTTCGTCGCGCCCGGCGGGCAGACCGACATCTTCTACGACCCGCCGGCCGCCCGCGGCACCCCCGGCCCGATCACCGGCCCGGACCTGCTCGACCCGCAGCGCACGATCTCGCTGGCCGACCCCGAGTTCGCCGGCAAGGTCGTGGTGATCAACGTGTGGGGCCAGTGGTGCGGGCCGTGCCGCGCCGAGATCGGTGAGCTGCAGCAGGTCTACGACGCCACCCGGGAGCTCGGCGTGGCGTTCCTGGGCATCGACGTGCGCGACCACCACCGGGACGCCGCCCGCGACTTCGTCGTCGACCGCCGGGTCGGCTACCCGTCGATCTACGACCCGGCGATGCGCACCATGATCGCCTTCGGCGGCAGGTACCCGACCACGGTCATCCCGTCGACGGTCGTGCTGGACCGGCAGCACCGGGTGGCGGCGGTGTTCCTGCGCGAGCTGCTCGCCGAGGACCTGCAGCCGGTGGTGGAGCGGCTGGCGGCCGAACAGGAGCCGGCGTCGTGACCGGGTTCGCCGAGATCGCCGCCGCCGGGCCGGTGCTGCTGGCGCTCGGGGTGTGCGTGCTGGCCGGGCTGGTGTCGTTCGCCTCGCCGTGCGTGGTGCCGCTGGTGCCCGGCTACCTGTCCTACCTGGCCGCCGTCGTCGGCGCCGAACCCCCGCCCCTACAGCGCCCAAACGCACCAACGGGCGAAAAAGTGCGAGAAGAATCCGCCCGAACGTCGATCTCGGCGCGCGCGGAGCGTTCGGCGCGGCTGCGGGTCGCGGGTGCGGCCGCGCTGTTCGTCGCCGGGTTCACCGCGGTGTTCCTGCTCGGCACCGTCGCCGTGCTCGGCATGACCACCACCCTGATCACCAACCAGGTGCTGCTGCAGCGGGTCGGCGGCGCGGTCACGATCCTGATGGGCCTGGTGTTCGTCGGGTTCATCCCGGCCCTGCAGCGGCAGGCCCGGTTCACCCCGCGCCAGGTGTCGACGATCGCCGGTGCGCCGCTGCTCGGCGCGGTGTTCGCGCTGGGCTGGACCCCGTGTCTGGGCCCGACGCTGACCGGCGTGATCACCGTCGCCTCGGCCACCGACGGTGCCTCGGTGGCCCGCGGTGTGGCGCTGGTCGTCGCCTACTGCCTCGGTCTGGGCATCCCGTTCGTGCTGCTGGCCTTCGGTTCGGCGCGGGCGGTGCAGGGCCTGGGCTGGCTGCGCCGGCACACCCGCGGCATCCAGATCTTCGGCGGGGTGCTGCTCGTCCTGGTGGGTCTGGCCCTGCTGACCGGGCTGTGGGGGGAGTTCGTGGCCTGGATCCGCGACGCGCTGGTCTCCGACGTGAGGCTGCCGATCTGATGGCGGTCCCGGTCCTGCGGCGCGCCACCGCCACCGTGCGCAACACCTGGCGGACGCTGACCTCGATGGGCACCGCCCTGGTGCTGCTGTTCCTGCTCGCGCTGGCCGCCGTCCCCGGGGCGCTGCTGCCGCAGCGCAGCCTCAACGAGTCCAAGGTCGCCGAGTACATCGCCGAGCACCCGACGATCGGGCCGTGGCTGGACCGGCTGCAGGCCTTCGACGTGTTCTCGAGCTTCTGGTTCACCGCGATCTACGTGCTGCTGTTCGTGTCGCTGGTGGGCTGCCTGACGCCGCGGCTGATCGAGCACCTCCGCAGCCTGCGCGCGGTGCCGGTGCCCGCACCGCGCAACCTGGGCCGGCTGCCCAAACACCACCGCGCCGAGCTGGCCGGCGAGCCCGCCGCCCTGGCCGCCACCGTCACCGAGCGGCTGCGCGGCTGGCGCACCGTCACCCGTGACGGCGCCGACGGGGCGGTGGAGGTCGCCGCGGAGAAGGGCTACCTGCGCGAGTTCGGCAACATCGTCTTCCACTTCTCGCTGCTGGGCCTGCTGCTGGCGGTGGCCGCCGGCAAGCTGTTCGGCTACGAGGGCCACGTCATCGTCATCGCCGACGGCGGGCCCGGGTTCTGCTCGGCCTCCCCGGCGGCGTTCGACTCGTTCCGCGCCGGCAACACCGTCGACGGCACCTCGCTGACCCCGATCTGCCTGCGGGTCAACGACTTCCAGGCCGAGTACCTGCCCAACGGGCAGGCCACCGCGTTCACCGCGGACATCGAGTACCAGGCCGGCGCGGACCTGGTCACCGGCACCTGGCGGCCGTACCGGCTGCAGGTCAACCACCCGCTGCGCGTCGGTGGCGACCGGATCTACCTGCAGGGCCACGGCTACGCCCCGACCTTCACCGTCACCTTCCCGGACGGGCAGGTGCGCACCCAGACCCTGCAGTTCCGGCCCGACGACCCGCTGACCCTGCTGTCCTCGGGCGCGATGCGCTTCGACCCGCCCGGCGGCATGTACGACGACCCCGACGAGCGGCGCCGCAACCAGCTCGCCATCCAGGGCCTGTTCGCGCCGACCGCCGAGTTCGACGGCACCCTGCTGATGTCGAGCTTCCCCGAGCTGAACAGGCCCGCGGTGGCCATCGACATCTACCGGGGCGACACCGGCCTGGACTCCGGCCGGCCGCAGTCGCTGTTCTCGCTGGATCCGCGGCTGATCGAACAGGGCCGGCTGACCAAGCAGGCCCGGGTCAACCTGGCCGCCGGCGAGTCCACCCGACTGCCGGACGGCACCGTCGTGCGGTTCGACGGCGCGGTGCCGTTCATCAACGTCCAGGTGTCGCACGACCCGGCCCAGATCTGGGTGCTGATCTCGGCCATGACGATGATGGCCGGCCTGCTGGTGTCGCTGCTGGTGCGGCGCCGGCGCATCTGGGTGCGGATCACACCCGCCGGCCCCGGTACCGTAGGCGTCGAGCTGGGCGGTCTGGCCCGCACCGACAACTCCGGCTGGGGCGAGGAGTTCGAGCGCCTCGTCGCGCGGATCCTCGACGGCCCGGCACCCACAGCGAGAACCGGAACGGATCTGCCATGAGCACAGACATCGACCTCGGGCTGGCGCGCTACTCGGACTGGGCCTTCACCTCCTCGGTGGTGGTGCTCACGGTGGCGCTGATGCTGCTGGCGGTCGAGTTGGCCTACACCCGGGCCCGCAAGGTCGAGCGCCGCGAACCGGTCACCGCCGGGGTCGCCGCCGGCGCCAACACCCCCGGGGTGGTCGTCGAACCGGCGGGCCGCACCGTCGACGAACGCATCGGCCGGGCCGGGCTGGCGCTGGTCTACCTCGGCATCGCGCTGCTACTGGGCTGCATCGTGTTGCGCGGGCTGTCCACCTCGCGGGTGCCGTGGGGCAACATGTACGAGTTCATCAACCTCACCAGCTTCTGCGGGCTGGTGGCCGCCGCGGTGGTGCTGCGCCGGCCGCAGTACCGCTCGCTGTGGGTGTTCGTGCTGGTGCCGGTGCTGATCCTGCTGACCATCTCGGGCCGCTGGCTCTACAGCCACGCCGCCCCGGTGATGCCGGCGCTGCAGTCCTACTGGCTGCCCATCCACGTGTCGGTGGTCAGCCTGGGCTCCGGGGTGTTCCTGGTCGCCGGCGTGGCCAGCATCCTGTTCCTGTTGAAGATGTCGCGGTTCGGCGCGCCGGACGCGCAGGGCGTGCCGGCCCGCATCGTGCACCGGCTGCCCGACGCCCAGACCCTGGACCGGATCGCCTACCGCACCACGATCTTCGCCTTCCCGGTGTTCGGGTTCGGGGTGATCTTCGGGGCCATCTGGGCCGAGGAGGCCTGGGGCCGCTACTGGGGCTGGGACCCCAAGGAGACGGTGTCGTTCATCGCCTGGGTGATCTACGCCGCCTACCTGCACGCCCGCTCGACCGCGGGCTGGCGCGACCGCAAGGCCGCCTGGATCAACGTCGCCGGGTTCGTGGCGATGGTGTTCAACCTGTTCTTCATCAACCTGGTGACGGTCGGGCTGCACTCCTACGCCGGGGTGGGGTAGGCCGGTATCGGGCCGGCCGGGAGCCCGCCGCGCTCAGGGACGCGGGTTGGTGTCGCCGTTGCCGATCCGGCGCAGGAACTCCGGATCGTCGTCCGGGCCGATCACCCGCGTCGGCGGGCGGTTGTTCGCGCGCACCATCCGCCAGCCCAGGTACACCAGGGCGGCGATCACCAGGATCAGGAGCAAGTACGCCACGGAAAACCTCCTGGCATTGAATATACGCCCCGCTTGTAGGCTCGGTCCGTGTCCGACAAACGGCTGGGTTCACGCGTGGTGCTCGACCTGTTGGCCTACACCGGCGCCCGGCTGGCCCTGTTCGTCGCGCTCACCGCGGTGATCTTCGGGGCCGGGCGGTTGCTCGGCGTGGACGACTTCCCGCTGCCGATCGCCGCGCTGTTCGCGCTGGTGATCGCGCTGCCGCTGGGCATCTGGCTGTTCGCCCCGCTGCGCCGCCGGGCGACGGCGAGCATGGCGGCCCTCGACGAGCGGCGCCGGGCCGAGCGGGAGCAGTTGCAGGCCCGGCTGCGCGGCGAGGATCGTTCGCGGCGGGAATGACCGCGCACCCGGTCCCCGGGGTCGGCGCGGCCGACCTGTTCGAGGGCGCGCCGGGTTTCCTCAACACCCCCACCTACGGCCTGCCGCCGCGGTTCACCGTCTCCGAACTGGGCGCAGACGCACTGCTGGCCACGGCGGCGGACCACGACGTGGTGGTGGCCTCCGTCGTGCAGTCCGCCGACGGCGCGGTGTTGGACACCGACGCGCTGCGGGCCGCGGTCACCGGCACCGACACCCTGGTGGTGCTCGACGTCACCCAGGCGGCCGGCTGGAAGCGGCTGGCCCTGGACTGGGCCGACGTCACGGTCGCCGCGGCCTACAAGTGGCTGCTCGTCCCGCGCGGGGTGGCGTTCCTGTCGTTGAGTCCCCGCATCGCCGA